>CAZFCY010000122.1:0-15216 GCA_964517665.1 uncultured Opitutaceae bacterium | reverse complement strand
CGCGGCTCAGGTGCATGGTGTACTCGTCACTCGGCGACATGGAAGAGGAGGACGCCCTCCTCGACTCCTCGCGCTGAGCGGCGCTGGGTTCGTCTTGCCGGAGCGGCGGCACGCCGCGGATGGCTTCGAGGTGAGGCCCCTGGTAGCCGGCGGCCTCGATCAGCTTGTCCAGCCAGGGCTCGAAACCCGCGCCGTTGGAGACGATGAGATCGCAATGCTCGAGCCGCGCGACATCGCCCGGTTTCGGGTCGAAGCCGTGGATGTCCACCCCGGAAGGCACAAGGCAATGGACGCGCGCGAGCGGTCCGGCGATTTGCGCGACGATGTCGGCGAGGATCGTGTTTGTCGCCACGACGAGCGGCTTTGCTTCCGCGCCCGCGAGCGCGGCCGGCGTCACGAACGGCGTCGCGAAACCGAAAAGGGCGCCAGCGAGGAAGCCCGGGCGGCGGAGGCGGGAAAAGCGCGTGGGAAGCATCGAGGATCGAGGCATGGCGGGCTGGCGGTGGATCGTAGCAAAGTTGTCCAGCCTTCCTCCACGCCGATCCGCGCATACCGCACGCGGGGTGCTTCGAAGCCAACAAAAAAGCCCGGCGGAAACCGGGCTTGAATGACGGGAGGCGGGAGAGAGGCGATGCTGTCTCCCGGATTTCGGCTACGCCTTCGGGATCGCGGACGGGATCTCGACGGGGCGCGGGTGGTGGCGCTTGACTTTGCGCAGGCGCGCGCGGCGGCGGATCATGCGATCGAGTTTGTCCACGAGCAGGTCGAGCGACTTCAGGCAGTCGTCGGATGCCACCGAGCAGATCAGGTCGGGGCCCTGGATCTGGATGCGGCCCTTGGCGATGAACTCGTTGTCGCGCACCCGCAGTTTGTCGTACTCCAGCTCCACGCGCACCCGCACGATTCGATCCTCATGTCGAAACAGTCGCTCGAGCTTTTCATGGGCGATGTTCTTCAGCGCTTCCGTGAGTTCCATGTGGATGCCGGCGAGGATGATCTCGTGTCCGTTGTGTGCGTGGTTGTTTTTTTTGGGCATAACAAGGCTATGTTTGTGGTCAGACATTCACGATTGAGCGTGATGACGGCAGACGCTCGCGGAGGGGTGGGACTCGGGCCGGCGAGGGGAAACGGAAGGGGATCCGGGTTCGATGGAGAAGTCCGTCGCAACGTCCCGAAGTTTGCCTCGACAGGGGAAAGGCGCAACCCGTGATCGGTGATGCAGGGGCAATTGTCGCTGCCATGAGCGCTGTGTCATCAACACCTCTTGGGATTCGGCGTTTTGCGATCGGTTCCTGAGAGAAAAGCGCACAGGAAATGAGAACGCTTCGAATCTTCGAAAGCTTACCGCCTGCCATGCCCGGAACAAAACACGGTTTCATGATCACGCCGGAGGAACTCGCCTCGTGGATCATCCGCGAGGACGAGCGCCTGCTGCTGCTCAACAAGCCGCCGCTGGTCGTCTGCCATCCCTCGAAACACGGCCCGTGGTCGAGCCTGGTCAGCGCGTGCCGCGAGTATTGCGGGCTGGAGCGCGTGCATCTCATTTTCAGGCTCGACCGGGAGACCAGCGGGGCGCTTGTCCTCGCCAAGGAGCGCGCGCTCGCCAGCCGCCTGCAAACCGCGGTCGAGCGCCGGCAGGTCGGCAAGCGCTATCTCGCGATCCTCGAGGGCGATTTCTCCGGCGAACGCGAGGTGGACGTGCCCATCGGGCCGGACCTCGGCAGCGTCGTCGTGGCCAAGCGCCGCGCGGCGCCCGCGCCCGAGGCCGCGCCGGCGCTCACGCGGTTTCGCGCCCTCGCCAGCGGCGGCGGGTTCACCGTGGTCGAGGCCGAGCCGGTGACCGGACGCACGCACCAGATCCGCGCCCACGCGGAATGGCTCGGGCGCCGCGTCGTGGGCGACAAGATCTACGGGCCGTCACCGGCGTGTTTCCTGGAGTTTATCGAGGACGGCTGGACGGAATCCCTCGCCGCCCGCCTGCCGCTCGAGCGTCAGGCGCTGCACTGCCTGAGCGTCGATTTCCGGCTCGCCGATGGCGAACGCATGACCTTCGAGGCGCCGCCCACGCCCGACCTCGTGGCCTTCGCGCGCGAGCGCATGGGCCTCGACCTGCCGGCGCTGGTCAACCACCGGAGCACGAACACGGAACGGGGTTGAGCCGCGAGGGCGCGGGGATCGGTACAACCGCGCGGAAGGAAACGAAGAAAACGGAGGCGGCCGATTCGCGAGCCCCGCGTCCGGCCTGCCGTTTTCTGCTCGCGCCGGGCTGGCCGCTGCCCGCTTCTTTCCGCCGGACATGCGCCGGATCCTCGTCATCAAGCCGTCTTCGTTCGGCGACATCGTGCACGGGTTGCAGGTCGTGGAAACGATCCGCCGGGGCGTCCCCGGCGCGAGCATCCATTGGGTCGCGGCGAGCGCGTTCGCGCCGCTTGCGCGCGCCTGCGACACGGTGGACGAGGTTTTCGAGTTTCATCGCCGCGGCGGGATCGGTGCCTTTTTTCAACTCATCCGGTCGCTGCGGCGAACGCGCTTCGACTGGGTTCTCGATATGCAGGGTCTGGCGCGCAGCGCGTTGATCGCGCGGCTCGCGCGCGGCGCGGTGAAGATCGGCCGGCGCGACAGCCGCGAGGGCGCGCGCCTGCTCTGTCCGCGCGCGGTGGCGCTTCCGCCCGGCGGGCTGCCGGCGCATGCGGTGGAGGTGTTGTTGCAGTTCGCGCCCGTCTTCGGGCTCCCCCCGCGGATCGAGGGAAACATCACTTTCAGCCGCGCGCCGCGCGCGCGCGATCCGGCGATTTCCCCGTGGCGCGGACGGACCCTGCTCTTCTTTCCGGAAAGCCGGCGGGCGGAGAAAAACTGGCCGGGTTTTGCCGCGCTTGCGGAGTTGCTCCTCGAGCGTGTTCCCGACGTGCGCATCCTCTGGTCCGCGCGCGTCCCGGCGGGTTTCGAAGCGCATGTCGCGAGCGGGCGGCTCGTCGACGCCGGCCCGCGGCGCCTCGCGCTCGACGAGCTTCCGGCCGCGCTCGAGCGCGTCGATTGGGTCGTCTCCAACGACAGCGGCCCGATGCACCTCGCCGCGGCCATGGACGTTCGCGTCTTCGGCCTCTTCGGCCCGACGGATCCCGTCCGCTTTGGGCCGTGGCCGCCGGGCAGCGATCGTCATCGCGTCGCGCGCGCGCCGGATGGAGACCTTTCCCGGCTCGAGCCGAAGGCGGTCGCCGACGCTCTGCTTCGCGCCGCGGATGGGTAGCTCCGCGCGGAGAGCGGATCAGGTTTTCGGGCCCTGGCCGCGGGGGGCGCGCTCGCGGCTTTCGAGCAGGCCGAGGAGGACGCGCGGGATCTGGTCCGCCGGATGGACTCCGGCCGCGCGCGTGGCGTCGATCGCCGCCTGCGGCATGACGCGGCACGCGGCGGTTTCGGGATGTTCGACGATGACCGAACCGCCCCGGCGCTGAATCTCCCGCGCGCCCGCGGCGCCGTCGGAGGTGGCTCCGGAGAGGACGACCCCGATCACGCCGGAGCCGATCCAGTCGGCGGCGGATTCGAAGAGCACGTCGATCGACGGGCGCGCGTGGTTCACCTTGCTGTCGGTGGAGAGGGAAAAGCAGCCGTCATCGACGAGGAGGTGGTAGTTGGCGGGCGCGACGTACGCGCGGCCGGGCAGGATTTCATCCTTGTCGTTCACCTCAATGACGGGAAGGACCGTTGCGCGCTGCAGGGATTGCGCAAGCAGCTCGTCGCTCTCGGGGTAGCGGTGCAGCGCGAGGACGACGGGGACGGGAAGCGTTGCCGGGAGCTGCCCGAGAATGCGCTTCGCCGAATCGGCGCCGCCGAGCGAGCCGCCGATCACGATCACCGCACCTTGCGGAAGACGCGCTCCCGCCCTCCGACGGACTCGTAGGATTTCTCGAAGGGCGTGAAGCGAATCGACTCGCTGCGGCCGAGGCCGAGGAAACCGTAGTTGACGAGGCTTTCGTGAAAGAGCGTGTGCACGCGATCCTGGAGCACGCGGTTGAAATAGATCAGCACGTTGCGGCAGAAGATGGCGTGAAACTCGTTGAAGGATGAATCCGAGGCAAGGTTGTGGCTGCTGAAAACGACGTTCTTGCGCAGGAAGGGGCGGAGGATGACGTTCTCGCCATCGGCCGTGTAATAGTCCGAGAAGGACTCCCGCCCGCCGGCGGCCTGGTAGTTGCGCAGGTAATCGCGCATCGCGCCGAGTGGGAAGATGCCGGCGCGCGCCTTCTCGATCGCGACGACGCTCATGTCCGTGGCGTAGAGGCGGCAGCGATCGAGGATGCCTTCCTCGTGCAGCACGATGGCGAGGGAGAACAACTCCTCGCCCGTCGAGCAGCCCGCGCTCCAGATGCGCACGAAGGGGTAGGTGCGCAGCACGGGCACGACGATCTCGCGCAACGCGAGGAAGAAGCCCGGGTCGCGAAACATCGAGGTGACGTGCACCGTGATCGATCTGAGGATGCGCTGGAGGCAGTGACGATCGCCGAGCATGCGGCGGTGAAGCTCGCCGACGTCGGAGACGTTTTCCTCGGTGACGCAACGCGCGATGCGGCGGCGCAGCGAGGAGTAGGCGTATTCACGGAAATCGGCGCCGGAGCGCTCGTAGATGTCGGTGACGAGGGCGCGGATGGCGTCCCGTTCCGGATGGCCGCGCCGGTCGACGGCGCCCGCGTCCGGCGTGTCAGACGGATTGGGTTCCTGCCCGTGGTGCGGCATCAGAGACAGCGGCGCGCGCGGCTCAGGTTTGACGGCTCAGGCGCGAGGGCTCGGGGAAACGCGGGCAGGGGCGTCCGCGTCCACCGGTCTGATGTGGTTTTGAACAGCGTCAAAGTCGTTCTCGTTCTCGTAATCGCAATCTTTCTCGTTCTCTCGCTTTTCGACTCATCGGAAGGAGAGAACGAGAAGGATTGCGAGAACGAGAATGATCGAGCATGACACCGTCTTGCATCGTTGCGCTCAGCGGTAGAGCCAGACGCGCATGAGCGAGGCGAGTTTTTCGATTCCGACCGGTTTGGTGATGTAGTCGGAGGCGCCGGCCTCGATGCACTTCTCGCGGTCGCCGCGCATGGCCTTGGCGGTGACGGAGATGATGGGGAGATTGGCGAAGCGCTCGATCTTGCGGATCTCGCGGGTGGCTTCGTGGCCGTCCATTTCCGGCATCATCACATCCATCAACACGATATCGATGTCGGGTTCCGCCTGGAGCGTGGCGAGCGCGGACACGCCGCTTTCGGCGAAGCGCACGGTCATGTCGTAGCTTTCGAGCGCGGCGGTGAGGGCGAAGATGTTGCGCAGGTCGTCATCGACGATGAGGACCTTGCGGCCGGAGAGCACGGAGTCGTGGCGGTGCACGCTCTCGATCATGCGGCGCTGGCGCTCGGGCAGCCGGGATTGGACGCGGTGGAGGAAGAGCGAGGTCTCGTCGAGCAGCCGCTCGGGCGAGCGGGCGTCCTTGACGATGATGGTTTCCGAGAGCATGCGCAGCTCTGTCTCCTCTTGGCGCGTGAGTTCCTTGCCGGTGTAAACGATCACGGGCGGGGACTTGAGGCCGAGCTTCTCGTGAATGGAACGGATGAGCTGCACGCCCGGTGTGTCGGGGAGCATGAGGTCCATGACGACGCAATCGTAGCGCGTTTTTTCGATGGCCTGAAGCGCCTCCGCGGCGGTGGCGACGGCGGTGGTCTGGACATCGGTGTTGCCGATAAGTTCGCAGATCGTGTTGCGCTGCACATCGTTGTCCTCGACCACGAGGAGGTTCTTCACGGGCCGCTCCACGAACGAGACCATCTCGGTGAGGGTTTCGTCGATCGCGTCCTTCGACACGGGTTTTTGCAGGCAGGAGATGGCGCCGAGGCGAAGGCCGCGCTCGCGCTCGGCCTCGACGGAGATGACGTGCACGGGGATGTGCCGGGTGCGCGGATCGTGCTTGAGGCAGTCGAGCACCATCCAGCCGTCGTTGTCGGCGAGGCGGATGTCGAGCGTGATGGCGGTCGGGATGATCTCGCGGGCAAACGAGATGCCGGCGGCCGCGGTGGGGGCGACGACGGCCTTGAAGTGTTTTTCGTGCGCGAGGTCGAGGAGGATGCGGGCGAAGTTCACGTCGTCCTCGACGATGAGGAGCACGCGGTCGTCGGGCTGGAGTTTGTCGCGATCGTCGGCGATCAGGCTGCGATGCTCGAGCGTGGAGGCGGGCGGGCGCCGGATCTCGGGCAACTGCGCGAGCGTGGGCGGGGCGATCTGCGAAGGCGCGGGCGCCTCCGTGTGTTCGGGCGCGACGGCGGGGATCACGAGGGTGAAGGTCGAGCCCGCGCCGGGCGTGCTTTGGAGTTCGAGCGCGCCGCCGAGGAGCCGCGCGATCTCGCGGCTGATGGCGAGCCCGAGGCCGGTGCCGCCGAAGCGCCGCGCGGTGCCGGCTTCCGCCTGTTGGAAGGATTCGAAGATGATCTGCTGCTTGTCGGGCGGGATGCCCATGCCGGTGTCCACGACGTCGAACGCGATGAGCGCGGGCGCCTGCCTCGCCGCGTCCGCCGGTTTGCGCACGGAGATGCCGAGGGTGATGGAGCCGTTGTCGGTGAACTTGAAGGCGTTCGAGAGGAGGTTTTTCAACACCTGCTGGAGGCGCCGCGCGTCCGTGCGCAGATGTTCGGGCAGGTCGGGATGGCAGTTGATCGTGAACTCCAGGCCCTTCGCCTCGGCGATGGGGCGGAACTGGCCGTCGAGCACGTTCGAGAGCCGTTTGGGATCGAGGTCGTCGACCATGAGCCGGACCGTGCCGGACTCGATCTTCGCGAGGTCGAGGATGTCGTTGATCAAGTCGAGCAGGTCGGCGCCCGAGGACTCGATGGTCTCGGCGTACTGCACCTGCTTCGAGGTGAGGTTCTGCTCGCGGTTCTCGGCGAGGATGCGCGCGAGGATGAGCAGGCTGTTGAGCGGCGTGCGCAACTCGTGCGACATGTTGGCGAGGAAGTCCGACTTGAATTTCGAGGTGATCTCCAGTTGCCGCGCCTTTTCCTGCAGCTCGACGCGCGCGCGCTCGGTCTCGATGTTGGAACGCTCCAACTGGCGCTTCTGCTCGGTGAGGAGGTTGGACTTTTCCTCCATCTCTTCGTTGGCCTGCTGGAGTTCCTCATTGGCCTGCTCCATCTCCTCGTTGGCCTGCTGGAGTTCCTCGTGCTGCTCCTGGAGCAAGCGCTCCGATTTCAGCAGGCGGTCGGCCTGTTCCTCCAGTTCGAGGTTTTTCTCGTTCAGCTCGATCTGCCGGGTTTGCAGGTCGGTGGCGAGGGCCTGGGTTTCGGTCAGGAGCGATTCGGTCTGCGCCGCGGCGTCGATGCCCTGCAACGTGATGCCGAGGCTCGCGGTCATCATTTCGAGGAACTCGAGCTGAAGCGGGGTGAAGCCGTCGAGCGACGCGAGTTCGATCACGGCGCGGATCTGGTCTTCATAGATCACCGGCTGCACGACGATCGTGGCCGGCCGCGTGTCGCCGAGCGCGGAGTTGACCTTGAGATAGTCGACCGGAGCGGGGCTGAGGATGATGCGCTTGCCGTCGGCGAGGCATTGCCCGGCGAGGCCTTCGAAGCGCTCGAGCCGCGCCGGCGCCTTGCCGGCGGCGTATTGCGCGCACAGTTCGAGGTGCGCGCCCGAAGCGTCGTCGACGGGCCGATAGAGCACGGAGCAGGGCGCGGAGACGGTGGTCGCGAGTTCGCGCAGGACGACTTCGGCGAGCGCGCGGCTGTCGCGCTTGAGTTGATAGAGTTCGCTGAAGCGGGCGAGCTGGGTTTTCAGCCAGTCGCTTTCGGCGATGCCGTTCTGGCGGTCTTCGATCTGCGCGGCCATGGCGTTGAACGACGCCGTGAGCCGCCCGATCTCGTCGTGCGAGGTGATGGGCACGCGATGGGCGTAATCGCCGCTGCCGATCCGGTCCGCGCCGGCCGCGAGCGTGGCGACGGGGCGCGTCACGCTTCGGGTCAACACCATTCCGGCTCCGGCGACGAGCGTGAGCGCGAGGATGCAGGCGATGACGATCGAGGCCGAGGTGAACGAGACCGACTGCGAGCCATCCGCGCGCCGCCGGGCGAGGAGCTGCTGTTCCGAGGCCTGGATCGCGGACACGCTGGCGCGGATCGTGGTCATCAGGCGCGCGCCGCTGTTGACCAGCTCCGGGATGCGCAACCGCGCCTCGGGCGCGTTGCTTTCGCGCAGGTCCATGCCTTCCCGCGCGGTCTCGAGGCGCTCGGCGACGGCTGTCATCAGTTCCTCGATGCGCCGGATCTGTTCCGGGTTGTCGGCCACAAGCGGCCTCAAGGAGGCCGCGCCCGCCTCGATCCGGACGGCGGCGGCCTCGTAGGCCTGCCGGTAGTTCATCAGCCCGGTGAGCATGAAACCGCGGCCGTGCGATTCGGCCTCGGCGATGTCGGCGTAAAGGGACTCGGTCTTGCGCAGCACTTCGATCGTGTGCTCGATCTCCCCGGCGTCGGAGTCGAGTTTGTTGAGATTGCGCAGGCTCAGGAGGCTGATCGCGATCAGGAGCGCGATCGGCACGGCGAATCCGAAGGCGATGCGCCGACCGATGGGAAGATTTCTTGTTTTCACGTTTGCGCGTTGAGGGGCAGGTTCTTAGTTCGTGCCGCAGGCGATGATGACGCAACTGGAATTGACTTGTGGCGGCTCGCCAAATTGCGCGCGCGTCGCCGGCAAATCGGGCGGGATGCCTGATGCGCCCGCCGGTTCCGCGCACGCTGCACGATGACCCGCGCCGGCATCCGTTCCGACACGTCCCGGCTCGTCCCGCCCGCTGGTCCGGTGGCGGCGGACGTTCCCGCGGAGCAGGTGAACGTGCTCCTGGTCGATGACGAGGAGCGCAACCTTGCGGTGCTGGTGAGCGTGCTCGAGCCCCTCCGCTACAACCTCATCCGCGCGCGCACGCCGCGGCAGGCGCTCGCGGCGCTGCTGGAGCACGAAGTCGCCGTTATCGTGCTGGACATCCACATGCCGGAGCTGACCGGCTTCGAGCTGGCCGATTTGATCAAGCAGCGGGAGCGCACCCGGCATGTTCCGATCATTTTTCTCACCGCGTATTTTCAGGATGAGAAGGCGGCGGCGGATGCCTACGGGGTGGGGGCGGTCGATTTCCTGACCAAGCCGGTTGATCCGCGCATCCTTCGCTCGAAGGTCTCGGTCTTCGTCGATCTGCTGCGCGCGAGCCGCGCGCTGGCGGCGTCGAACCGGCGGCTCGAGGCGGAGGTGCAGCAGCGCGAGAAGGCGGAGCAGGCCCTGCGCGAGGCGAACAACGAACTCGAGGCGCGCGTCGAGCAGCGCACGGCCGCGCTCACGGCGCATGCGAGCCGCGCGGAGTTTGTCTCGCGGGTGGCTTCCGAGTTGTTGATCGCCGAGGCCCCGCAACGCCTGCGCGGGCGGATCTTTCGGCAGCTCGCGGTCGCCGTCCGTCTCGAGGTCTTCGCCGATTTCGAGCCGGATCCGGCGGGGCCGGGTCTCGTCTGCGCTTCGCGCCAGGGGATCGGGCCGGCGGAGGTGGAGCGGCTCGCCGGCGCGGGCGTGCCGTCGATCCTCGAGCAATACGCGGCCGGCGCGCCGGAAGCCGCCGTCGATGCCGCGCCCATGCTCGGCCGGCTTTCGAAGCAACTGGGGCTTCGGCTCGCGGTGCGCTGCCCGCTGCGCGCCGCGGATGGTTTTTTTGGCGGCGTCTGGTTCGGCTCGCGCGAGAAGGAAACACTGGTGGAGGGCGAGGCGCGCTTCATGCAGACGGTGTGCGACCTCGTCGCGGCCAGCATCGAGCGAGCGCGTCTGCTCGAGAAGGTGAGGGAGGCGCGCGACGTCGCCGAGCGCGCGGGCCGGGCCAAGGATGATTTTCTCGCCGCGCTCTCGCACGAGCTGCGCACGCCGCTCAACCCCGTGCTCCTGATCTCGAGCGAGGCGGCGCGGGATGCGACGCTGGCCGAGGAGGTGCGGCAGGATTTCGTCACGATTCGAAACAATGTCGAACTCGAGGCGCGCCTGATCGACGACCTGCTCGACATCACGCGCATCACCCGCGACAAGCTCTCGCTCGAACTCGAGCCGCTCGATCTCGTCGCGGCTTTAAAGGACGCGGTCGCGACGATCCGGCCCGACGCGGAGGGCAAGCGCATCGAGCTGGCGACCGATTTCGAGGACGAACCCCTGCGGATCGACGGCGATCCGGTGCGGCTGCAACAGGTGCTTTGGAACGTCCTCAAGAACGCCGTCAAATTCACGCCGGATGGAGGCCGCGTGACGGTTCAGGCGTCGATCGATCGCGCCTCCTCCTCCGCCGTCGTCGAGGTGACCGACACCGGCTTCGGCATGACCGAGGCCGAACTCGGATGCGTCTTCGATGCGTTCGTGCAGGGCGCCCACGCGCATTCGGGCGGCGCGCATCGCTTCGGCGGAGTCGGCCTCGGCCTCGCGATCTCCCGGAAACTGGTGGAGCTGCACGGAGGCCACATCCGCGCGCGGAGCGAGGGCCGCGGCAAGGGCGCGTCCTTCACCATCGAGCTGCCGCTCGCGGCGGGCGATCGCGAGCCCGGGCCGGTCTGGAGCGGGACGATCGACCAACCGCCGGGCGCGCGGGATGGCTCCGGTGTGTTTCGCGCCGGTCCGGCCCCGGGCGCGAGCTTGCGGCGGGTCTTGCTCGTGGAGGATCACGGGCCGACGCGGGCGACGCTCACGCTGCTCCTGGAGCGCCGGGGGTTCGAGGTTTCGTCCGCGGCGAGTGTCGCCGATGGGCGCGCCCGCGCCGCGGCGGAGAGGTTCGACATCGTCATCTCGGACATCGGCCTGCCCGACGGCTCGGGCTATGAATTGATGAGCCATTTGCGCCAGGCCCACAACCTGCGCGGGATCGCGCTCTCCGGATACGGGATGGAAAGCGATCTCTCGAAGAGCGAGGCGTCGGGATTCGTCCTCCACCTCATCAAGCCCGTGCGCGTGCAGGCGCTCGAGCATGCCCTCGCGCAGGTGCTCGACGGCGCGGGCGCCGGGCCGGCGTGAGGCGGCCCTGTTCCGCTCTTACTGTCAATGAACGACGCCTGCAACCGCCGGGGGCGCGTCGTCGTCAGGATGTCGCTCGCCCCCTCCCGCCTGCGGGCGGAACGGCCACCCCTCCCCGTCGGAATCACTCCCATGTTTAAACGCCTGTTTCTCGCCTCCTGTTTTTTCACCGCCGTCGGCGGATCGGTTTTTGCGCAACGCGTGATGGAGAACCTCGGCCGCGGCGTCGTCGCCGTTCACGAGCCCGATGGCCGTGTCTTCATTTCCTGGAGACTGCTCGGAAACGATCCCGAGGGCGTCGCCTTCAATGTTTATCGCAAGTCGGAAGCTGTCGCTGGAAGGACGCTTCAGGGAGCCGGCTGGCAGGAGCGCGACACGCGCGAGGCCGGCCCGGATGCGCCGGTGAGGCTCAACGAAACGCCGCTCACAGGTCCGACGTGGCTCATCGACGAGCGCGCGAATCTCGGCATGAAGACCTCCTATACGGTCGCCGCGGTGGTCGATGGCGTGGAGCAGGAACCCAGCGCGCCCTTCACCTTCGAGGCCGGCGCGCCGCCGCTGCCGTATCAACGCATTCCGTTGAAAACTCCGGAAGGCTACACGCCGAACGACGCCTCGGTCGCCGATCTCGATGGCGACGGCGAATACGAGATCGTGCTTCACCAGACCGGCCGCGGCCGGGACAACTCGCAGGCCGGCATCACCGATCCGCCGATCCTTCAGGCCTACAAATTCGACGGCACGCTCCTCTGGGAAATCAACCTCGGGAAAAACGTCCGCGAGGGCGCGCACTATACGCAGTTCATGGTTTACGATCTCGATGGGGACGGCCGCGCCGAAATCGCGTGCAAGACCGCGGATGGCACGATCGACGGCCAGGGCAGGGTCATCGGCGACCCCGACGCCGACTGGCGCGAACTCGCCGGATCGTTTGCGCCGTCGCGCGACCGCAGCGGAAGCACGACCGATGCGAGCGGCCGCCGGGTCGCCGCGCTCGAAGGCCGCATCCTGCGCGGGCCGGAGTATTTCACCATTTTCGATGGAGCCACGGGCGCGGAGCTGGCCACGACCGATTACGTGCCGCAGCGCCATCCCGAGACAGACTCCCCGACCTTCGAGCAGTTGAGGGATGTCTGGGGCGATGGCTACGCGAACCGCAGCGACCGGTTTCTCGCGTGCGTCGCGTATCTCGACGGAAAACTCCCGAGCGTGATCATGTGCCGCGGCTACTACACGCGCACGGTGCTGGCCGCATGGGACTGGCGCGGCGGCAAACTCACCCAGCGCTGGGTCTTCGACAGTGACGCGTCCGAGGAGAACAGGAAGTTCGCCGGGCAGGGGAATCACAACCTCAGCGTGGCCGACGTCGATGGCGATGGCCGCGACGAGATTATCTACGGCTCCATGACCATCGACGACGACGGCGCCGGCCTCTACTCCACCGGCTGGGGCCACGGCGATGCCATGCACGTCTCCGATCACGTCCCCTCGAACCCCGGGCTCGAGGTCTTCAGCATCCAGGAGCGCTTCGCCGGCGAAGGCATGAACATGCGCGACGCGAAGACGGGCAAGCCGATCTTCCTCATCCCCTCGGTGCGCGCGGCCGAGGAGGGCGGCGACCGCGGCGAAGGCCCGGGTCGCGGCCTCGCGATCAACATCGATCCGCGCCACCCGGGCTCCGAGTCGTGGGCCTTCGGCTCCGGCATGACGGGATTGTTCAGCGCCACGGGCGAGCGCCTCTCGGATGCGCGGCCGCGCTCGTGCAACTTCGCGATCTGGTGGGATGGCGATCTCCTCCGCGAGTTGCTCGATCGCAACACGATCAGCAAATGGAACTGGGAAACCGGCGACGAGACGCTGCTCCTGCGCGCGCAGGACCAGACCTCGAACAACGGCACCAAGGCCACGCCGACAATCAGCGCGGACCTTTTCGGCGACTGGCGTGAAGAGGTCATCTGGCGCACGCTCGACGGGAACGAACTGCGCGTTTACACCACGACGATCCCCACCGACCACCGCCTCTTCACGCTCATGCACGATCCGCAATATCGTTTGTCGATCGCCTGGCAGAATGTCGCCTACAACCAGCCGCCGCACACGAGCTTTTATATGGACGAATCCGTCCCGCTGCCGAAACGCCCCGCGCCGTTCGCCGTTGCAGCCCCGTAGCCTGCCCGGGAGGGGGGATTTCGCGATGAACGAATGAGGTGACGGACCAGAGGGCGGACGCAACCTCCCGGCGGCTCTTGTCACTGGTCCGTTCTTTGTCGTCAACGCCTTCACGTCGCGTATCCATTTTCCAACCCCAACCCGCATTCGCCGAAGGCTTTTCCTTTCTCGCTCTTCTTCCATGGCATCGCTCTCTCTCCACCGCCTTCACCGTTCCTTCCGTCGCGCGGCGATCCCTGCGTTCGCGTTCATGATCCTCTCGCCATTGGCCGTTCCGTCCTCCGCCGCGCCGAAGCCCTCCGTGGGCTCGGAGCATTTCGACACATCCAGGCCGTGGACGCGCTGGTGGTGGCCCGGAAGCGCGGTGGACAAGGAAAGCCTCACCGCCCAGCTCGAGCAGTTTGCGGCCGCCGGCCTCGGCGGGGTCGAGATCACGCCGATCTACGGCGCGCGCGGATACGAGTCGCGTTCCATCGATTTCCTTTCGCCACACTATATGGAAATGCTCGAGCACGCGGGCCGCGAGGCAAGGCGGCTCGGGCTCGGCGTGGACATGGCGACCGGCACTGGCTGGCCGTTCGGCGGGCCGTGGGTCGACGAGGCCGACGCGCTCCAGAAGCTTGTCTTCAACGATGGCGCGCTCGGCGGCGAACCGACGCGCATGATGGTGAAACGCGCCGCGCCCGGAGGCGAGGGACTCGTCGTCAATCCCTATTCGGTCGAGGCGCTCGGCCGTTATCTCGAGCCGTTTTCGAAGGCCTTCGATGAATTTCCGGACGGCCTCGTGCGCGGCCAGTTTCACGACTCGTTCGAATATTATGACGGCGCCTGGGCGCCGCGATTGCCGGAGGTGTTTCAAGAGATGCACGGCTACGACATTCGCGACCACGCCGCCGGGTTGATGGGCGCGGCCGAAGCCGATCGCGACACGCTCGCGCGCTTGAAGGACGATTTTCGATCCACGCTCGCGCGCATGCACCTCGAGTATTTGCGCGAATGGGTGCGCTGGTCGCACGAGCGCGGATTCGTCGTTCGCAACCAGTCGCACGGCGCGCCCGCCAACCTGCTCGATCTTTATGCCAACGCCGACATCGCCGAGACGGAGACGTTCGGCTCCACGCCCTTCCCGATTCCGGGCCTGCGGCGCGACGCGGCCGACGTGCGCCACGATCAGGATCTGCCGGAGCCGCTGGTGATCCGCTTTGCCTCCTCCGCCGCGCACGTCGCCGGACACCCGCTCGCCTCGAGCGAAACCTGCACGTGGCTGCGCGATCACTGGAAGGTCTCGCTCGCCATGACGAAGCCCGAGATCGACCGGCTTTTCGTCAACGGCATCAACCACATCTTCTATCACGGCTCCGTCTTCTCGCCGCAGGATGCGCCGTGGCCCGGCTGGTTGTTTTACGCCTCCACGCAGTTCAATCCGCAGAACACGTGGTGGCGCGATTTCTCCGCGCTCAATGCCTACGTTGCGCGGGTGCAAACCGTCCTGCAAAGCGGGCGGCCCGACAACGACGTTTTGTTATACTGGCCGATCCACGACATCTGGGACCAGCCGGAGAAAATGATGATTCAGCTCGGCGTGCACGACACGGCCTGGGCATTGCGGACGCCGTTCGGCGAGATTGCCGCCACCCTCGAGCAACGGGGATATGCGTTCGATTATATTTCCGATGCGCAGGTTCAGCAGCTCGCGGGCGGGCGCGGAAAGCTCGTCGCTCCTGGCGGTGAATATCAAATCATCATCGTGCCGGAAACGCGACGCATGCCGGTCGAAACGCTCCGGCAACTGCTGCAGCTCGCGGAGGCCGGCGCGACTGTATATTTCGAGACGCTTCCGCGGGACGTGCCCGGGCTCGGCCTGCTCGAGGAGCGGCGCGCGGAATTCGCTCGACTGATCGCGCGCGCGAAGGAGCTTTCCACCGACAAGCGCAAGGCGCTTCATGTCGGCCGCGGCGCCTTTGCCTCCGCCGGCGTGCGCCGCGAGCCGCTGGCCGAGGCCGG
>CAZFCY010000121.1:2192-15382 GCA_964517665.1 uncultured Opitutaceae bacterium | reverse complement strand
ATGCTGGGGCGCTCTGTGGAGCTTCTGCGACAGACAGCCGCGCGGGGCCTGGCCGACCACGGCATCAACTCGCAATCGAGGCAGAGCCAATCGGTTTTCAGTTCGTCCCAAAGACCCGCGCGGGTGACCGCCGCGCTCACGCGCTCGAGAAAGGCGCGCTCGAGTTTCTCGTCGTCGAAAAAGTGCCGGCCCGTGCGCGTGTGGCAGATGCCAATCTCGTCAGCGACGACGCCGAATCGTTTCCGCGCCACGGCGGCCTCGCGACAAACGATGACGACCGCGCGCGAGGCCATGTGCTTTTCCTGGCAAATCACCCGGCCGACACCCTCGTGCCGATAGTACGCGAACGCTTCGGCGGGATGCTCCAGCAGGCCCGCTTCCCGGCTCGTCTCACAAGGGGACATGGTGGGCGGAAGGTAGATCAGCCATTTCGGATTCGCCGCGAACCGGCTCATCACCTCGAGCGCGGCGGCGGCGTTTTCCTCCCGGATCGTGATGTTGTGATGCAGGCGCGTCCCGACGATGCGCTTCCCCATGACGTCAGCCAGATCCAACAGATCATCCTGTTGCTGCTGGGCGTCGAGGGCCGGCGCGTCGGGAGCGAGGAACGGACGCCTGGGCTCGACGTAGGTCTGGCGCGCCGGCACGGAAACGATTTCCTTTTCCGGATACCGAAGCGCCGTGAGTCGCCCGCCGAAGACGCACCCGGTGTCGATGTTGAGGGTGCGATTGAGCCACTCCGGCCGGGGCACTGGCGTGTGGCCGTAGACGACCATGGCCTGTCCCCGATACTCCGCGGCCCAGTTGTGGCGGATCGGGAGGCCAAATTCGTCCGTTTCACCGGTGGTTTCCCCGAAAAGGGCGAAGTCGCGCACCGCGCCGGAGCCGCGTCCTTGCATCGATTCCTTCATGCCGGCATGCGCCACGACGAGGCGGCCGCCGTCGAGCACGTAGTGGCTGACAAGATCGTCGATGAACCCGGCGACCTTCATGCGAAACGCTTCGGATTCGCTTTCCAATTGAGCCAGCGAATCCGCCAGCCCATGCGTGATCTGCACATCCCGGCCGCGGAGTTTGCGCATCAGCTTCACATCGTGATTGCCCGGGACGCAGAGGGCCGCGCCGTCGGCCACGGCGTTCATCACGAGTTCAAGCACTCGAGGAATCCTGGGGCCGCGATCCACCAGATCGCCGACAAAGACCAGTTTCCGGCCCGCCGGCGACGTGACCTTGAACGCCTCGACATCCACCGAATAACCCAGTTTGCCGAGCAATTCGACCAACTCGTCGAAGCAGCCGTGCACGTCGCCTATAATGTCGAATGGCCCTTGCTCGTGTTGGAGGTTGTTCCAGAGCGGCTGACGCTCGATGGTCGCCGAGTCGATTTCCTCCGGAGTGCGGAGCACAAAAACGTGACGGAATCCCTCGCGCTCCAGATTGCGCAGGGAGCGATGCAATTGCCGCATCTGCTGGCGCACCACGTGAGGGCCGAAATTCCGGTCGGGCCGTGACGCGTTGCGCTCGTGAGCGGCGCGCTCCGGCACGTTCAACACGATGGCCACGGGCAGGCAGTGGAAGTCGCGCGCCAGTTGAACCAGCGGTTTGCGCGCCTCCGGCTGGACATTGGTGGCGTCGACCACCGTCAGCTTCCCGGCGGCGAGACGTTTTCGCGCAATGAAGTCCAGGATCTCGAATGCGTCCTTGGTGGCGGCCTGGTTGTTCTCCTCGTCAGACACGAGGGCGCGGCAGAAGTCGGACGACAGGATCTCGGTCGGCTTGAAATGTCGCCGGCCAAACGTGCTCTTGCCCGAGCCGGACACGCCGACGAGAAGCACGAGAGACAGTTCTGGAATCGTGATTTTCACCGTGAAAAGACCGCCATCTGGGTCGGCGGCCCGACGGCGGCATCCTCCGGGCCGATCGGACCGAACCGGACGCGATAGCCAAACCGTTCCGCGACACCGCGCGCCCATGCCTGAAATTGCGCGCGGTCCCACTCGAAGCGATGATCCTTATGCCGGAATCGGCCGGCGGGCAGCGTTTCCCACTTCACGTTGTATTCGCTGTTCGGCGTCGTGACGACGACCGTGCCGGGTCGGGCAAATTCGAACACGACGCGCTCGAAGGCGGCCAGGCGTGGCAGATCGAGGTGTTCGATCACTTCGACAACCGAGGCGGCATCGAAGCCAGCCAGGCGCGCGTCGCGATAGGTCAGCGACCCATGGAGAAGCTGGATCCTCTCCCTCACCATGGATGGAAGGCGCTCCAGGTTCAGGTTCGCGGCGGCGAATTCGAGGGCGCGATGCGAAACGTCCACACCGACCAAGCGGGTGATCTGACGCTCTTTCAACAGCAGCCCGAACAGGCGGCCTTCGCCGCAGCCGAGGTCGAGAACGCTCTGGGCGTTCGATGCCCGCAACGCGGCCAGCACGGCTCCCATGCGTTGATCATTGAGGCTGAGGGCGCGCTCGACTTCGGCTTCCTCCCGCGCGCGCGCCACGGCTGCCTCGTCGGGCTTCGGGTCGCTTTCGTCGTTCAGGCGGGCCAGCGCGTCCGTGAACAGGCTTCGCCGATGTTTCAAGTAACGACGGGTGATGTCCTCCCGCTGAGGGTGATCGGCGAGCCAACCCCGGCCGTGACGAAGGAGCTTGTCCACCTCGTCATCGCCGACCCAGTAGTGCTTGTCGTCGTCGAGCACGGGCAGGAGCACGTAAAGATGACTCAGCAGCGCGCGCAGGGGGACGTTGCCCGCGAGATGGATGCGGTGATGGCGACCCGGCCCCCATTCGGGGAATTTGTCGTCGAGGGACAGCCGCGCAGCCATTGCCGTGTAGCCCAGCGGCTCGAAGAGACTGCGCAAAAAGACTTCACCGCCGCGACACGGGACGACTGGAATTTCGACCTCCAGGGGGATTGGCGTTTCGACCAGATCCGGCCGCTCCTTGCTCGCCCCGGAAAGCGCGGAGCCAAAGACATCGGCGATGGCGACGCTCAGGAACGATGAAGCGGCGTAAGGCCGGTCGTTGACGTATTGGTCCGGAAGCCCTTCGCCCGCGGGGCCTCTCCGATTGCGGACGAGCCCGACCGGATCGACTTCGACCAACAAAGCGCACGTGCAGCGCTCATCCGTCGCTTCCGGATAAAATACGTGCGCCGTGCCGAAGCTCAGATCGAACGACTGCGGCCGGCCGGGATTCTTCCGCAGCAGGTGGCCCAGATCGGTCGCCGGACGATGAGTTGTCGTGAGCGTGAGCAGCATGGTCGAACGCTCCATACAGCCCGTTCGAGCCGCCGTGCCAAGATCGGGATGCCCTGATCGCGCAATTCCCGCGCGATGCGCGCCTCGGAGCCTGGAAATTGGAGGAACGAGGTTGAACCGCTCGTCTGCGCTGATCCCCGCTGATCGAGATGAGCGAGGATCAGCGCAGACGAGCGGTTTGTTTGTTTCTGTTCCCGCGCGCGGCCATGCGCGGGCTTTACGCGTAAAGACTTATTTGTCTGGTGGACAAACAGGGGGAGAATAACGTCCTCGACGCGGCGCATCCGGCCATGAACGGCGGACCTGGCTGCGCGCAAAAACCCCCTTTCCAAAAAACGGATGACTGAAGCGCCAAGCGGAATTCTGGCGGTCGATGTTGTGATCATCGTCGCCTACCTGATGCTCTTGGCGGGCATAGGATATTATTTCTCCCGGAAGCAGAAATCCCTCGAGACCTTCATTCGAGGAGGCGGCAAGGTGGGATGGCTGGCGTTGGGCGTGTCGTTGATGGCGGCGCTGAACAGCGGCCTCGACTACATACAGGCGCCGGCTGTGGTGTTTGCGATCGGCGTGGTCTACATCATGTCGTTTGTTTCCTGGATCATCCTCTATCCGTGGGTCTCCAGGGTGACGCTTCCTTTTTATCAGCGGCTGGACGTTTACTCCGCTTACGAATATCTGGAACGCCGCTTCGGCCTGAGGGTGCGGCTGGTGGGCGCGAGCATTTTCATCCTTTGGCGGGTGGGATGGATGGGCGCCGCGATTTACGTGCCTTGCCTTGCCGTGCAGGCCGCGACCGGCGGTCAGATCGCCATCGCGCCGATGGTGATCTGCCTGGGCGTTGTGGTGACTCTCTATACCATGTTCGGCGGCATGGAGGCGGTCGTCTGGACTGACGTCGCGCAGTTCTGCATCATGTTCGGCGGGCTCGCGGCCACACTATATACAGTGGTGAGCCAGATCCCGGGAGGGCTGAGCGAAGTCTTTCAGATCGCTTACGAGACGGGCCGGCTCAGCCCGGTCGGCCAGACCGTGCCGGCCGATGGCCTCTTCGAATGGCTGGGCGGGTTCTTTACGACCGAAGTCACCTTCACCGGCATCGTGCTCGCCGTATTGCTCGGCAAGGCCACCGCATTTACCGCCGACCAGATCGCGATTCAGCGTTTCCAGACCGCCCGCTCCCTGGATGCCGCGCGGCGCTCGTATGTGGTCAACGCGGTGACCGACACGATATGGATGGCGGTGCTGGCGGGTGTCGGTCTCGCGCTTTTCGCATATTTCCAGCATTTCCCCTTTCCGGAAGGCATTCAGAACGACCGCGTGCTGCCCTACTTCATGTTGCACCACTTTCCGACGGGAGTCCTCGGGCTCGTGATCGCGGCGATTTTTGCCGCCTCGCTGTCGAGCGTCGATTCGGCGCTCAACTCGAGCGCGTCCGTCATCGTGGTCGATTTCTACAATCGACTGTGGCTGGGCCGCAAACGGCCCCTGGCCAATCTCGATGCCGGGGACCAGCGTCGCCAGCTTCGCGTATCGCGGCTCGCGACGTTGGGGCTCGGCGCCCTCATGATCCTGATCGGGACCAATATTGAAAACATGGGGGAGCTCTATCAGGCGTGCAACAAGATCATCGGGGCGTTCTTCGGTCCCCTCTTCGGCATCTTCGTGCTCGGCATGTTCAGCCGGAAAGCCCATTCGCTCGGCGTGATGATCGGCTCGATCGCCGGCCTGTGCAGCAGTTGCTTCGCCTCGTTTTTCAGCGAGCTGCCCGGGCTCCAGACCATCTCGGGCCGATTGTTCGGCGACGAGTTCGTGCGATTCTTCCAGGACCTGAGCTGGCAATGGCCCTCGCCCATCGGCGTGACAGTCACGCTCACCGTCGGGTATCTCGCCAGCCGCGTCATTCGCCGCCAGGCCCCCATCGATCCTCCGTTGACCTTCGCCGAAGTGATGAAGCTGCCGCAGACCGGCCCGGCGCATGCGGTCGAGCCCGACCCTTCGGCCGGACAATAGCGACAGATGCCTCGTCAGGCAGCGGAGCGGCCGGCTTGACCACGAATCATCTGGCGCGGCCGATCCAGCGCTTTCCAAAGGCGCGCGGTCGTTCACCAGCCTTCTTGTGCCGCACGTGTCGGCGAAGGTCGCAACCTGAACCGGCCCGGCTCGATGTCGCGCGCGGTGACGCCGTTGTCCTCGAGCCTTTGTCGCAGGGTATGCGCGATGAACTCGCCGCTGTGGTCGCTGCGCAGATGCCGGGGCGCGCCGCTCTGCTGCACGGCCGCGCCGCCCGACTCCACCAAGCTCCGGGCTCCAAGTCCCAAGGCTTCAACTGATTCCTCGACATTGGAATGCCAAGCGCTTGGCATTCTTCCGTGAATCACACTGCCTTCAGCCGAAAAGGCGGGAAAGCGCGTTCGAGCGCGAAGACCATGGCCAACCGGGCCAAGGCCGCAGCCTATTGGGACGCGGTCCGAGCAGGCAAACGGCCGGCGCCGCGCCGCCTGCGGACGCCACCGAAACCGCAGGCGATTGCGAGGCTTCTGGCGGAGTACTGTCGTCAGGCCGGCATCGTCTGCCTGGAAGTCTTCGGCTCCACCGCGCGAGGCGAGGCGAGGCGCGGCAGCGACGTCGATCTCATGGCGACGTTCACGGACAACCCGGGGCTGCGCTTTTTTTCGATGGAAGAAGAGATGTCCACGATTCTCGGGGTTCCCGTGCATCTGCTGACCCGCGAGTCCGTCGAGCAGATGTCCAATCCGTTCAGACGGGCATCCATCCTCGCCGACGCCAAAGAAATCTACCGTGGCTAAACCTCCGGCCAAGACCCAGGACGCCTACCTGCATGACATGCTGGAGGCGGCGCGCCTCATACGAAACTAGATGGCGGGCGTCACGTTCGAGGCGTTCTGGCACAACAACGAAAAACGGGACGCCGTCGCGCTGCGCCTCTCCGTGCTCGGCGAGTCGGCGCACAAGATCGACCCGGCAACCGAGGCGGCCCTGCCCAGCGTTCCGTTCAAGAGCATTCGCGGCATGCGCAACCGCATCGCTCACGACTACGGAGCCGTGGACTTCAAGATCGTGTGGGCGGTCACCCAGCAGGAAATCGAACCGCTCATCGGCACACTCGAGAGTTATTTCAAAAGCCGTCCGGCCCCGCGAAACTCAGACTGAGCGAGTGCGCCGCTCAACACACTTTGCTTTGCCCATCTCGATGAATACGCCTGCGTCGAATGCGATGCCGCGCGCAACCCGGCCTCCTTCGCCCCGTATGCGCGACCACACATATAAGATCCATTGGATCACGGTGTCGTCACTGGCCTTATCGAGATTGGAAGATCATTCATGCCCATAAGCGAAGGCCCGCTCCACGCATGCCCCTTGCATCGAACTCCGGAAACAGCGCGGCAATCCCTTCGCAAGTCCGGCGCAAAAGAACACCCGATCAGTGGTATGGGACGTGAAACCAGCCACGTATCGCTTTCTCTTCGCGCAGGCCGGGGGACGAACTTCCGGATAACGGCCGGGACTATGACCTTGTCACCCTGCGAGTCGAATCCGAACAGGATCCATGTCTGCCGCCGGGAAAGATCTCCACGCCGCAGATCCTCGTGGATCAGTTTCAGATGCCATGGGAAAACTGGGCTGCCGAAGTTCGCCGCGCCGACCGGTGATGTAAACCGCACCGCGAAGCCATTCCCGCAGTCAAGTCGCGAGATGCCGCATGCCTCGCATCGAGGGGCGTCGCTGGCCGACGCCCGGGACGCCGCAGCGGCGCCCCAACAGGGAGCGGAAACGTTCCGCCGTTCCTCCATCACGTCCAGGACAATTTCAACGACGCGATCGCCTGCGACGAGAGCACGGCTGGCAAGTCTGTCGCAGGTCGTTTCGACGCTGAAGTCCGTCGCTCACTGAACGATGGAGACAGGTCGTTTTGGGCACGGCGCCAATCTTGAGCGCAGGCTCGTTCCGAACGGAAGCGGGTGCGGCCCCCTTACTGGACCCCAGGACTGATCCCGTTTTCAGCCCCGCTGACCGGTTCCTTGACTTTCGCTATCGCCACGGAAAAATTCCCGCCATGTCTCGCGATGACCTCAAGACCCTGGTTGACAGAAGCTCGACTGCAGACCGGCTCTTCCTGGCAGCGTATCTCCGGCATGTGAATACGAAGGATGATCCGGCGCAGCAGCGTGCCATCGGGGATGCGCATCGCGAGATCAGCCGGGGCAGAAAAGTGAAGCTCGGACAATTGAAGCGACTGCACAGCACGCTGGCGAAGACCGGATCGCACAGATCGAACCGGTGGACTGATGATTGTTGCCGTTGCGGCAACATGACCGCGTAGGCCACTGAACCAACACCATCGCGGTTGGGCCTCAGTTCTGCCGTGAACCATGACCATTAATTTTTGATGACAGGGCGTCGCCGACCGACGCCCGGAACGCCGCAGCGGCGCCCCAACAGAGGGCGGAAACGTTCCGCCGCTCCTGCCGCGAAATCTTGCAGTCGGCCCGCCGGATGGAGGCCGTTATCGTCATGGCTCGCTTGGTTTATTTGCTTTTCGCACTGGGGTTCGGGGCGGTGGCGCCGGCCGCAGCCCAGCCGGCAGGTTTTGAGGCCGATGTGCGCGAGAGCGCCCGACTGGAGGCGCGGCAACTCGCGCTCCAGCAGGCGCACCTCGACCGCGCCCGGCTCCCGGAAGAGGCGGAAGCGGAGCTTCGCCAGATCGTCGCGGCCTTGCGGGCGCTCGTGCAGAAATACTCCGAGAGCAGTGACCCGAACACCCGCGTGCTCGCCACGCAGTTGATTTCACGCCGATCGCGGGCGACGAATACGACGAGGTCGGGATCCTCAATGGCCACATCGTGTTCGTCGGCGGCACGGGCGTGCTGCTGCTGGGCTGTCTCGTGTTTCCCGTCCTGATGGCGAAGCGCATGGGGCGGCGTCTCAATGCGCCGTCCGGTCGCGTCGCGACGACCGCACCCCTGAGTCTTCCCTCCGAACTGCAGGCGCCCGATCTGCCCGGCGGGTTGCGCCCCGAGTTGATCGCGGAGACCGCCGTCGTGCTGGATCTCCAGACCTGGTCTGAAACCTCGGTTTCATGGCAGAGCAGTTCCGGATCGGCCCATCAGGCGCCGCAGATGTCGGTGTATCGCTGGCGTGGCTGTGGCTGGCGCGTTGCTGGACGACGCGTCGTCGCCGTCGCGCGTGGGAAAAGCAGTATCGCCCCCCGGGTGATCGAATGGCTCAACGGCTTGAGCGCCACGCTGCGCTCGTCGGGGCCCCGACCATCGATCGCGCCGGCCTCTTGATAGATCAAGGTTGCATGCGAGCCGGGCGCAGCCGCCCGGCTCGCCGCGATCGTGAACGTTTTTCTGGATCGCGCGCTGACCTCGCGCGCCATCGCGTTCTGAAGTCCCCGCTCCCCATGCCCTTCTACGCCGACCTGCACATCCACTCGAAATACTCGCGGGCGACGAGCGGCGACCTCGATCTCTACCACCTCGCGCTCTGGGCCAAAAAGAAGGGCATCACCGTCGTCGGCACCGGCGACTTCACGCATCCCAAGTGGATGGAGGCGATCAAGACCGAACTCGTGCCCGCCGAGCCCGGGTTCTTCCGGCTGCGCGACGATCTCGAAGCCGCGGTCAACGCCGAACTCGGCCCATGCGCCGCCGCGACGGCGTGCGTGCGCTTCCTCCTGGAGGTCGAGATTTCGACGATCTACAAGCAGGGCGACAAGGTGCGCAAGGTGCACCACCTGCTCTACGCGCCCGATCTCGCCAGCGCGGAGCGCATGACCGGCCGCCTCGCGCGCATCGGCAACCTCGCCTCCGACGGGCGGCCGATCCTCGGGCTCAACTCCCGCGACCTCCTCGAAATCTGCCTCTCCGCCGGAGACGGCTGTTACCTCATCCCCGCGCACATCTGGACGCCGTGGTTCAGCGTGTTCGGCTCCAAGTCGGGCTTCGACCGGCTCGACGAATGCTACGGCGACCTCACGCCGCACATCTTCGCGCTCGAGACCGGCCTCTCCTCCGACCCGCCGATGAACTGGCGGCTGTCCATGCTGGATGGATACCGGCTCATCTCGAACTCCGACGCGCATTCGCCCGGCAACCTCGGCCGCGAGGCCTGCCGGTTCGACTGCGCGCTCGACTACTTCGCACTGCGCGTCGCGCTCGCCACGGGGCACGGCTATCTCGGCTCGGTCGAGTTTTTCCCGGAGGAGGGAAAATACCACCTCGACGGCCATCGCGCCTGCGAATTTCGCTGCACGCCCGAGCAGTCGCGAGAGCATGGATACAAATGCCCGCACTGCGGCCAGCCGCTCACGCTCGGCGTGGACTACCGCGTCGGCGAACTCGCGGACCGGACGCAACCGCAGCGCCCGGCTGGCGCGGCGGGGTTCCGCAGCCTGGTCCCGCTGGCCGAACTGCTCGGCGAGATCCATCAGGCGGGCGCCAAGACCAAGGCCGTGCGGCAAAGCTACGAGCAACTCATCGCGCGCGTCGGCCCCGAGCTGGACATCCTCGCCGAGACGCCGCTCGACGCGATCGACCGCGCCGCCTCGCCGCTGCTCGCCGAGGGCATCCGCCGCATGCGCGCCGGCGAAGTCATCCGCGAGGGCGGCTACGACGGCGAATACGGCGTGATCCGCGTCTTCCAGCCGGACGAACTCGAGAACACCAAGTCGGTCGGTGTGCTCTTCGATTTGCCCGAGCCGGCGGCGAAAAAGAAAAAGGGTAAAGTCACAGAGATCACAAAGGGGCCACAGAGTCACACAGAAGTGAATTTGGTGATGGAGCCTTCCTCCCTGCCCTCTGTGGCCCCCTCAGTGATCTCTGTGACCGGAATTCTGGCCGAGCTCGATCCCGATCAGCGCGCCGCCGCGGCCATCGTCTCCGGCGCGCTGCTCATCATCGCTGGTCCCGGCACGGGCAAGACGCGCGGTCCTGCGCGTTCAGCGACTTCGCCGTGCTCTACCGCACGGACGCGCAGACGCCGCTGCTCGTCGAGGCGCTTGCGCGCTCCGGCATCCCTTTCCAGAAACGCGCGCACACCGCCCTCGGCGACAACCCCACCGTGCTGGCGCTGCTCGCGCGGATCAAGACGCTGGCTCCCGACACGCCGCTGGCCGAGCGGCTCACCGCGGCTGCGACGCCTGCTCCGGACGAAACACCGGACCCGGACCTGCGCCCGATCGTCGACGCGCTCCGGCCTCTCGCGGAAAAACACGGCGCCAATCTCGACGCGTTCCTCAACGAGCTGACGCTCGGCCTCGAAGTCGATCTCCACGATCCGCGCGCCGAACGGGTCTCGCTGCTCACGCTGCACGCGGCCAAGGGCCTGGAGTTCCGCGTCGTGCTGATCGTGGGCTGCGAGGACGGCCTGCTCCCGCATCGCTTCGGCTCCGAGGAGACGGACGACGGCGACATCGCGGAAGAACGCCGCCTGTTCTTCGTCGGCCTCACCCAGGCGCGCGAGCGCCTCTTCCTCACCCACGCCCGCCGCCGCCACTGGCGCGGAGACGCACCCATCCATGCCGTTGAATCTCTCCTGGGTTCATTCCCCGAAGCTTGCTGCGATGCCTCTATGCGTAGGAGCGGCTTCAGCCGCGATCCGTGAGCGGATGCGCGTTCGATCGCGGCTGAAGCCGCTCCTCCTTTTCCACCGAGGCCGCGGGGCTGATCCCGAGGAGCCTCACTTTGCAGGGCCGGAGCTTGGGTCCGGGCCGCTGCGGACGGTGGGGCAAACGATCGGTGACAGGCGCGGCCAGTGGGCGTATATTTCGCCTCCGCTGCGCTCAAAACCCGAACGACATTTGATCGCCGTCATCGTCGGACTTGTGCGGTGGTGGCGAACCCGGCGGCGAAGTTCGCTGCGCCATGATCGCCCGCGCGAGTTGTCGGGTGCCGACGGCGGCGATTTCGTCCTCCGTGGCTTGCGTCAAAATATAGCGTTCGTGTCCCAGTTCGCTGATGATTCGGTTATAGTGTTTCTCGACTGCTTGCGTGTCGGGGCTCGCGCCGATGAGCCGCGCGATGACCATAGGCAGCGGGAAGAGTTGCAGGCAGCCCGGCGCACCTGCCGGCGTGATCGGCTGCGCTCGATCCGCAATGACTTGGAGCCGATCGCGTGAACCGGTCGCGAGCCGGCGCGCGCATCGGGGACATTTCAGGCCCTCGGACGATTTCTGGCACGAACCGCACCAGTTGAGGTAGTAGCGCGTGAATTCGACCGGAAACTTCACCAGTTGGCGGACGCTGCCGGAACCGTGGCGCAACGCATTCATGAGCGCCGTATAGGTCGGCTCAATTTCCAGGAGCGTATGCTCACGGCCGACATTATCCAGCGAATGCGCGTCGGAGCAGCAGAACAACGCATGGTGATCGAGCGCGCTGATCCGCCGGCACATGTCCGGCGTCGAGGTCAGGCCCATTTCGACCGCGAGCAGGCGCGGACCGAGCCCATTGAACAGCTCGGCCGGCGTTCTCACTCCGCTCACGCTGCCAAACGCGGCAAACCAGGGATTCAAGACATGCGCGGGCGCGAGTTCGCAGTCATCGCCATGCTCGATCACGTGGGCAAGCAACTCTCGCGAAGTCAGCCGCAATGTCGGCCGTCCTTCCCGGAGGTCGCCGAAATCGGAGATCCGCTCGCGAAAGCGGCGCACGCTCTCAAACGAGTGGAAGTAAAGGAGATGATGGATACCGCCGAGTTCCGGCGTGCCCGGCGGCGCGCAACACACCTCCGTGCTCAGCACAAATCGCAGCGGACGACGCACGCGCTCCGGCAGCGCGCGAGCACTGGCTTCGTCGAGTTCGGGCCGAAGTTCGAGCAAGCCCGACCCCGTCTCGACGGTCGCGGCCTCGAGTTCCCACAGCCACTCGGCCTGCAGACAATCTCCGGTTCCCAACAGGTCGATGCCCTTGCGCCGCGCCGCCGCGGCGATGTTGCGCAACGTCATCGCCGGGGAAACACCGCCCGCATGGCGGGAGTGAAGATGGAGGTCGGCGGCGAGCGACACGCGCGCAATGACCGCGTTTCGTGCCGCCGCGCAAGTGCGGACGGGATTTTGTGAAGCGGTTTTGCCTTCAGGGCCTTGAAGCCAGATGGATGCAACGTCGTCCATCGCGCAGGGCAGGACCGTCGCCCGAAACCTGAAATCCACGCGTCGCTTGCCGCGCGCCAAACACGAATGATTTCTTGCTCGCGACAGCGGGTACCGCGGCAGCATTCGTTGTCGCATGGCCTCCGCCTTGTCCCGTGTTCTTACCGGTGACGTCGTCAAGCAGCTCGCCGGCCCGGCTTCGCGGCAGCGCGGACAGAGCTACGTCGCCGGAGGCAACGTCCGCTCGCTGGTGCTGCGCGGCGACACGCTCATCGCCACCGTCACCGGCACGCGCGAGTATGTCGTGAAGCTGGCCGCCGCGGACGATCGGTTGACCTACCGTTGCTCCTGCCCGGTGGGTGCCGAGGGCGGCTTCTGCAAACACGCGGTGGCTGTTGCGCTGTCCTGGCTGAACGCCTCCCGGTCCGGCAAGACGAAGGCCGGCGACACCGCGCTGCTCGTGACGCTCGACGACCTCCGTCCCCGGCTGCTGCAACAGCCGGCGGAAAAACTCGCCGACCTGCTCCTCGATGTCGCGACACGCGACGATCGCCTGCGCAAGAAATTGCTCCGTGAGGCGGCTCGCGCCAGTCGCAAAGGCTTCGACTTTTCCACCTACCGCAAGGCCATCGACCGCGCCACGCGCACCGGCGGCTTCATCGACTATGGCGCGGCCGGCGGCTTCGCCGAGGGTGTCCGCGAGGCCGCGGAGCCGTTGCGCGAGTTGGCGCAAGAGGGACAGGCCGCCACCGCCGTCGATCTCGTCGAGCACGCGCTCGGCCGCGTCGAAAAAGCTTTACGTGAAGCCGATGACTC
>CAZFCY010000121.1:0-2092 GCA_964517665.1 uncultured Opitutaceae bacterium | reverse complement strand
GAACTCGCCGCCGCCCGCGAAGCAACCCACCCCGCCGATGCGCTGCCGATTCTGGTGCGTGAGGCGGAGGCGTTGATCGCCCAGACGAACTACCCCGCTTACGAAGCGGCCGTCGGCCATCTCAAGAAAGTCAAATCGCTCCACCTGCGCCTCAACCAGGCAGACGAGTGGGCCGCGCTCCTCGCCCGCCTCCGTCTCCAGCACAAGGCCAAGCGCAACTTCATCGCGCTCGCCGCGAAGCTTTAGGTTTTCGCGCAGCAAAAACCTTACGCCAGCAAATCGTCCACCGTCACGGTCGCGTCGGGAAACGCCTGCGGCGCGACGGACTGGCCGCGCCGTCTCACCGTTTTTGCGCCATAACCCAGCGGGGTCGGCTCGCGAAAAACTTCCACGTGCCGGGCCTCCAGGTTGACCAGCCAAACCTCCGTTACGCCGGCTCGGGCATACTCCGGAATCTTCACGTTGCGATCGTGCCCCAGCGAACTCTGCGCCACCTCGATGACCAGGAAAACGTCCTGCGGCGTGGGATGGGCTTCGGCATAGTGATCCGGCCGCGGCTGAAGCAAGGCGACGTCCGGTTCCGGTTCCGAATGCTCGTTCAAAGTGATCGGGCTTTGCACACGAACGGCCGCACAGCCGGCAAACGTGCGCTGCAACCACTCTACGATCTTGGAAACGGCCGCTGCGCGCCGGCTGCTCATGGGGGCCATGGGGATGATGTCTCCGTCGAGAAGCTCCACGCGGTCGCCGGGCTTCAAAATGCCCACCTCGGCCATGCGGTGGTATTCCTCCACCGAAAAGCGGCGCGTAGCGACAACCGTGCTCATGCCACGACGATGGGAACGAACCGCGATCCTGGCAAGTTCCCGCTGTCCGCCGGCCGCGTTCAATCACAGGGCCGGAGAGCTGATACAGTGACATCGAAAATTCGTAACGTCGGTCGGCTTGGTGGTAGGACGGAGACTCTCGAAGTTCGTGGCGGAGCGGGCGCGGTTCGCCATC
Organism: uncultured Opitutaceae bacterium; assembly: GCA_964517665.1. Classification (GTDB taxonomy): domain Bacteria; phylum Verrucomicrobiota; class Verrucomicrobiia; order Opitutales; family Opitutaceae; genus Congregicoccus. Next base: position 1,090 of record CAZFCY010000121.1, on the reverse strand, counting down.
GCGCTGCGGCCCTCCGAAATCGCCGGCGCGCTGCCCGCGGCGGATGGCGCCGCACCGCCGGCGCCGCTCGCCGAAATCGAGAGCGCGCTCCGCCAACTCAAGGACTGGGGCAACCTCGACGACACGCCCGACACCGCCGAAGCGGCCGCGATCGAGGAGTTCTATCGCCACACGCCGGCCCTTTCGGCCTACGATCACTTCGCCACGATGGCTTTCGCGCAGCTGACCTGTCGGGAAAGCCTGCGCGATCTCGGGCTCCGCCTGAACGCGCGCCGACCTGCCAGCCTTTGCCAGTCTGCACGAAGGCGACCGGCACGAAGTCGCGTCCCTCGACGAGATCGCGGCGCCCTCGACTTTGCGCGACTGCACCGGCTGCACGCCTTGTCCGCGTTCTCTGTCACCCGCCTCGAGACCAACACGCGCTACCACGTCGTCGAGTCGCGGCCGGTCGCGCGAGGCAGTGGCCTGCGTTGCGATCAAACCATCCGGCTGAACTCCGCGAAAGGGAGGCTTTGTCATCCCGAGCCGTTGCGACGCGTCAGCTATATCGATCCTGAAACCGACCTGTGGCTGATCTTCCCGACCAATCAATTCACGCCCGATGCGCTGAACGTGGCGCCCATCTACAAACACCGCTGGAAGATCGAACGGCTTTTCCGCTGGATAAAGCAGCGCCTGCGGCTGCGAGGTTTCTTCAGCGCGCACCCCAACGGCGTGCGCGCACAAATATGGACGGCGCTGTGCGCCCACCTGCTGGTCGCGATCGCCATGAGGCCGGGCGGCGGCGTGTGCTCTCCGCGTTCTCTCGAACGCGGCGCCGTTGAAGCCAGACCGACTTGCGAACTTCTCGAAAACTGCCAAATCGACCAAGCCCCTGACACGGACTGGCACAAGCCACCGTCAATCGGTCTAACGCTGGACTTCGATCCCGATGGGCCTATTGATCACGCGCCGTCTTGCCCGGGACATGGATTCGGCCGCACACCAACGCCTTCGGATCCATTTTGCGCGCATGTCTCGGAACCTTCGTTGGCCTGCGCGAGCGACGAGACAGAACGTCGCCTCCGGATTGCGCTCAGTTTTCGGATGG
>CAZFCY010000120.1:0-15451 GCA_964517665.1 uncultured Opitutaceae bacterium | reverse complement strand
CTCGGTGAGGCGGACGATGTCCTCCTCCGTCACCTCGCGGCGGAGGCTTTTGATGAACGGCTTCAGGCCCGCGCGGATCTCATCGAGCACGCTTTCCCACGTCTGGGATTTCTCGATGCGGCGGTAGATGCGCTCCTCGATGAAGATGCGCTCGAGGCTGTCCCAATGCCATTGCTGCTCGAGTTCGCCGAGCTGGATCTCGAGTTCGCGCTGGAGGAGCGCCATGGTCTTCTCGGTGCTCCGTCGCAGGATTTCGGATACGCCGAGAAACGCGGGTTTTTCGTTCTCGATCACGCACGCCGCGGGGGAGATCGAGACCTGGCAGTCGGTGAAGACGTAGAGTTGTTGCGTGACCTGATCGGGGTCGGCGCCCTGCGGCAGGTGGACGAGGATCTCGACGGCGCCGGCGGTGTTGTCGTCGATGTGCTTGATCTTGATCCGGCCCTTGGCGTTGGCCGCGAGGATCGATTCGATGAGCGAGGTCGTGGTCGTGCCGTAGGCCAGCTCGGTGATCGCGAGCTGGCCTTTGCCGCGCGGCTCGATCTTCGCGCGGACCTTCACCTTGCCGCCGCGCTGGCCGTCGTTGTATTCGGAGAAATCGGCGATGCCGCCGGTGGGGAAGTCGGGAACGATGCGGAAGCGTTTTCCCTGGAGATGGTTGATCGAGGCGCGGCAGAGGTCGTTGAAGTTGTGCGGCAGGATGCGCGTCGAAAGCCCGACCGCGATGCCCTCGGCGCCCTCGGCGAGGCCGAGCGGAAACTTCACGGGAAGGGTCACGGGCTCGCGATTGCGCCCGTCGTAGCTGAGCTGCCAGGTCGAGGTCTTTGGATTGAAGACGACCTCGCGCGCGAAGGGCGTGAGGCGCGCTTCGATATAGCGGGCCGCGGCCGCGCCGTCGCCGGTGTGGGTGTTGCCGAAATTTCCCTGTGGCTCGATGAGGAGACCGCGCTGGGCGAGGCCGACGAGCGCGGCCTCGATCGAGGCGTCGCCGTGCGGATGGTAGCGCATGGTGGCGCCGACGACGTTGGCGACCTTGTGGAAGCGGCCGTCGTCCATCTCCCAAAGCGTGTGCAGGATGCGTCGCTGGACGGGCTTCAAGCCATCGTCGATGTGCGGCACGGCGCGGTCGAGGATGACGTAGCTCGCGTATTCGAGAAACCACTTGCGGTAGTGGCGCGCGAGCGGGGCCTCGGCGGGGCTGCCATCGGCGGGCGCGGCGGCCATTTCCTCTTCGGCGCGCGCCCGGGCGCGCTCGACGGCGGTCTGGGCGAAGGGGAGGCTGGCTTGGTGGTCGTCGATCTTCTTGCGTCGAGGCATTGCTTGGAAACGAAAGGATCAACGAGGCGCGGTTGGCTCCGCTTGTCCATGGAGAAATGGCGGGCGCAAAGCGGCGGCCCGGCCACGCGGCGAGAGGGATTCAAGAGGCGGCGGCTTCCCGCTGCCGCGGTGTCGTTTCCCGCGGTTTTCCGCCGGCGTCAGGGCGCCGGGGAGGGCAGGGCGCCGGGCTCGGACGGAAGGGACGGCAGTTCGTCGTTCTCTTCCGGAAGCGAGGCCATTTCCGTGACCACGAGCAGGATGATCGCCCCCACCAGGATGGCGACGGCGATGAGAAGTCGGATGCGGTTGCTCTTGGTGGGGGGCGTGTCGCTCATGCCATGTATCCAGATTTGGGATGCGGGGGATGTGGAAGTTTCGGCACGATAGCGTCCCGGCTCGTCCCGGCAACGCCGAACGTCGCGCGTGTTTGGCCGGGGCAGCCGCGCGGGTCTCGAGCGGCATGCAAAGGGACTTGCGCGCCCGCCCGCCTCGCCGTGTTCCTTTTCAGCTTTTTGACGGCGCTTCCGGGCGGCGTCAAAGAGGCGTCAAATCGGCGCCGGGCGGCGCCGGAAGGCCGCGTTTTCGCCCCTTCCGTGGGTGTTGATGCTCAAGGCCTGTATGGTGGAGCCGAAGTCTCCGGGCAGCGCATGGCGCCGGGAATCACTCAAGCCCTCCGGAATTCACTCCCGGGGCGGCAGGAGGGTCTTCCTGCGTGATGCCTGCACGTCCAGCCGCCGCAACCATCCGAAGTGGAATTCCCCTTGTTCCAGGCCGGACGGTGGGTGCTCGTGACTCCCATCCGAACACTGATTCACCGAAACAAGCTAGAAATGAAATCCAGTTCTTCCTTCCTTCGAGTTGCTCGCCGGGCGTCGTTTGCGTTTGCCCTCGCGGGGATCGCATCGTTCGTCGCGCCGTCCCCGGCTTCCGCGCAAAGCCCGGAGCAGATCCGCGCGATCTTCCTGTTCAATTTCGCCAAGAATGTCGAATGGCCGGCGAGCGCGTTCAGCGACGCGAAGGCGCCGATCGTCGTCGGCGTCATCCGCGCGCACGATGTGGCCGATGCCCTGGAGCGCTCGGTTCGCGGCAAGGATGCGAACGGCCGCGAGATCACGGTGCGGCGCGTCGACAACGTCGAGGAGGCCGCGGCCTGCCACATTATTTTCATCGGCCGCGCCGACAAGACCGCCGAGTTCATCGCAGGCCTCCAGGGCAAGCCGGTGCTCACCGTGGCGGAGGAGAAAAACTTCACGGAAGACGGCGGCATGATCAAGCTGTTCTCCGACGGCAACAAGGTCGGGTGTTTTGTGAACGTGACCGCCTCCACCAACGCCGGCCTGCAGCTCAGCTCCAGGCTCGTCGCCTCGAAAAACTGATCGGGTTCCCGCGGTCGCGCGGATCCCCGCCGCGCGATCTCGCAAACCTTCCAACCGTCCTTCCGCTCCCATGAAATCGTTCGGCTTACGAGCACGACTCACCATCACGATCTGCGCGTCCGTCGCGCTGGTCCTTGCCGTCCTGGTCTTCCTCCAGGTGCGTGAATCCTACGCCTATGCGCGCAAGGAGGCCTTCAGCAAGGCCGGCGAAACCGCCATGCGCCATGCCGATCGCGCCTCGCGCCTCGTCGACGCGGCCGCGACCGACACGCGCGGCATCGCGCAGACGTTCGAGGATTTCAAGGCCGAGTGGGTGGACGACCGCGGCCTCTACAACTCCGTGCTCAAACAGGCCCTCTCGGCCAACAAGTCGCTCGTCGCCGTATGGTCGGTGTGGGAGCCGAACGCGCTGGATGGCAACGACGCCGATTTCGCCGGCCGCACGGGTTACGACGAGACCGGCCGCTTCGCCCCCATCTGGATCCGCAACGCCGAGGGGCTCTTCGATCTCACGTCCGTCGCCGGTTACGCCTCCGATGCGTCCAACGCCTTCTACAAGGCGCCGCTGCAGCGCAAGGAGCTGTATGTCAGCGAGCCCATGATGTGGAAGCTCGGCGAAAAGAGCGTCGAGGTGATCAACGTGTCGTTTGCCATTTCCTACAATGGGGAGTCGCTCGGAGCCGTCGGCGTTCTTCTGCCCACCGAGCCGGTCAAGGCGCTCGTCTCGGAGATCCGCCCGTACGAGACCGGCTACGCGGCGCTGTATTCGGGCAGCGGGCTCTGCATCGCGCACGCCGACGCCTCCCAGGTCGGAAAACCCGCGGCCGACGCGGAGATGCTCCAGCGCGCGTCCGCCGCGCTGGCCGCCGGGGAGACCTTCGGCGAAGTGCTGCGCGATCCGGCGCGTGACGAAGATTTCTACCGCATCCATGTCCCCGTGCACACCGGGCAGGAGAAGACTTCGTGGGTGCTCGCGATCAACCTTCCGATGGAAAAGATTCTGGCCGAGGCCAACGCCGCGATGCTCCGTTCGATCCTCCTCAGCGCCGCCGCGCTCGCGCTGATTTCCGGCATCGTGTTCTGGTTCGCCACCAACATCACCCGCCCGCTGCTCGCGGCCGTGAATGTGATGCAGCGCGTCTCCGAGCGCGATCTCACCGCGCGCATCGAGGTGCGCGCCAACGACGAGGTCGGCCGCATCGGGCACGCGCTCAACGCCATGGTCCACGACCTGCGCGAGAGCATCCAGGAGGTCGCGCGCAACGCCGGCCAGCTCCGCAGCGCCTCCGATCAATTGTCGAGCGTCAGCTCCCAGGTGAGCAACAACTCCGAGGAAACCGCCTCGCAGGCCAACGTCGTGGCCGCCGCGGCCGAGCAGGTGAGCACGAACGTCAGCACGGTCGCCACCGCCGCGGAGGAGATGAGCGCCAGCATTCGCGAGATCGCGCAGCAGGCCTCGCACGCCGCCCGCGTCGCCAGCACGGCCTCGGAGTCCGCCGCGCGCACGAACAACACGATGGTCAAGCTCGGCGAATCGTCGATCGAGATCGGCAACGTGATCAAGGTCATCACTTCCATCGCCGAACAGACGAACCTGCTCGCGCTCAACGCCACGATCGAGGCCGCCCGCGCCGGCGAGGCCGGCAAGGGTTTCGCCGTCGTCGCCAACGAAGTGAAGGAGCTGGCCAAGCAAACCGCCAAGGCCACGGACGAGATCCGCGGCCGCATCGAGGCGATCCAGACCGACACGCGCGGCGCCGTCACCGCGATTCAGGAGATCTCGGGGATCATCGACCAGATCAACCAGATCCAGACGACCATCGCCTCGAGCGTGGAGGAACAGGCCGCCACGATGAACGAGATCTCGAACAACTCGTCCGAGGGCTCGCGCGGCAGTTCCGAGATCGCGCAAAACATCTCGATGGTTTCCGAGGCGGCCAGGAGTTCGAACGAGGCCGCCGAGCGCACCGCCGTCGCCGCTTCCGAACTCTCGACCCTCGCCACTCAGCTCACGGACGTCGTCTCGCGCTTCACGCTCGAAGCGGACGAGGCTTCGCCGCTTCCGGCCCCCGGCGCCGGGATTCCAGCGGACGAAGCCGCGGCGTCGAAGTGGCACATGCGCCGGTCGAAGCCGGCAGTCGCCCGGCAGAGCTGAAGATATTTATATGTATATGGGGCTTATAGGCCCCATCTGTTCTCCGCCTCCCGAACGCGAGCGTCCGCCCGCGCGGGGCGAAGAACTCGAGTCTCAAGACGCGGCGACCAGATCCTTTTCGACGCGGAGGTTCTCGATGATGAACTCCTGGCGCTTCGGCGTGTTCTTGCCCATGAAGAACGAGAGAAGGTCGTCGCTGTCGTGCAGTTGGGAAATGCTTACCGGCTCGAGCCGCAGATCGGCGCCGATGAAGCCCTTGAACTCCTCCGGGGAGATTTCGCCGAGGCCCTTGAAGCGCGTGATCTCGTGCGTGGATCCGAGCTTCACGACGGCCGCCTGTTTCTCCTCTTCCGAATAACAGTAGATCGTCTGGCGCTTGTTGCGCACGCGGAAGAGCGGCGTCTCGAGGATGAAGAGGTGGCCGTTCTGGATCAGCGCGGGAAAGAACTGCAGGAAAAACGAGATGAGCAACAGCCGGATGTGCATGCCGTCGACGTCCGCGTCGGTGGCGATGACGACCTGGTTGTAACGCAGGCCCTCCATGCCGTCCTCGATATTGAGCGCGCTCTGGAGAAGGTGAAACTCCTCGTTCTCGTATATCACTTTCTTGGAGAGGCCGTAGGTGTTGAGCGGTTTTCCCTTCAGCGCGAAGACCGCCTGCGTCTCCACATCGCGGCACGACGTGAGCGAGCCGGCGGCGCTGTCGCCCTCGACGATGAAGAGCATGCTCTCCTCGGCGCGCTTGTGCTTCTCGCCGAGATGCGCGCGGCAGTCGCGCAGCTTGCGGTTGTGCAGCGAGGCCTTTTTCGCGCGCTCGCGGGCAAGATTGCGGATGCCGGCGAGTTCCTTGCGCTCGCGTTCGCTCTCCTCGATCTTGCGGCGCAGCGCCTCGGCGGCGTCGGGATTGCGATGCAGCCAGTTGTCGAGGTGCTGCTGGAGGAAGTTGCCGATGAACTGCCGCACGGACGGTCCGCTCGGGCCGATGTCGTTCGAGCCGAGTTTGGTTTTCGTCTGCGATTCGAAAACCGGCTCGATGACGCGAATGGCCACGGCGGCGATGATCGACTGCCGGATGTCGGCCGCATCGTAGTCCTTCTTGAAAAAGTTCCGCACCGTCGCGACGACCGCCTCGCGGAATGCCGCGAGATGCGTGCCGCCCATCGTCGTGTGCTGGCCGTTGACGAACGAGTAATATTCCTCGCCGTAGTGCGAGCCGTGCGTGAGCGCGACCTCGATGTCCTCGGCCTCGAGATGCGCGATGGGATAGAGGATCTCGCCGCTGAGGTTTTTCTCGAGCAGGTCCTTCAGGCCGTTTTCCGACTTGTACGACTTGCCGTTGAAGACGAGCGTGAGTCCGCGGTTGAGGAACGCGTAGTTCCAGAGCATCGCCTCGATGAACTCCGGACGAAACTTGAACTCCTTTCCGAAGAGCGATTCGTCGGGCGTGAACTCGATGATCGTGCCGTTGCGCTCGTTCGTTTTCGCGACCCGGTGATCCTTCTTCAATTTGCCCTGGGCAAACTCGACCACCTTCGTCTGCCCGTCGCGCACGGCCTGCGCGCGATACTCGAGCGAGAGCGCGTTCACCGCCTTCTGGCCGACGCCGTTGAGGCCGACCGCCTTCTTGAAGGTTTCGCTGTCGTACTTCGCGCCGGTGTTGATGACCGAGACGCACTCCAGGAGCTTGCCCAACGGGATGCCGCGCCCGTGATCGCGCACGCGCACCACGCGATCCTTCACCTCGATCTCGATGCGCTTGCCGAAGCCCATCGTGAATTCGTCGATCGCGTTGTCGATCGTCTCCTTGATCAACACATAGATGCCGTCCTCCGCGTGCGCGCCGTTGCCGAGCCGGCCGATATACATGCCCGGCCGCAGCCGGATGTGCTCGGTGGACGAAAGCGTCTTGATGGAGGATTCGGTGTAATTGTGGGAAGGAGATTGGGCCATGGAAGAGCGGAAAGGGTGAAGGGTGAAGGATGGCGGGTGAAGGGCGAAATCCGGAGATCGGAGAATTGCCGATCCGCGTTTCGTTCACACTTCATCCTTCGCCTCCTTCGCCTCCTTCGCGGCTTCGCGACAGATCCCGCCGAAGCGCCGGGCGAACTGCGTGATGCGCTCCAGGTAGGCGCGTTCCGCCGCGGTTTCGCGCGCGTCGTCGGGTCCCGGAGACAGCGCGGGCCAGAGGCCGGACAGCACATCCGCCAGCGCCGCGGGCGACTGCGGGTCGAAGAAGCGCATGCCGTCGAACGCCTGCTCGCGATGCATCGGGATGTCGGCGGCGAGCACGATTTTTCCGAGCGAACGACTCTCTTCGACCAGCGCGCTCCATCCTTCGAAGAACGAGGGTTGGGCGATCGCCGCGGCGGCGCGCATGAGCTGCACCTGGTCCTCGCGCGGGATCAGCCCGAGGATGCGGATGGCGTTTTCGAGGCGGTGCTCGCGAATGAAGGCGCGCAGGGCCGGCGCGTGGGCGGGATCGCGCATGTCCTGCGGATGGCCCGTGCAGACGAGGACGACGTCTTCGCAGCCCTCTCTTTCGCGCGCGCGCCGGACCGCTTCGAACAGGCACGGGTGGTTCTTGTGCTTCCAGAATTGCGCGGGGAAGAGGATGAACTTTTGCGGCAGTCCGAGTTTCCGGACGACGACCGACGCATCCGGCGCCCGCCATTCGCGGCCGAGATACATGACGAAGGGCAGCGTCACGATCCGCTCGCGCGCATGTGGGAAATGCCGCGTGGCGTTCTCGAAACCGCACTGGTTGCTCACGATGATCCGGGCGGCGTCGGAGAAGATGCGCGCAAACGCGGCGTCGCGCCGCGCCAGCTCCGCGGCCGGGAAGAACTCGGGATGCTCGAGGTGCTGGAAATCGGGAATCCAACAGACCTGCGGAATCGCGACGCCGGCCTCCAGCCCATTGGCGGTGAAGAGCACTTTCGCGCCATGCTCGCGGATGAGCGCCGGCAGGTTGCCGCGGGGAAACTGCGGCACGCGCCGCTGGCGCGCGAGGATGCGCGCGACCTTGCGCAACTTGCGCATCAGCGGCCGCGGCGCGTTCGGAAAGAAATCGGTCGACCAGATCCCGCGCGCGAGGTGGCGCACCGCCGCGTAATCGGCCGTGCTGTGCACGTCCTCCTCCAGATAAACGCGCAACGACAACTGCTCCGCCGCGGGAAGCAGGCTGTTGCCGAAGAGCAGACTGTGGTGATACTGGACACCCGCGATCCAGCGCGAACTGCCGATGCCGACAAGGGCTGCGTCCATGCTATCGTTTCATCGGGTTCGAAGAATGTTTCACATCCGCGCGCCTTGTCGATGGCGATCGCGGCGCGGGAACGCTTGCGGGTTGACGAAAAAAGCCGGCCCCGAAAATCGGGACCGGCCTGCGTGTGTGGGTGGTCGCGGAACCAGCCCGGTGTTTAAGCGATGGCGATCTTGCGCGGTTTGACGGCCTCCGCCTTCGGAAGCGTCACGCGCAGGATTCCCTGCTCGAGTTCGGCGTTGATCTTCTCGACATCGACGGCGTCGTTCAGATCGAGCCGCAAGCGGTAGTTCACGTCGGCCGTCTCGCGGAAGAGTTCCGACCAGCCCTCGGGCGCCTGCCAGCGACGCCGCGCGGTGATGACCAGTTCGCCCTGCTCGACGTTCAACTCGACGGCGTCCCTGGCGACACCCGGGACGATGACTTCGAGTCCGTAGGCCTCGTCAGCCTCCTTGATGTCGTAGGCCGGCACGACGCGAGCCTCCTGTTCGGCATCGTCGTTCGCCCGGCGGCGGGCCGGCGCGAAACCGCGGAATGGGATCAGTTGATTGAAGAGTGACATGTGTGGCTCCTTTCCTGTGTGTGTTGAGATTTACTTCACCTGCACGGCGACGCGTTTCGGCTTCACTTCCTCGGCTTTGGGAAGCGTGACCGTCAGCACGCCGTCTTCGTAGCGCGCGGCGATCTTGTCCTCCTGCACGCGGGTCGGAACCGACACGCTGCGCGAGAACTCGGACTGCTGCTCCTGCTTGCCGTCGGCGGCGTAGGTCTTGCGCGAGCCCGAAAGGGTCAGCACGCCTTCGCCGAGTTCGACGTGAATGTCCTCCTTCTTCATGCCGGGCAGCTCGGCCCGGAAATGGAAGTGGTCCTTGTCTTCGAAGAGATCGACCCGCGGATGTGTGGCTCCGGTGAACGAAGTGTCGTCCAGAAATCCGGAAAGAGCCGCGTCCATCGCGCGATGGATCTCGTTCTCGAAGCTGCCCAATGGGCTGTCGAAGAAGCTCCGAGGCGTCAGCGAGCGGGGACGGTAATATTGAACGATTCTCATGATCTTTCCTCCTGTGATTGTTGTGGCTGGTGGTTTCAGTTGGTGCTTTTGGACACCTTCATAGTGCTTGCCGGATGCCATCCGGATTTTCGATCGCATGTCGCTTATTAACAGCGTCTTATGATCATGGCACCGGTTGTGTCTCGTGACACTAAAGGTCGCTCGCGTGAGCCTCGTTGCGTCAATATGTCTCATAAATTCTGTCCCCAAAGGCGTGGGGTCTTTGTTGGGTTTTCAGCGCCTCTTTGACTCACCGTCCCGCGCGCTGGCCAAGTGCGGCTTGCCATCGACCCGCCGTGAAGCTGCGCTCGACCCCACGCATGTCCTACGACTTCTCCTCTCTTGAAAGCCGGCACGGCACGGACAGCCAGAAGTGGCAGAAATACCGCGGGCGCGACGTGCTTCCGATGTGGGTCGCGGACATGGATTTTCATTCCGCCCCGGAAATCGTCGAGGCGCTGCGCGAACGGGCCGGCGAAGGGGTTTTCGGCTACTGCCGGCCGGTGGATTCGACCATCGAGGCGGTTCTCGACTATCTCCGCCGCAGCTTCGACTGGCGGGTGCAGCCCGACTGGCTGGTCTGGCTGCCGGGGCTCGTTCCCGGGATCAATCTCGCCTGCCGCGCCGTCGGCAAGTCAGGCGATTCGGTCCTCACGCTCACGCCGGTTTATCCGCCGTTTCTTTCCGCGCCGAAACTGGCTGACCGCCGGCTGCTGACCGTCGATCTCGTGCTTCGCGAGGGCGCGTGGCAGATCGATTGGGAGAAACTCGAAGACACGGTCACGCCCGAAACCCGGTTGTTTCTCCTCTGCCATCCACACAACCCGGTCGGCCGCGTGTGGCGCCGCGCCGAGCTGGAGCGCCTCGCCGAGTTTTGCCGGCGCCACGATCTCGTGCTGTGCTCCGACGAGATCCATTGCGACCTGATCCTCGACGACCTCGCGCACGTGCCGACCGCGACGCTCTCGCCCGCGCTCGCGGAGCGGACGATCACGCTTCACGCGCCGAGCAAGACCTACAACATCGCCGGCCTCGGCTGCTCGTATGCCGTCATCCCGGATGCGCGCCTGCGCAACCTCTTCAAGCATGCCGGTCTCGGCGTCCTCGCCGAAACCAACAACTTCGGCTACACCGCCTGCGAAGCCGCCTATCGGCACGGTGAGCCCTGGCGCCAGGCGCTGCTCGAGCGCCTCCGGGCCAATCGCGACATCGTCGAATCGGCGGTAAACGACGGCTCGCTCCCCGGCGTCTCGCTCGCGCACATCGAGGCGACCTACCTCGCCTGGCTCGACGTCGCGCCGCTCGAACTCCCCGATCCAGTCGCATTCTTCGAGGAAGCCGGCGTCGGCCTCTCCGGAGGCGCCGCCTTCGGAGACCGACATCACGTCCGCCTCAACTTCGGCTGCCCCGAATCCACCCTCCGCGAAGCCCTCGCCCGCATGTCCTCCGCCCTCAACAGGAAAGCCAGAATCCTGTAACGTACGCGACAGAATCCCGGCTTTCCGGCAAAGTGGAGCGCGCCCTCCGGGCGGGCTGTCCGGCCCTCGCTCCCGCGAAAACCTGTCCGACCTCCGCCGCGATCCGCGGACCGCGCTCAGCCGGGGAAGGCTTCCGCGATCTCGCCGAGATCGCAGACCACTTCGGCGATGGCGGGGATGCGGTCGCAGATCTTTCCGTTCGAGAAGGCGCCGATCTCCGCGTATCTCACCTCGGCGGCGTCGATGCTGAAGGAACCACGCGCGCGGGATTGCCAGAGGTTCGTCAACCGCAGCCGTATTTCGGGAAGCAACGCCGCGCGGATAAAATCCGGCTGGTTGCTCTTCACGTAACACTCGCGGTCGAACGACTCGTCTCCCACCGCGACGTCGTCGATCCCGATTTTGCGCCCGGCGCGGGTGAGCGCGTTTTCCTTCGATATCCGCAGCGTCAAGCCGGCGGGATTGTCGATCCGAGAGGCGACCGCGCACCAACGCGTCCGGTTCTTGCCGGAACCGGTGTGGTAGGAAAACACGCGGATCTGCCGGCCGCGAAACGACCCGGCGAGCGACGTCTCCGTCGAGCTGAAGATGCCGGACCTTGCCGGCACGCTGAGCTGCAAGCGGAGGCGTTCGGCGAGCCGGGCGAGGTTGTCGCGCGCGCGCCTCTGCTGCGCCTTTGCGGCGAGAATGACCGCCACGAAGACGCCGATGAAAATCCCGATGAAGACGAATGGCAGCACGCCCTCGAGGTCCATGCGCGGAAAGCTGGCGCAGCGGCCTGCCGCAGACAAGACGGCAGCGCGGCCGGGCTGCGGACATTTTTTGGCGGGCGCCGATCGCCGGCTCAAACCGGGCCTTGATTTTTGGAAGGCGTTGCCTTTCGCTGTCCGGCTCTTGGCACAGCCCTCATCGTCTAGCGGCTAGGACGGAGCCCTCTCAAGGCTCAAACCGGGGTTCGATTCCCCGTGAGGGCGCCATGCAAGTGGCTTATAGTCGGTCGCTTGCATTTGAGGAAGACTGGCAGCCTGTCGGACTTTGAAAAGTGATTTTGGTGAGGGCGTGCCGCGGTCGGCCGCGTTGCGGGCGAGAGGATGTTTTGAGGTCCGGGCCGAATCCTGTCGTATCCGCTGGTCGATGTCATGAGGCCGGGTTGGGACCGCCGCGAGGTTCGCGGTCGGCAGGTTCACGCCGCGGCGGCGAGGTTTTTGAGGGCGAAGATCCGTTTGAGGTTATTGCTTGTGCAGACCAACGTCCATTCCAGCGACACTTTGGCGTGGCCGCGCAAACTGAAGCGCCGGAATCCCAGCACTTCTTTTACAATGCCAAAGACCGGTTCGACGGTTTGTTTGCGCAGTTTATATAAAACTTTCCCGGCGGTTGCCTGCAGGCGGTGTGCCATGACTTCCTTCGCGGTCGGGCGCGGGTGGCTCGGGTCGCGGCAGCAAGTCAACCACGGTTTTATGATGGGATAGTTTGGTCACTGCCGCCAGCACCGTGCGGCCTGTCGGCATGTTGTTCCACTGCTTGCACGGCCGCTTCGCTATAAAATCCGCTGTCCACCAGGATCGTCTCGACTCGCGGCGTCACGACCGGGCTGATGGCCGCGACCATCGGCAGGAGTTCGCGCTTGACCGCTACATCGCCGTGCTGGCCTTGGCAGCCGAGCACGGAATCTATCGCGCCGACGAGATGCTCACGGCCCTCTTGCGCGAGGGCCATGCGCCGATGCCGGAGGCAGTCACACGGCAGCTGAGCCAACCGGACGATCAAAGCGTGGCAACGCTGGTGGGCCTCGAACCGCATCTGGGGCCCTACGACGAACTGCTGGAGGAGGTCGGCTTATGAGCGCCGATCCCACCGCCGCGCTCTTGCACATCCTCATATTCTACACCGACGATCTCGGCATCGGAGATCTCGGGCGCTTCAATCCCAAGTCGAGAATCCCCACGCCCAATCTCGGCCGCCTTGCCTCGCAAGGCCTCCGCTTCACCGACGCGCATTCCATTTCCGGCATCTGCCCGCCCTCGCGTCATGCCCTGCGCCGGCCGATCGCACCGGAACGAATTTCACGGTATCGTTGGCGTCCCGACCTTCCGGGCCGGGCAGCTCAGGCTGCCGCAACTGCTCCGCGATCTCGGTTACGCGCAGGCAGCCAGCCCGGGCTCATGATTATCCGGGGGCTAGGCGTGGCGCCCGTCGCTGGCCATCCTCACCCTGTCATTCTACAGTTAGCACCAGCCGCCCTTGCTTTTGTTCTCGTGCCGCAGCTAGCATCAAATCTTCCTCGATACCAGCAATTGCGTAAGTGGAACTCGTCCATTGAATTTCGACGGTGGTGACTTCTCTCCAGTTCAATCGCGGCCGATGTTGCCGCAATGCCGTATGATGATGTTCAGATTCTATATTAACGCATCTCTCGCCAGTGGAGTGCTTGCGCTGGCCAGTCTTTGTTCTTCATCTGAGGCAGCCGCCTCGCAGAGGGGGGGGGCGATGAAGCCGAACATCGTCCTCATTCTTGCTGATGACTTGGGTTATGCGGACATCGGCGTTCATGGATGCGAAGATGTTCCGACGCCAAACATCGACTCCATTGCACGAAACGGCGTGCGCTTCACCGATGCATATGCCAATGCCGCCATTTGCAGTCCCTCACGAACCGCACTCATGAGCGGGATGTATCCTCATCGCTACGGGCATGAGGACCTTACAGAGATAACGGGTCCGTTCTTTCAGCCGGCCGTAACGCTGCCCCAGCGCCTTCGCTCCGCCGGATATGCAACAGCGGCGGTCGGCAAATGGCATCTCGGCGAGAAAGAGGGATATGCTCCGTTGGATAGAGGCTTCGACGATTTCTTTGGCTTCCTCGGTGGCGGGCATTTCTATTTTCCGGACTCGATCAAGAAGACCAAGGAGATGGACGAGGTCATGCTTCGACATATCGACAACTACTCGGCGCCATTCCGCCGCAATCGTGAGCTTTTTCACGAGACCCGCTATCTGACGGATGCGTTTGCCGAAGAGTCGGTCGATTATATAACGTCCCGCCGAGGCGATTCCCAACCGTACTTCTTGTATGTTGCGTTCAATGCAGTGCATACACCGATGCAGGCGCCGGAACGACATCTTGACCGGTTCGCGCACATTACCGACTCCAAGAGACGGACGTATGCGGGAATGCTCAGTGCGATGGACGAGGCCATTGGCGGGATTCTCGCTGCCCTCAAGGCCAACGATCAGTTGGAGAACACGCTCGTCATCTTCACCAGCGACAACGGAGGTGCGAGCGTCAACGCTTCACGCAATACGCCGCTGCGCGGATGGAAAGGCGACATGCTCGAAGGGGGAATCAGGGTCCCTTTGCTGATGCAGTGGCCCGGCAGAATTGTTCCGGGCTCGGTGTATTCTCGCCCCGTAATGACGTTTGATGTAACCTCAACGGTGCTCGGGGCAGGCGATGCCGACCATCTGGGGCTCGACGGTGTCGACCTTCTGCCCCATCTGGACGGCTCCAAGCCAGAGGATCCTCATGAAGCGCTTTTCTGGCGCTGCCAGACACGCGACGGCATATATGCGGTGCGAAGCGGAAGCTGGAAGTTGGTGCGTCCTGCGGTGTCGTCCGGTTCCCCAATGGAAGGTCAGCGGGAGATGCTCTTCAATCTCGAAGATGATGTGGCCGAAAGTGACAATCTGGCTGACTCCCGGCGGGACAAGGTCGCGGAACTAAAGAGACTGTTTCGCGATTGGAGCGCTCGTGTTGATGCGAGCGCCAGAAGTCTGGGAATCGAGCCGCCGAATTGATACATGAAACCGGCCAGGTGGATGGGATTTGTCGAGGCGACTCAGGCCATTTTCAAGTGCTTTGCGCCGGTGCGACAGGCGAAGCGAATGCACAGCCTGATTCTTGCCGCTGTTCTGCTCTTCACGATCGCTCCAACCGCTGCCGCCGCAGCGGAATCTGTCGCCCGGCCGAATGTGGTTTTCATTCTCGCTGACGACCTTGGCTGGGGAGAACTGGGATGTTACGGGCAGGAAAAGATTCCCACGCCCAATATTGATCGTCTCGCCAAGCAAGGCACACGCTTCACTCAACACTATTCGGGCGCTCCTGTCTGCGCACCGTCCAGGTGTGTGCTGATGACGGGTAAGCACGGAGGCCATGCAGAAGTGCGGGGAAACCTGGAGGCGCCGCAGATGCTTCCCGAGTTCGACGAGGGGCAATATCCACTTTCAGAGGATGCCGTCACCATCGCCCAAGTATTTCAGGATGCAGATTATTCCACCGGCGCGATCGGGAAATGGGGCCTGGGGCCGGTGGGCAGTTCGGGTGATCCAAACCGGAAAGGCTTTCAGACATTCTTTGGTTACAACTGTCAACGCGTCGCGCACTCGTATTATCCGCCGCATCTGTGGCGCAACTCGGAGCGGGTGGTGATCAACCGACATCCGATCCCCGGGCGCCAGACACAGCAGGCCATCGAGGCGGGTGATGAAGAACGCATCGGCAAAGTTTATGCGCCCAAACTGATGATCGCCGAAGCGGTGGATTTCATTGAAGAGAATCGTTCGCAGCCCTTCTTCCTCTATCTTCCGTTCATTCAGCCGCACGTCGCAATGCATCCGCCCTCGGAGATTGTGGACAGGTTTCCCGTTGAATGGGACGACGTGCCTTACCGTGGGGAATGTGGATATCTGCCGCATTCACGACCGCGCGCCGGCTACGCCGCGATGATCTCCGAACTGGACGACCACGTGGGGATGGTTTTGGACACGCTTGACGACCTGGGTCTGGCGGATCGGACCCTGGTCGTATTTACC
>CAZFCY010000119.1:5497-15691 GCA_964517665.1 uncultured Opitutaceae bacterium | reverse complement strand
AGGCGCAGGAAACCTGGCGCCGCACGAAAACCACCGATCTCCTCTACCAGGCCGGATGAGACCACGGGCAACACGCTCATGCCGCCGAGCAGCGGCTCGCGGCAGCACTCGATCGAGTGCACGACGGAGTCGTCCGGTTCCCAGAATTTGTTGTCGATGCCGTTGACGTGCATCTGGTCGACGCCGGCGAGGCGCCAGAGTTTTTGATACGCGCGGAAATCCATCCCGAGCAGCGGATGGCGGTTCAACATGCCCCAGCCATTGCGGTGGCCGTGGATCGAAAGCGCGCCGAGGTCGCAGATTTTCTTCGTGGCCGCGAGGCCGACGCTGTTGAGGCTCACCATCGCGCACGTGCCGCCGGCGGCGACGATTTTTTCGTAGTGCCGCATCATCGCATCGACCTCGTCGCTGATGTTGAAGGCGTACATCACCTTTCGGCCGGCGCGTTCGGCGTGGTCGTCGATCACGCGCATGATGGCGTCGATGCGCGCGTCGATCGGCGAGTGCGGCGGGTTTGCCATCAGCTCGTCGTCCTTGATGAAGTCGATGCCGGCCTCGATCAGCGCGCGCACGATCTCCGCCGTCTGCCCCGGCGACAGGCCAATGCTCGGCTTGACGATCGTGCCGATGAGCGGCCGGCCTTCGACGCCGGCGAGCCGCCGCGTGCCGGCCACGCCGAAGGCGGGTCCGCGGAAATGCCCGGCAAACGAGGCGGGAAACTCCAGGTCGAGCAGCCGCAGGGCGGAGAGTTGCGCGAGTTCGTAGAGGTTGCCCTGCACGGTGGCGACGAGCGTGGGCAGGTTGTATCCGAAATTCTCATACGCCCAGGAGATGGCGACGCGCGCGCGCTGGTGGCGTTTCGCGGCCGGCCGGCTTCCGGGCAGGGTCGGCGTCTCCGCCGTTTCGAGCGGCGTGATCGACTCGACGCGCGCGGCGAAGCGCTGCTTCAATTCCGCCGTCTCGCCCGGAACCTCGACGAATGTCCCGGAGGATTGTTCGCCCGCGATGGCGGCGGCCGCCTCCTCGAGCGGGCGCGGCGTCTCGATCAGGTAGTGGGCGACGAGGCGGGACATGGGGAGGAAGTAGCGAGTAGCGAGGAGGGAAAGCAGCGACTAGCGAGAATGAAAAGTGGGCCCTCTCATACTCCTGCGCGGCACGCGTCTCACTCTTCTCTACTCGCTACTACTCTTCCAGCGCCACCGGGTTCGTGAGCGCGCCGATCTTTTCGATCTCGATCGTGACCTCGTCTCCCGGGCGCAGCCAGCGGGGTTCCGGTTTCGCCGCCATGCCGACGCCGTGCGGGGTGCCGGTGAGGATGACCGTGCCGGGGACGAGCGTGGTGCTGCCGCTGAGAAACTCGATCAGCGTGGCGACGTCGAAGATCATGTCGTTGGTGTTCCAATCCTGGACGCGCTCACCGTTGAGGATGGTGGCGATCTTCAGGTTGTTCGGATCCGGGATCTCTTCGCGCGTGGCGAGCCGCGGGCCGAGCGGGGCGAAGGTGTCGAAAAACTTTCCGCGGCACCACTGGCCGCCGCCCATTTTGATCTGCCAGTCGCGGGCGGAGACGTCGTTCGCGCAGGTGTAGCCGAGCACGTAATCGAGCGCGCGCTCGCGGCTGACGTTCTTGCACGGCTTGCCGATCACGACGGCGAGTTCGCATTCGTAATCGACCTCGTGGCTGGCCATGTGCGTCGGGATGAGGATCGGCTCGTTCGGGTGCTGCAGCGTGTTGATTCCCTTGACGAAGAGGATCGGCCGCTCGGGCATCTTTGCCTTCGTTTCCTCGGCATGCCGGCGGTAGTTGAGGCCGATGCAGAGAATCTGCGTCGGAACAACCGGCGCGAGCAGGCGGGCGACGACCGCGCGCTCGTCGGTGATCGAGAAGTCGCCGAACACATCGCCATCGACGCGGAGAATGGCGCCATCGGCGGTTTCCGCGCCGTAGTGCGCGCGATTGTCGGAGTCGAGATAACGGATGAGGAACATGGCGAATCAAATGAAGAATGAAGAATGCAGAATGTAGAATGGGAGAGTGCGGAGTAGGGAGATCAAGTGGATTTGGTTTTCTTGATGATCGAGACGAAGATTGCGGTGAGTTGGTTGGTTTCGTCCAAGAGCGGAGCGACGCGTGAGTTCGACAGGATGTCGGCGTTGACGATGAGTTCGAGCCAGTAGGCCGATTCATCGAGTTCTCGAAGGCAATCACCCATCTTCGCGATGAACTCCGCCTTCGAGCGGCCTCGACTCGCCTCGCGGTAATTCGCGCCGACCGAAGTGCCGGACCGCAGGAGCTGCTTCCCCAAAACCTGAGCCACCGCAGTCGTTGGCAAAGCCGAATACAGCTTGATCACGCGCAATGCAAACGCCCGCGTCCGCGCCTTCAAATCCGTTTCTTCATTCTGTATTCTACATTCATCATTCTGCCTTCACTTCCCCGCGCTCCAGCCGCCGTCGATCATCAGGCAGGAGCCGGTGACCATGGCGGCTTCGTCGCTGGCGAGGTAGAGGGCGGAGGCGGCGATTTCCGCGGGCGTTGCCATGCGGCCGGTGAGCTGGGTGGAGGCCATGTCGCGATAGGCTTTTTCCGGGTCCGGATATTCGGCGAGGCGCGACTGCACGAAGGGCGTATTCACCCTTCCAGGACAGATGGCGTTGAAACGGACTCCCGTGTGCGAGTGGTCGAGCGCGAGCGCGCGGGTGAGGCCGACGACGGCGTGTTTGGTCACGGTGTAGGCGAGCCGGTCGCGCACGGCGACGACGCCGCCGATCGAGGCGAGGTTGATCACGCTGCCCGATCCGCGCTCGAGCATGGCGGGCACGAAGGCGCGGCAGAGGTTGAACGGGCCGCGGACGTTGACCGCGTGGAGGCGATCGAGGTCGGCGGCGGTCGTGCCGAGAAGATTGCCGACATGGCCGATGCCGGCGTTGTTGACGAGGATGTCGATGGCCGGAAGTCGCGCGGCGAGCGCGAGCGCGTCGGACTCGACAGAAACATCGAGCAGCTCGAATTCCGCGAGGGCCGCGGCGTCGGCGATCGTTTTCACCGTGGCCTCGCCGGCGGCGCGGTCGCGGTCGGCCACGATCACATGAGCGCCGGCGCGGGCGAACGTCTGCGCGATCGCCTGGCCGATGCCGGAACCGGCGCCGGTGACGAGGGCTCGTTTGTGGGTGAGATCAAACACGGTAGATCCTTTCGGCATTGCGATGAAAGAGCCGGGCACGTTCGTCGTCTGTGGCGCGCGAGGCAAGCGATCGCGTCGCCTCGACCCATTGCGCGAGGCTCGCGGAAAGCGTGCACACGGGCCAGTCGCCGCCCCAGACGACACGGTCCCAGCCGAAGCATTCGATCGCGTGGTCGAACCACGGGCGCAGGTCGTCGGTCGTCCAGTTCTCCGGATCGGCGTAGGCGACGAGGCCGCTGATCTTGCAGGCGGCGACGTTCGGAAGCGCGGCGAGGTCGCGTATGTATCCGGCCCATGGATACAAAGCGCCGCCCTTCACGTCGGGCACGCCGCAGTGGTCGAGCACGAACGTGACATCCGGGCAGGCGCGCGCGAGTTCGATGCCGACGGGAAGCTGGCGCGCGAGGACGCAGAGGTCGAAGACGAGGCCGTGTCGCGGAAGAAGCCGGAGGTTGCGGCGGAAGATTTCACGCCGAGAGAGGTCGTCCGGCTGCGTGTGCAGGACGCGGCGGATGCCGCGGAGCGCGGGAAGCTCGAGCAGCGCGTCGAGTTGTTTCTCGAAGCCGTCGTTCTCCGGGCGGGCGCTCGCGACGATGCCGACGATGAGCGGCTGCGCGGCTGCGAGGGACTGGATGCAACGCGCCTCGTCGAGCGCGCGCGGTTCGTCCACGTCGCATTCCATGAACACCGTCTTCGTGATGCCGAGCCCGGCGCTGGCGGCGAGGTAGTCGTCGAGGCGGAAGCTGCGGGCGAGCTTCGGGATGCCGCCCGTCCACGAGCAGGGGAACCGGTCAAGATCCCAGAGGTGCTGGTGTGTGTCGACGAAGCGCATGGCGGGGGAAGGAGTGAGTAGAGAATAGTGAAGCGCGTCTCGCGCGGAGGAGGGGATGCGAAGCATGCATGCTTCATGCTCGCTACTCACTACTCGATACCCGCTACTCAAAATCCGCGAGGTAGTTTCCGCGGCTGATGAGGCCGACGGCGGCGAGCAGGAGCGCGATCGAGGAGGCCACGAGCAGGCGCGTGGAGGGGCGGCATTTTTTCCATTCGCCGATCAGCATGCCGAAGCCGGCGCTGAAGAGGATGAGCATGATCATGTGGATCGCCCAGCTCGAGAACTTGAGGCTGCCCATCCGCACGTGGCCGAGTCCGTAGAAGAAAAACTGCAGGTACCACATCAACCCGGTGGCGAGGCCGAGCAGGTAGTTGCGGGTCAGTCCCGCGCCGTCGGGCGTGCGGGTGAACTCGCCCCAGCTTTTCGCCTTCGTGGCGAGCCAGCCGGCGTAGAACAGCGTCGTGGTGAACGCGCCGGTGTTGGAGAACAGGTAGATGACGTTGCCCTCGAAGTAGCCGGCGCCGTGCGCTCGGGCGACGTCGGCGATCGGTTGTCCGGCGGCGAGCGAAAGGCTGAACACGGCGGAAAGCACGCCGGCGAGCAGGCAGATGGGAAGCCCGATGCGGGCGTTGAATCGCTCGTTGCCCGACGCCGCGCCGCCGAGTTCGCGTTCCTTGCGCAGGCCGGAGATGCCGGTGACGAGCATCGCGGCGGCGCCGAGCAGGACGCCTGTGACCACAAAACCGCTGCCGTTCTTCGCGAGCGCCTCGCCGAGTTTTCCGTCGAGGATGGGATTGAGAAACGTGCCCAGCACGCAGGATACGCCGATCGCCACGGCGTAGGTGAGCGAGAAACCGATATAACGAATCGAAACGCCGAACGCGATGCCGCCGACTCCGTAGAGGACGCCGAGCGAGTAGGACTTGATCATCGCCTCCGACGGCGCCTCGGAAAGCACGGCGCCCAGTTCGGGGATCGTGGCGAGCGCGAAGATCCACGGCAGCACGAGCCAGCACATCGAGGCCTGAAACAGCCAGTAGGTCTGCCAGCTCCACTTGTGCAGGTAGCGCTGTGGCGTGTAGCAAAGGGCCGCGCTGGCCGCGCCGATCGCGTGCAGCATCGTTCCGAGGATGGGGGCGTTTTCGGGGGACATGGGGTCAGGGTCGGAGGTGGGGCACGGAGAACACGGAGAATGCGCAGAGATCACGGAGGGAGGATTGTTTTGCCGCAAAGAGACGCAAAAAAGAGAGTGAGTGTGTTTTGCGCTTTTTGCGTCTTTCTGTGGCTATATAACTCATGCTTTTTCCGCTCTGCGACCTCTGTGCGTCCTCGGCGCCCCCTGTGACTTTTCGCGGTCATGGATATAAGCCGAACTCGGCCTCGATTGCGGCGGTGTGCTGGCCGACGCGCGGCGCGCCGCGGGGGGATTTGAAATGCCGGCCGTCGATCGTGATCGGGCAGCGCGTCGTGCGCATGGTCGGGCCGTCGTCACGCGTGATTTCCTGGACGAAGTCGAGCGCCTGGAACGCGTCCGTCTCCCACAGCCGCGACCACGAAAGCACGTCGGCGCACCAGTAGTCCGCCGCCTCCAGGCGGGCGAGCCAGCGCGCGGTCGTTTGCGTGACGAGGTGATCGGCGATCAGTTTCTTGATCTCGTCGCGCTTGGTGAACCACGTCTCCGGATCGTCGTATTCAGAAAGTGGCGACAGCTCGAGCAGCTCGCCGAGGCGCGCGATCGAGCCCATCGCGAGGGCGATGAAACCGTCGGCCGTCTTGTAGATGCCGTAGGGCGCGCCGAGATAGGCGTGGCCGTTGTTGACGCGGCTGCGCCGCGGCTCGCGTCCGCCGTCGTTGAGAAATGTCGTCGTGACCTCGAACTGCAAATCGAGGACCGACTCGAGCAGGTTCACCTCGACGAGCGCGCCTTTTCCGGAGATGCCGCGCCGCACGAGCGCGGCGAGGATGCCCTGCGCGAGGTGCGCGCTCGCGGTGAGGTCCGCGACGGAAAGCCCGAAAGGCATCGGCGGCTGGTCGGCGTTGCCGTTCAGCCACACGAGACCGGAGAGCGATTGCGCGAGGAGATCCTGGCCGGGTTTGTCCACCCACGGGCCGCTGCCGCCGTAGCCGGTGACGACGCCGTAGACGAGCCGCGGATTGATCGCCGCGCAGACCTCGTGGCCGAGGCCGATGCGCTCCATCACGCCGGGGCGGAAGTTCTGGATCAACACGTCGGCGCGCGCGATCAGTTGCTTCACCTTCGCGAGATCGCCGGGGTTCTTCAGGTCGGCGGCGTAGCTCTGCTTGTTGCGGTTGATCGAGTGAAACAGCGTGCTGTCGCCGTCGAGCGAGAGATTCGAGATATAGAGATGCCGGCAGATGTCGCCGCTGCCGGGGCGCTCGATCTTGATCACGCGCGCGCCGAGGTCGGCGAGGCGCGTCGCGGCCCAGGGGCCGGCGAGAAACTGGGCGCAGTCGAGAACGAGAAGGCCTTCGAGCGGCTTCATGGGACGTATTTGAGAATGGCGCGAGCCATTCGAGCGCGCGGGCTGGAGGCGCGCGGGTGCGACCAAGAGCGGCGATGAATCGCCGCGCTCCAGAACGCGCGCCGCCATTTGGAGCGCGGCGATTCATCGCCGCTTTCAGGTTCCAACCTTCGGGCTCGAAAATAAACCAGACGCGGCTTCATGCGAGGGCGGGGGCGTGTTCGAGCGAGTCGTGGTAGATGACGTCGATCCGCGCCAGCGCTTCCGCGGGAGCGAGATCGCCGCGGACGGCGGCGTGGACGACCGGGCCGGCGTTTTCCTGAAACGCGATGTGCCCGAAATAGCGCGGGCGCACCCAGGCGCGATCGAGCGCCGGGAGCGTGTCGCGAAAGCAGTCGCGCGTCAGCCGGTTGTTTTCCGCGTCGAGCCACGCGCCGCGGTGCGCCGGCTGTCCGCCGTGGCGCGTGTAGGGCGCGCGC
Source organism: uncultured Opitutaceae bacterium (assembly GCA_964517665.1). Lineage (GTDB taxonomy): Bacteria > Verrucomicrobiota > Verrucomicrobiia > Opitutales > Opitutaceae > Congregicoccus. Next base: position 8,709 of record CAZFCY010000119.1, on the reverse strand, counting down.
TGGACTCCGCCGGACGCGACGAACGCGGCATACGCCACGGCCGCCTCGCGTTGTATCCGCATCGCGGATACGCCGAGGCCGGTGCCGCCGAGCACGGTGCGGAGCGGCTTTCCGGCGAACGCCGGCGGCGGGCCGAAGCGCACGGGATGCGCGCGGAAGCCGGCGCGCGCGTAGTTCGAGTAGCCGTAGGCGAGGGGACAGTAGGCGGCGCGCGTGTTGCTCGCGGAGGCGACGAGTTCGTGCGAGCCGATCGGGTCGCGCTCGAGGCAGCCGGCGTCGCACGCCGTCACCAGTTCGCGCAGGCGCAGCAGCGCGGCGGCTCCCGTGTCGCCGCTCACGACGCGATCCGTTCCGGCGAACGGCGTCTCCCCCAGCGCGAGGCAGAGCGAGTAGAAGTTCATCAGGCAGTTGATCGGCGCGGCGGGAATCTCGACGTGCCCCTCGCGGGCGAGGGCGATCAGATCCTCCCACGTGGACGGCACGGAGGCGCCGAGCCGCTCGAGGATGTCCTCGCGCCAGAACGCGACCGGCGCGGCCGCGTCGATCGCGAGCGCCCACTGGCGTCCCGCGAACCGGTAGCTGCGATGCGAGAGGCCCGTGCTGTTCGCCGCCTGGTCGGCGAGAAACCCGGCGGGAAGATGCTCGTCGAGCGGCAGCAGCGCGCCGTTGTGCGCCGCGTCGCCCACGAAGGGATGATCGAAGACGATGAGATCGTAGTCCTCCGCGAGTTTGCCGACGGGAAACGCCTCGAAGGCCTTGAGCGAGCGGCGCTCCCACGTCACGCGCACCTCGGGGTGGAGTTTCCGATATTCGAGGGCGGTCGCCACGAGAGGGTCGAAGCCGCGGGCATGGTCCCAGGTCATGCCGCGGAGGGAAATGGGTGCAACTGTCATGCTTGGGGAATCGGAGTGGAGCCGTGCGCGCTGGATGCATAGGCGGCCTCGACCACGGCCATGGTCTTAATGGCGTCATCCACGCCGGTGGAAAGCCTGGACGATTTCCCTTCCGAGAAACGCATGAGGTCCGCCATCGTCTCGATGAAGGCGTGCGGATACCAGCTTCCCTCGAAAGGAACGGGTTCCCACGGGCCTGGATTTTCCGCGGCGTCGAGGCGGCAGATCTCGAGTGTGTCCGGCTCTCCGTGCGGATAGTTCACGAGCAGGCCGAGCCGGGCCTTGATCGCGCCGCGCGTGCCCTCCCATTTCACGTAGCTTTCCTGGTGGCGGCGGCCGAACTCGTGGCCGTGGTTGGTCGTGATGTTGGCCCGCAACACCTCGCCGTAGTCGAGCGCGATGTTCGTGCGCGTCGAGGCGAGTTTCATCATCTTCGGATGCTTCACCGTGGACGCGCGCACGCCGCGCGGCTCGCCGAGAAACGAGCGGATGAGATCCACATAATGGATGCTGTGATATAGAATCTCCATGCGCGGGATGCCTTCGAGAAACGTCCAGAGATGCCACGGCATATAGACAGTCACGCGCGCCTCCATGTCGTGCAGCTCGCCGATCGCTCCGGCCTCGATGAGCCGGCGCGCGGCGGCGATGCAGGGGGCGTGGCGGAGCTGGAAGTTCACCGCGGCCCCGAGCTTCTTTCGCCGGCAGAGCGCGAGCAGCGCGCGCGCCTCCTCGAGGTTTTCGCCGAACGGCTTTTGCATCAGCACGGCGGCGCCGTCGGGGAGGGCATCGAGCGCGTCGTGGAGCGACGAGGCGGGCACGGCGATGTCGAAGACGGCATTGCGCGCCGCGGCCCGGATCGCGCGCGCGAGCGAGTCGAAGACGGTCGGAATCCCGAACTCCCGCGCGAGCGCCTCGGCCCTGGCGCGATCGAGATCGACGATGCCGGCGACGTTGAAGCCGGCGATGCGGTACGCGGGCAGGTGCGCGTCGCGCACGATCCCGCCCGCGCCGACGATCGTGATCGGGCGCTGTCCGGGGGGCGGCGTTGCATTTTGGGGCAGGGGCATCATTTTTTATTTGCAAAACATAGTTTCGGTAATGAAAACTCCGACAAGCCTGAAATGGCCAAGACCCCAAACTACTCTGTTCCAGCCCTGGAGAAAGGCCTCGATGTGATCGAGTCGCTTGCCGCCATCGCCGTCCCGCAATCCCTCGCCGAACTCGCCACCCGCCTCGAGCGGTCGAGCAGCGAACTGTTTCGCATGCTCAACTGCCTCGAAAAGCGCGGCTATATCACGCGCGATTCGCTCTCCGGCAAATACGGGCTGACCCTGAAGCTGTTCTCGCTCGCTCATTCGCACTCCGTGATGGACAAGCTGTTGCAGGCGGCGCTCCAGCCGATGCGGGAGCTGACCGAGGCGATGCGCGAGTCGTGCCACCTCAGCGTCCTCGATCGTGGCCGTCTGCTCGTCATCGCCCAGCAGGACAGCCCGGAACCGGTGCGGTTGTCGATCGAAGTCGGCGCGGTCTTCGATTCCGTCCGCACGGCGTCGGGCCGCCTGCTTCTCGCGCAACTCGGCGAGGCCGAGCGCGCCGCGATGCTCGCCGCCTCGCCGGCGGGGCAGGAGTTCGCGGGCGACGCGCTCGAGGCCTTCAACAAGTCGCTCGCGACCCTGCGCCAGCGCGGCGTCTCCACCGCGGACAGCGAGACGATCGACGGCGTGCGCGACATCGCCGTGCTGGTCGGCGAGCCGTCCACGGGAATCATCGCCGCCCTCGCCACGACCCGCTTGATCCGCCGCGGGCGGCCCAACGTGGACCCGGCGCTGATCGACGGCCTTCGCGCCGCCGCGGTCGCGATCACCAGAACCCTCGGCCTCGCGTGATGAAACCGATCTATTTCGAAGACTACGCGATCGACGCGTCGCGCGCCTCGACCGGCCGCACCATCACCGAGACCGACGTCGTCATGCACGCCGGGCAGACGGGCGATTTCTATCCGCACCACATGGACGCCGAGTGGTGCAAGACCCAGGATTTCAAGCAGCGCATCGCGCACGGCACGCTCGTCTTCAGCGTCGCCGTCGGCCAGACCGCGGGCGAGATCAACCCCGTGGCGTTTTCCTATGGATACGACCGGCTTCGTTTCATCCGGCCGGTGTTCATCGGGGACACGCTCACCTCGCGCTGCACGATCAAGGAGAAGCGCGACCACCCGAAACGGCCGGATCACGGCGTGGTCGTGGAGTTGGTGGAATCGCTCAACCAGCGCGGCGAAACCGTCCTCGCCGCGGAACACCTGCTCCTCGTGAGGCG
>CAZFCY010000119.1:0-5397 GCA_964517665.1 uncultured Opitutaceae bacterium | reverse complement strand
GAGGAATATCAGGTCTCCGGCTCGCGTTACTCCCTCCAGACAGCCCAGGAGATCAAGCGGAACCGATTCGAAATCGTCGATTCCATCGTCGCGAGCGATATAACCAAGCTGCCGGACGTGAATGTCACCGATGCGCTTCAACGCATCACCGGCATCCAGATCCTGCGCGACCGTGGCGAAGGCGCGGGCGTGACGATCCGCGGCCTCAGCCAGATGGAGAACACGCTCAACGGTCGCGAGGTCTTCACCGCCGGCCTCAACTCGACCGGCGGCCCGAGCCGCACGGTGGATTTCGCCGACATCCCCTCGGAAATGGTGGCCGGCATCAATGTCTATAAAACCGCGTCCGCCGAGCACATCGAGGGCGGCATCGGCGGCCTCATCGAGATGACGACGCGGCGTCCGTTCGACTTCTCCGGGCGGCGCATCGCGGGCTCCATCCGGGTGATCAACGGCGACCTCGTCGATTCCACCAAGCCGCAATATTCCGTGCTCTACAGCGATCGGTGGAAGCTCTCCGGCGGAGGCGAGATCGGCGCCCTGGTCAATATCATTTATCAGGAGCGCGACTGGCGGGAGGACCAGAAGGGCACGGGAGCGCCCACCGCCCTCACGACCATCGTCCCGGGCCAGACGGTGAACGCGCAGCGCTCGACCTCCGAGAACACCGTCTTCGGGCGGCGCGAGCGCACCGGCGCAAGTGGCGTGATCCAGTGGCGGCCGTCGGAGAAGCTCGAGCTTTACGCCGAGGCCAGCTATGTGAAGTTCGACACGCTCCAGGACACGCACCAGATCAACGTCAACGCGTCCGCCTCCAACACCTTCGTGCCGGGATCCGTCGTCCTCGCGCCGGGCACGAACGATGTGCAGAAGATCGTGTGGACCGATCCGACGATCTCCGTGCTCGCGTTCGCGCGCGACACGCACGACTGGACCAAGCAGTTCGCCGCCGGCGCGATCTGGAAGGGCGAGAAGCTCACGGTCAAGGTCGACGCGAGCTATACCGACAGCTACAACGATCTTTATTTCGTCGGACCGTTCTTTGCCGCGGCCGCTTCGGAGTTCGCGCACGATCTTTCCACCGAGGTTCCCTCGACCTCGGTTTCCGGGACCGATCTGACCAATCCGGCGAACTTCGAGTACACGGGGATCGCCTACCGCATGCGGCCGTATTTCGGCGACCTCCGCGCATTCACCGCCGATGGCGTCTACACGCTCGGCAGCGGTCTCTTCGACTCCCTGCACGCGGGCGCGCGTCATTCCAAGCGCAACTCGACGAACAAGCCGGGCCTGATCTTCGCGGACTTTAATTTCCCCGCCGGCGAGCGTCCGATCGCCTCGGCTCATCCGGGGGAGGTGATGGTGAATCCCTTCGGATTCTTCCCCGATACGAGAACCCCGAACATTCGCGATTATATCACCGGCCGCCTCGACGGCGCGCGTGAGCCGGTGAGCTACCGGGCCACCTTCGGCATCACGGCTCCGCTTCCGACCGAGGCTTCGCCCATCACGTTGTGGAACATCGACGAATCGACCACCGCCGCCTACCTCATGGGCCGGTTCCGGATGGAGAGCCTGCCGATCGACGGCAACATCGGCGTCCGTTTCGTGCGCACCAAGGAGGCCGTCTCCGGCACCCGCACGGTTCCCGCGACCGAGACCACGCCGCAATCCACCGCGCCGATCGATATAGACACCAGCTACAGCAACGTGCTGCCGAGCCTCAACGCGCGCTACACGCTGAGCGAGGGGCTGCTCCTCCGGTTCTCCGCGTCGAAGACGCTGACCCGGCCGAACTTCAACCAGCTCTCGCCCTCGCTCACGCTCGTCCCCAATCCGATCAACCCCGAACTCAGCCAGGGCTCGGCCGGAAACCCCGATCTGCGTCCGATCAAGGCCGGGAACCTCGACCTCGCCCTCGAGAAATACTTCAACGAGACGACCTCGATATACGCCACCTTGTTCTACAAGGACGTGGACGGCTTCATCGCCAGCTCGGCCACGAGCGAAACCTACGATGGAATCACCTACCTGATCACGCGCCCGCGGAATGCCGACGCGGCCACGATCAAGGGATTCGAGGTCGGGTACACCCAGTTCTTCGATTTCCTCCCCGCGCCCTTCAAAGGTTTCGGGGCGCAGGCGAATTACACCTATCTCGATGCCGGAACGACGCAGAATCTTTCCGACAACAGTTTCAACCTGATCGGCATGTATGAAACCGACAGGTTCTCGGCGCGGGTCGCCTACAACTGGCGCGACGAGTTCCTCAGCGGCCAGCAGAGCATCGTCGGCATCGGCCAGGTGCCGTTTTACACCAAGGCCTACGGCTGGCTGGACGCTTCGGTCAGCTATCGAATCTCCGACAGGTTCACAATCTCGCTCGAAGGCACGAACCTCCTCAATACGAAGCGCATCTCCTACTTCGGCGAGCCGAACCGGCCGCAGAATATATACATCAACGACCTGCAGGTCGCGGCGGTGTTTTCGTTCAAACTATAGCCGGTCCGGCAGTTCTTCCTCGCCGCGACCTGGAAGCTCTGAGCTTCCAGGCGACGATCGGGATTCGTGTCGTGGGTTCGCCCGGCCTCGGCCGGGCGGCCCACGATTTGCAATAAACCGGTTCCTATAGCCGCAAAGAGGCGCGGAAGGCGCAAATGACGGGGCTTGTTTTTGTGCTTCTTGCGCCTCTTTGCGGCTATCCTTCCACATGTCCCGCCTTTTCGTGGCCGCCATCCAGTTCTCCAATAAAGTAGAATTATGACGAGCGTGAGATCCTTTCGCCGCATGATGCCCCGCGTCGCGAGCGCGGCTCGCCTCGCCCTGTTCGGCGCTCTCCTTCCAGTCCGGATCTGTTGTTTTGCGGCGCAGCCTGCCGGCGCGGATCTCGAGTCGGTTTTCCGAAATCCGCCGGAGTCCGCGCGCGCGATGGTGTTCTGGTACTGGATGCGCGAGGCGGTTTCGAAGGAGGGCATCACGGCGGATCTCGAGGCGATGAAAGCCGTCGGGATCGCGGGCGCGCACCTCGTGCCGCTCGCGAGCGCGTCCGATCCGCCGGATCTTTCGCCGCCGGTGAAGCAGTTGACCCCGGAGGGCTGGGAACACATCCGCTTCGCCCTCGCCGAGGCGGATCGCCTCGGGCTGAAGATCGCGATGCACGCCAGCGACGGATTCGCGACCGCGGGCGGACCGTGGATCACGCCCGAGCTTTCGATGCAGAAGGTTGTGTGGTCCACGACGCATCTGGAGGGAGGAGGCCGCCGCGCGATCACGCTTCCGCAGCCGGAGACAAACGAAGGTTTCTACAAGGACATCGCCGTCTTCGCGTATCCGGCGGCGAAGGGCGGCGGGATCGACTCGTTCACGAAAACGCCGCATGTGACGACCAGCGTTCCGGACGCGGACGCATCCTTTCTGAGCCGGCAGCAGACCGATGAAACCTTCACGAGCAACGAGGGCTGCTGGATTCAATACACGTTCGACGAGCCGTTCACCGCTCGCGCGCTCACAGTGCGGCTCGCGCGCACGAAAGGCATTCAAAACGCCACCTATTGGGCGAACCGGCTCATCGTCGAGGTGAGCGACGATGGTGTTGAATTCCGTCGGCTGACGCGACTGGAGCCGCCGCGCCACGGCTGGCAGGACGGCGACGCGGATGTCACCCATGCGCTGCCGGAGGCGACGGCGCGCGTCTGGCGTTTCATTCATGATCCATCCGGCGGCGAGGCCGGGGCGGAGGATCTCGATTCGGCGAAATGGAACCCGCGGCTGCGTATCCAGGGTTTGGATATGCTCGATGAAGTCCGCCTCCACCAGTTCGAGGGGAAAACCGGGCACGTCTTCCGTGTTTCGCCGCGGACCGATCCGGCGCTCGTGCCCGACGCGGATTGTGTGCCGCTGGACCGGATCATCGAACTCACGCCGTCGATGAGCGCCGCCGGGCAGATCGAGTGGGACGCCCCCGCGGGAAGATGGACCATCCTGCGCATGGGCCACACCTCGACGGGTTATCGGAATGAATCCGCGGGCAACGGCAAAGGGCTCGAGTGCGACAAGTTCAACCCCGAGGCCGCGCGCGCGATCTTCGACGGCTGGTTCGCCGAGATTTTCCGGCAGGCCGGCGAGGATCTGGCCGGGCGCGTGTTGAAGGTGTTTCACGTCGATAGCTGGGAGTGCGGGAGCCAGAACTGGTCGCCGGTTTTTCGCGACGAGTTCATCCGCCGGCGCGGCTATGATCCGATCCGCCATCTTCCCGCCATGGCGGGCATTCCGATCGAGAGCGCCGATGTTTCGGAGCGATTCCTGCGCGACGTGCGCGAAACGATCGCGGAGTTGATCGTCGATAATTTCTACGGCGTGTTCGCGAAACTCGCGCGTGAGAAGGGCTGCGTCTTCAGCTCGGAATGCGTGGCCCCGGTGATGACCGCCGACGGCCTTTCCTTCTTCGACAAGATCGATGTGCCGATGGGCGAGTTCTGGCTGCGCAGCGCGACACACGACAAGATCAACGACATGCTCGACGCCATTTCCGGCGCGCGCATCTACGGCAAAAACATCGTGCAGGCCGAGGCGTTCACACAGATCCGGCTGGCTTGGGACGAGACGCCCGCGGGAATCAAGACGCTGGGCGATTTCAACTACGCGCTCGGCGCCAATCGTTTTGTGTATCATGTCTTCACGCACAATCCGTGGACGGATCGCGCGCCCGGGATGACACTCGGCGGAGTGGGGCTGTATTTTCAGCGCGACCAGGCCTGGTGGAAACCGGGTCGCGCATGGGTGGAGTACGCGGAGCGCTGCCAGGCGTTGTTGCAGCAGGGCGCGCCGGTCGTCGATCTCGCGGTCTTCACCGGGGAGGAGATTCCGCGCCGCGCGGTCGTGCCCTGGCGCCTCGCGCCCGCGTTTCCCGCGTTTTTTCCGCAGGACGACGCCCGGCTGAAAAAACAGATCATCGAGACCGCCGACTGGGCGAATCCACTTTCTGGATACGCTTACGACTCGATCAATCCGGATGCGCTCGTCCGCCTCGCGGAGGCGCGCGGCGGACGCCTCGTGCTTCCCGGCGGCGGCAGTTACGCGGCGCTGGTTCTGCCCGCGATCGATTCGATGATGCCGGTCGCGGACCGCGTGTCTCCCGCCGTCCTGCGCAAGGCGCTGGAGTTCGTCCGCGGCGGCGGGACCGTCATCCTCGGCCAGCGCCCGGTGGCGGCTCCCGGCCTGGCGCGCCAGCCGGGCGACGACCAGGAGGCGAGCCGGCTGGCGGACGAGTTGTGGCCGCGCGAAATGCCGGCCGGAAGCGCGCGTGAGGTGGGGGAGGGAAGGGTGTTCGCGGGCCCGTATCCGGACGCCTCGTTCGACGGGCTGGGGCTCGCGCCGGATTTTCGAGCGGAGGAAGAC
>CAZFCY010000118.1:0-15715 GCA_964517665.1 uncultured Opitutaceae bacterium | reverse complement strand
GAAAGCAGCCAGACGGCGCGCGCGCGGACATACGGGTTCGCATCGTCGAGGAGACGCGCGACGGCGTCGACCGAACGCTCGCCGCCTTCGACGAGCCGCGTGAATCCAAGCGCGCGCGCATTCACGGCCGGGCTTCGAACCGCGGCGAGTTGTCCCTCGACCGTCTCGGGATCCAGCCGCGGAACCTCCGGCCGGAAACCTTTCGGCGCGATGCGATAAATCGCGCCGTTCGTTCCGTCGTCGAGATCCTGGTGGCCGCCGACGCGCGGATCGAACCAGTCGGAGACATAGATCGCTCCGTCGGGCCCCACGGCGACGTCCGACGGACGAAAGAACGTCTTCAGTTCCGACGAAACCTTTCCGCGCAGCATGTCCGTGCCGGCGAACTCGCCCTCGCGATTGCTCGTGAGAAAATCGAAGCGCTCGAGCCTGAAACCCGCGCCATCCGGTTCGGGCAGGTAGCCGAGGATCGTGTTGCGCGCGGACTCGCCGCTCAGCAGCAGGCCGCGCCATTTCCCGCCGAGCGCGTCGCCCTCGTAGAACACGATCCCGGTCGGCGCGCCGCCGCCATAGACGTCGCCCGAGGGCATCGTGCCCGGATCATCCTGGCGCCACTCGGCGGTGGGGATCGATTGCCCCGGGCGCCGGTCGGCGTTCCATGTCCGTTTTCCATCGCGGGAGAAAAAGCCGGCGTTTCCATACTCGAGAAGAAACGACGTGCGGCAGGCGGGCGGGTCGTCGTTGTCGTTCTGGAAAACATCGCCGAACGAAGTGACGGTTTGCTCGTAGCTGTTGCGAAAGTTGAAGCCGATGATTTGCGCGTCGGTTCCATCCGGCCGCATGCGCGCGGCGAAGCCTCCGACGTAAACATGTCCGTCGTCGCTGCGCGCGCCGGAGATGTCGATCGGCGTCCAGCCGTAGAGCGGCGTGGCGCCGCTTCCGAGCGGATCGTAGGTGCTCCCGACGCGGAAGGTTTGCCCCGAGCGGTCGGTGAAAAACGCGCCGGAGTTTCCCTGGCTGAAATACCACCAGCCGTCGGGGCCCGCCGTGACCGAGTGCAGCGAATGGTCGTGGTTGGCGCCGTTGAAACCGGTGAGCAGGACGTCACGCTTGTCGATGGCGGGATCGAAGCGGAGATCGCGATCGACGTCCGTGTAAACGATCATGTCGGGCGCGTTGGAAACGATCACCTTGTTGTCGATCACCGCGATGCCGAGCGGCGCGATCAGCCCCGGCTCCTGCACGAAGACGTGGCTCGTGTCCGCGGATCCATCGCCGTCCGTGTCCTCCAGCACCATGATGCGATCGCCCGCGGGATCGCGGTCGGCGTGCCGGCGGTAATTGACGCCCTCGGCGACCCAGATGCGGCCCGCGGCGTCGATGTCGATGTTGGTGGGATTGCGCAACTGCGGCGATTGTGCCCAGATCGTCACCTCGAGCCCGTCGGGGACCGTGAAGAGGCTCTCCGGAACGATGCGCGGTCCGGCCGGCGGGGACGGCTCGGCGGCGGGGGCGACCGCGATGACGCAGACGAAGGAAAGGCAGGTCGCGCGGTGGCGAAACCGCAGCCGTTTACAGGAGAGGGGCGCTCGGGAAAACATCGGACGCAGAACATCGGACTTCGATGCGCGTTGGCAATGCGCGAGCACGGCGGCGCGTCGAAAAGCACGCGCGGACCGGCATGCAAAGTTGCCAGGACGCGTCTTCCCTGCTGCGTTCAGGCGCGATCCTTCCTTCGCTTTCGCCAGCCTCCAACCTTGTCATGAATCGACGCGCCTTCGTGAAATCCGCCCTCGCCGCCACCGCCGCGGCGTCCTCGATCAAGCTCGCATCCGCCTCGGCGGGCGACAAAGCCGCGACCGGCCAGACCGCGCCGTTCCAGATGAAGTACGGGCCGCACGCAGGGCAGTTCAAAGCGCACGCGGGCGACGACATCCTCGATCAGATTCGCTTTGCGCACGACGCGGGTTTTCGCGCCTGGGAGGACAACGGGCTGCCCGGCCGCGAGGCGGGTTTGCAGTCGAAGATGGGCGATCTCTTGCGGTCGCTCGGGATGACGATGGGCGTTTTCGTCGCCTTCGCGGATTTTCGAAATCCGGTCTTCGCCGGCCATCGTCTCGGCATCGATGATCGCAGGCGCGATCCGGATGCGGTGCGCGCGATGCTCCAGGAAAGGATGCGCCAGGCCGTCGAGGTTTCGAAGCGCGTGAACGCCCGCTGGTGCACCGTCGTGCCGGGGGCGATCGATCCCAGCGTGCCGGACGAGTATCAAACCGCGAACACCGTCGAGATGCTGAAGGTGTGCGCGGAAATCGTCGAGCCGGCCGGCCTTGTCCTCGTGCTCGAGCCGCTCAACTATATCAATCACCCCGGATGTTTCCTGCAGCGGATTCCGCACGCGCGCCAGATCTGCAAAATGGTCGGAAGCCCTTCGGTGAAGATTCTCGACGATCTCTACCACCAGCAGATCACGGAAGGAAATCTCATCACCAACATGATCGATGCGTGGGACGAGATTGCCTATATCCAGGTCGGAGACGTTCCCGGCCGCAAGGAGCCGACGACGGGCGAGATCAACTATAAACACATCTTCCAGTGGCTGCGCGACCGCGGCTTCGACGGCGTCATCGGCATGGAACACGGCCTGAGCCAGACCGGCCTCGAAGGCGAGCAGGCCCTGATCGCCGCCTACCGCTCCGTGGACGTGAAGTCGTGACCACCCTCCGCCCGCCGCGAGGGAAAGCCACTTTTCTGTAACGTACGCGACAGTATTCTGGCTTTGGGGAGGCGATCCCGGATCCGGATTTCACGGAAGGCAACGAAGCGGGCGAAGGTCGGAGGGGCCGCGCTCCCGGCCGGGCGACACGTGCGCGGGCTCCGGGGTTGCCGGGAGCAAGGTTGCCGGGCAGGAGTTGTTTCCAATCCGGATGATCCGGAAACAGATCCCTCAGCCGCCATGCCTCAATCCGCCATCGAAGTCGTTGTCGAAAACCTCGAGAAGTTGCGCGCGCGCAAACCGCTCGTGCATTGCCTGACCAACCAGGTCGTGAAGGGGTTTACGGCAAATGCGTTGCTCGCGATCGGCGCGGCTCCGGCCATGGTCGAGCATCCGGAGGAGGCGGCGGCGTTCGCCGGCGTGGCGGACGCGCTGCTGATCAACGTCGGCACGATCGAGCCGTTGCAGATCGAGGCGATCCGCGCGGCGGCGCCGGCGGCGCGCGAGGCCGGGCGCCCGTGGGTGCTCGATCCGGTCGCGGTCGGTTTTCTTTCCGTGCGGACGGCGCTGGCGCGCGAGCTGATGGAGCAGGGGCCGTCGATGGTGCGGGGCAACGCCTCGGAGATCATGGCGCTCGCGGGGTTCGAGGCTCGTGGCCGCGGCGTCGAATCCGGCGACGAGTCCACCGCCGCGCGCGAGGCCGCGCTCGAGCTTGTGCGCAAAGGCGCGCGAAGCGTGCTCGTCTCGGGCAGGGTCGATCTGGCGTTCGACCGGGACCGGTCAGCGGCGGTCGCAAACGGGCATGCGCTCATGACGCGCGTGACCGGCGTGGGCTGCGCGATGGGCGCGATCGCGGCGGCGTTTTGCGCGGTGGCGGCGGATCCGTTCGACGCGGCGGTGAGCACGGCGGTCGTGCTTGGCCTGGCCGGGGAGATCGCGGCCGGGCGCGCCTCGCGGCCGGGGAGTTTTCAGATCGAGCTGCTCGATGCGCTCGACGCGGTGGATGGAGAAACGATCCGGCGGCTCGGTCGCCTGCAATGAAACCGGCGGACTACACGCTCTATCTGGTGACCGATGCGCTCGATCGATACCCGCGCGGCATGATCGCGGGGGTCGAGTCTGCGATCGCGGGCGGCGTCACGATCGTGCAGTATCGAGGATCTGGATACAATCGCCGGCGTCAGTTCGAAGAGGCGCGGGAGTTGCGCGCGTCGACGCGGCGGCACGGGGTCGTGTTCATCGTGAACGACGCCGTCGATCTCGCGCTGGCGGTCGCGGCGGACGGCGTGCATCTCGGCTGGAAGGACCTGCCGACGGAGGTCGCCCGACGAGTTCTCGGCGACGGCGCGATCATCGGCCTGTCGATCACGGCGCGGGAGCAGCTCGCGGCCGTGGATGGGCAAGCGGCCGACTACTTCGGGGTCGGCCCGGTTTTTCCGACCCGTTCCAAGGCCGACGCGTCGCCCGCGATGGGGCTCGAAGGGCTGCGTGAAATCGTGGCCGCGGCTTCGCGGCCGTGCGTCGCGATCGGCGGCATCGACGTGGCGCGCGCGCCGGAGGTTTTCGCGACAGGCGTGGCCGGCGTTGCGGTGGTTTCCGCGCTGTCGATGGCGGACGATCCGGCGGCTGTCGCCCGACAGTTGCGCGCGGCGGCGGGCGGCGCGCGCGGGGCGTGAGCGGTCCGGCGCGCGGCCGTTTCGATCAGTCGTGGTCGTGCGGATGCAACATGCCGGCCGGATCGAGCGCGGCGTCGAGAACGGATTCCTCCATCAGGCGTTCATCGAGCACGATCTCGCGCAGCGTGCGGTTTTCGGCCAGCGCCCGCTTGGCCACGCGCGCGGCGGCATCGTATCCAATGTGTGGAGTCAGCGCGGTCACGAGCATGAGCGAGCGGTTGACGAGTTCGCGGCAACGATCCTCGTCCACCTCGATGCCGGCGACGCAGCGGTCGGCGAACGTCCTTGCGCCGCGGGCAAGGCAGCCGATCGCCTCGTGCAGGCAGTGGGCCATGAGCGGAAGGTTGACGTTCAACTCGAGATGGCCATCGCGCCCGGCCGCAGCGACGGCGGAGCACAATCCCGTGGCGTAGTGGCAGACCTGGACGAGCATCTCGCTCATCACCGGATTCACTTTCCCGGGCATGATCGACGAGCCCGGTTGCGTGGCGGGAAGCCGGATCTCGCCCAGGCCCGCGCGCGGGCCGGTGGAGAGCAGGCGCACGTCGTTCGCGATCTTCGACAAGGCCGCGCAAATGGCGGTGAGATGGCCGGCGACTTCGACGCAATCGTCGCGCCCGCCCTGCGCCTCGAAATGGTTAGCGGCCTCGACGAACGACATCCCGGTTTTTTCCGAAAGAAGCTCGCAAACACGCGCGGCGAATCCCGCGCGCGTGTTGAGGCCGGTGCCGACGGCGGTGTCGCCGATCGCGAGTTCGCGCAGCGCCTCGATCGCGCGTTGGGCGCGCAGCGCCGATTTTCGCGCCTGCGCGGCATATCCGGAAAACTCCTGCCCGAGGGTGAGCGGCACGGCGTCCATCAAGTGCGTGCGCCCGATTTTCACGATCGCTTCCCAGTCCTTCGCCCTGGCCTCGAGCGTGGCGGCGAGGTGCTCGAGCGCGGCGCGCAGGTCGTCGCGCAGGGCGAGGGCCACGCTCACGTGCAGCGTTGTGGGGATGACGTCGTTCGACGACTGGCCGAGGTTGACGTGATCGTTCGGATGGATTTTCGCCTGTTCCGCGGAGGCGCGGTTGGCGATGACCTCGTTGGCGTTGGTGTTGGTCGAGGTGGCGGAGCCGGTCTGGAAGACGTCGATGGGAAAATGTTCGTCGAGCGCGCCGTCGGCGATTTCGAGCGCGGCCGTGGCGATGGCGTCGGCGATCGCGGCGGGCAGGCGATCGAGTTTTTTGTTGGCGAGCGCGCAGGCCCATTTCACCAGGCCGAGCGCATGAATGAAGCGTGGCGGCATCCGGTGGCCGCTGATCGGAAAATTCAGGACGGCGCGCTGCGTGGAGGCGCCGTAAAGAACGTCGTCGGGCACGGACATTTCGCCCATTGAATCGGTGACCTTGCGCATATTCTGGAAGGGGATCGCCCCACGCGCGCGTGTCAACGCGGATGCGGGACGCGCGGTCTTTCGAAACCGTTTCCTCCGAGCCTCCCGCCCGCGGATCCGACGCCTGCCTCGCCAGGCGCGACTTTGGGCGGTCCCCGCAATTTGCGCGCAGGTCGGCGCGGACCTTATTCCCTCACGCCCTTCATTCCCTCGAGCCAGTCGCACAATGCCGCCATGTTGCCGATGAACGCGCGCGAGGAGATCCACTCCGCGCGCGCCGAGCCGGAGACGCGCTGGGTCGTCACCCATCGGCCGGCTTCGTCCAGTTCGCTCAGGATCCTCGAAACCGCTTCGTCGGACACGCGCGGCCGTGAAGCCGGGTTGTCGCGCGACTCGCGCGTATCCATATTCTGGATGCGCTCGAGCGCGCGCTCGATGCCGAAGCCGCCCTCCCATCCATAGCCTCTGCGGCGCTCCTCGCTGATTTCCTCGAGCGTGTAGTGGATGCGCCCGTCGCGGTCGCCGTAGAGCGGGCGGTTCGTTTTGAGTTCGTAGAGCCGCGCCCAGCGGCCGGGCGCGATCTCCGAGCGCCGCAGCCAGCCGCCGGCCTTTCGGGCCGCCTCGAGATAGCGGGCGTCTCCAAATTCCTGATGCATGTCGAGGAGCAGGTTGATGATCCCGGCGCTCTCCCCGGCGGTGACCGAGGGTGGCTCGAAGGCGCGGGCCCAGGCCGGTTGCATGGCCGCGTCGTACTGCTGCGCCCACGCGGGCTGCGGCTCGGGCAGTTGCGCGAGGAGAAGGAAATCGACGCCGCGGCGGGCGGCGTCGCGGTGCTCCTCGCGGCCGAGTTTTTTCCAGGCGTCGAGGAGCGTGAGGATGCAGTCGCGGTGTGTGTTGTCGTTGAGCGTGTAGTGCTCGTAGTAGCCGCCCTTGGGCTGCTCGCGCGCGTATTCCGCCGGGAAGCTCGCGGGCCGCGCGGGAAACTGCGCGGCATCGCGCGCCTCGCCGTCCCATCGTTGCGGCCAGCCGCCGGCGGGATACTGCGCGTCGATCAGGCGACGCAGGCCGTAGTCGCGCGCCTCGGCGATCGCGGCGTCGCGCGGATCGGGCGAGGCCTTCGCGGCCTCGCAGAAGGCGAGGAGGAAGCGCAGCGCGCTCTGGGTGTTGTCGTCGTCGAAGGTGGCGCGATTGGACGCCTTTCCGTCGCGCGTCGGTTGCGCGCGCGTCGCGTCCGCGCGGTAGCGCCAGTCGCCGCGTTTTTCCGGATCGAATTCCACGCGGTAGTCCCAGCCGCCGGACTCGAGCTGCCCGCGCGCCAGCGCGAGCGCGGAGTCCCGGGCGGCGGCGAGATGAGCGGCCTCGCCGGTGACTTCGTAGGCGCGCAGGAAGGCCATGCCGATCGCCGGCGTGCCGGGCGGCTGCACCCAGATCTGCGTCGCCGTGGTCGGCGTTTCACCGGCGCGCTCGGCGAGATCCGTGGACACGCGCCAGACGTAGCCGCCTTCGACCGAGATCGAGCGCATGAATATCGTCGCTCGCGCAAGCGCATCGCGGACATCCTCCGGATCCAGCGCCGTCGCAGCCGGGTCGGCGGCGAAAACGGGACAGGCAGTCGCCAGGCATGCGCAAACAGCGGCCGCCTTGTGAAGATGGAACAGAGACCGGGGAAACCGAAGGGGGAACACGAGTGAACGATCGCAAGATTTCGAGGGGTTTGCCACGCAGAATCCGACCGATTTCCGAACCGCCTGCTTGTGGCTCCGGGCCGAGGGACGGATGCGGCTGAAAGCGGCGATGAATCGCCGCAGTCCACATGGCCGGTGGCGTCCGTTCTGGAGCGCGGCGATTCATCGCCGCTTTTGCGCTCTCCGGCTCGTGTCCGGCAACACGGCCGGGTCGGCCGCGACCACCCGGGCCGGTTGCGCCGTTGCGCGTTCTTCACGGGGCGTCGCTTGACAGCGCCCGGGCGCAACACTACGCCAAGGGCCCGACATGGAGGCCGTGCTCGATCAACCCGTGCTAGTCCTCAACCGCCTTTGGCAGGCCGTAAACGTGGTGCCTGTCCGACGCGCTTTCTCCCTCGTTGCGCGGGAGCATGCGCAGATCGTCCATCTTTCGGACGAGAATTGTCGCACGTTTTCGATGCTCGACTGGATCGATTTCTCGATCTGCAACCCGCCGATCAAAGACATCGACATGGTGCACACGGTGAAGCACCGCATCCGCGTGCCGCGCGTGATCCTGCTCACGATTTTCGACAAGCTTCCGCGCAAGGATCTGAAGCTGACGCGCAACAACGTCTTCGAGCGCGACAAGAACCGCTGCCAGTATTGCGGCTGCGTTTTCGATCGGAAGGAACTGAATCTCGACCACGTCATCCCGCGGCACTACGGCGGAAAGACGACGTGGGAAAACGTCGTCTGCTCCTGCATCAAGTGCAACACGCGCAAGGCCAACCGCCTCCCGCACGAGGCGCACATGCGGCTCGTGCGCAAGCCGCTCAAGCCGAAGTGGCGTCCCGTGATCAGCCTCGTGATCGGCAAGCCGGGCAGCGAGCACTGGAAGGATTTCCTCGATCTCGCCTATTGGAATGTCGAGCTCGACGAGTGAAGGGGAGTGAGGGAATAAGAGAGTGAGGGAAGTGTGGCATTCAGCTCTCTGCCCCCTCATTCCCTGAAAACCCTTTCGAGCGCTTCGACGAAGATCGCGGGCGGGCGTACGGGCTGGTTCTCGTGGTTCAGAAACGCGTGCATCGAATGTCCCGTCGCGATCGGCACGCCCGCGCGCGTGAGACGGTAGTCGATGCGGATGCGCAGCACCGGTTTCTCCGCGATGGATGACTCGATCGTGATGATCTCGTCGTACAGCGCCGGTTTCATGTAGCGCATGCCGACCTCGAGCACGGGCAGGCGATAGCCGAGGCGCTCGAGTTCCGCGTACGGCAGCCCGTGCTCGCGCAGCAGTTCGGTCCGGCCGATCTCGAGCCAGGGCAGGTAACTCCCATGGTAGGCGATGCCCATCATGTCTGTCTCCGCGTAGCGCACGCGGATCTCTGTTCGGCCGGTCATCATGGATGCCGCCGAGGCAAGCGCCCGGCGCGAGGACGGGCGAGTTCAAAGCAAGGCGCGCGTAATTGTTGCGCGGAGCGCGGCGCCGGTCAGAAGCGGACTTCGTAGATGTTGCCGTGCGAGTCCTCGAGTTCGAGCATGCGCTCGTCCACTCCGGCCAGGCGCAGGTCGTGCTCGGGGCTTACGTATTCACCAATCGAATACACGCGGTCGTTCATCAGCGCCTTCGGGTTTTCTCCGGTCCGGATGCCGGCCACGCGGATGGTCAGGACGTAGGCCTGCAGCTTCGGGTCGCGCGGACGCGCCGGCGTCGCGGGGCGGGCCTGGGCCGGCGTGGCGATGTCGCCTTCGGCGATCGCCGTGTCGGACGCGGGCGCTTCCGGTTGCGCGCCGGGAGCGGGGACCGGCGGAGTCGCCGCAGGGGTGGAAAGGACGATGGAGGGCGCGGACGCGTCGCCTGCCGGAGCGGCCGGGGGCTCCTCGGGCGCGGTTGTCGTCCCGGCCGGGGGCGGCGGTGTTTCAACCACGGTCGTGACGGCGGCGATCTGTTCGGAGCCGCTTTTCCAGAGCATCACCGCGACTCCGCCGAGCACGCAAAGCGCGGCTGCGAAGACCGCGCCGGCGATGGCGAGGATGAGCCCGGTCTGGGGGTGTTTGGTTTTCGAGCCGGCCGGGAGGCGCGGCCCGGCGGCGGGACCGGCCGGAGGGGCGGAGGGCGCGGGGAACGCGGGCGCCGAAGCCGGGCGCGAGGTGAGCGGTTTGGACGCCAGTTTCAGCCCGCCGCCCTGGGCGGAGGGCTGCATGCTTTGCGCTTTTTTCAGGGCGTCGTTGATCAGGCTCATGTCGAAATGGAGAAGGCGGTCGTCGTATGCGAAAAGTGGGCGCGGCGGTCAGGCGGCGTCGAGCACGCGGTATTCGCGCACGGCGCGGCGCGCGTCCCAGTAGGTGACCTCGTCGGATTCGCGCACGTAGGCGGCGAGCAGGGCCTTGTCGCAGAGGTTGTTTACGAGCCGGGGAATGCCGCGGCTGGCGCGCGCGATCGTGCGCACGGCGAGGTTGGTGAACGACGGGCGCCCCATGCCGCCGGCGAGCGAGAGGCGATGATGGATGTAGCTCGAGATCTGCTCGACGGTGAGCGGCTTCAGCTCGCAACTGACGAGGATGCGCTGCCGGAGCTGGCGCAGGCGCGGCTCGTTGAGCTTCTCCTTGAATTCGGGCTGCCCGATGAGGACGATCTGGAGCAGTTTCTGCGTGTCGGTCTCGAGGTTGGAGAGCAGGCGCAGTTGCTCGAGCACCTCGAAGGAGAGATTCTGGCACTCGTCCACGATGAGCACGATGTTGCGGCCTTGGTGGATGCGGTCGATGAGGACGCGGTTCATGTGGTTGACCAGGTCCTGGTTGTTGCGGCCCTTTACGTTCTCGCCGAGTTCCGCGAGGATCATTCTCAACAACTGGGTCTCGGTGACGCGCGGGTTGAGGATCAACGCGGTGTCGTAGTCGCCATCGTGCAGCTCGCCGAGGAACTGGCGGCAGAGTGTCGTCTTGCCGCATCCGACCTCGCCGATGAGCACGATGAACCCCTTCTTCTCCTCGACGCCGTATTTCAGGTGCTGGATGGCCTCCCGATGTGTCGGGCTGAGGAAAAGAAACTTCGGGTCGGGCGTGATGTTGAACGGCATCTCCGACAGACCATAATATTCAAGGTACATGGGACTTCCTCGTCTTCGGTTCGCGCCCCTTGGGCTTGAGTCGCCATCGGGCGTGGGGAAAACACCTCATCGCGCGCCTTTCGGCCATCGGCATGATCGCGCGGGCGGTTCGCGGTCTTTTGCGGCGCGCATGGGATCGACTGGAAAATCCTCATGCTTCGCGGGTTGCGGGAAAGGAAATTCCTTTTCATCCGCCTCGATCTCCCCAATCTCGGGCCGATTCCCCGCCTTATGACCCTTCGTCGCTCGGTCATCGCTTTTTACGCCCTTTTGTTCGTGGCGCTCACGCTCTTCGCGGCGCTGTTTTTTTTGCGCACGTATGGCGAATATTCCGCGTTGAAGGCGGGCGAGTCGGAGAACCGCCAGCGCCTGGCGGAGCTGCAATCCCGGCTCATCGCGCAGAAGACGATCCTGATCCGGCTCCGCGAAGATCCCGTCTATGTGGAACGCGCCGTGCGGGAGCGGCTCGGCTACGCGCATCCGGACGAGATTGTTTTTCGCTTTGAACGTTGAATCGTTCGCGGTGTCCGGAAGGGTCGTGGGCGACTCCTTTCCATGAACGACAACGAAATCATTCAGCAGTTCGAGCGCGCCGGCCAGGGCCAGGTGTTCCGTTTCTGGCCGCGGCTTTCAGCGGCGCAGCGCAAGCAGTTGATCGAGCAGGCGAGGGAGATCGACCTCGCCGAGATCAAGCGGCTCGCCGACTCGCTCGTCCGCGCCTCGTCCGCCATGCGGATGGACCTGACCACGCTCGAGCCCGCGCCCTGCATTGCGCTGCCGGGCAACGGCGGCGACGAGATCGCGTGGGCCGAGGCCAGGCTCGCGGGCGAGAAGGCATTGCGCGCCGGCAAGGTCGCGGCCTTCACCGTCGCGGGAGGGCAGGGCACGCGCCTCGGATTCGACGGGCCGAAGGGGACGTTTCCCGTCACGCCGGTTACGAAGAAACCGCTCTTCGCCGTCTTCGCGGAAAAGATCCTCGCGGCCCAGCGGCGCTACGGCTGCGAGATGCTGTGGTTCATCATGACGAGCCACGCCAACCACGAGCAAACGATCGCGTTTTTCGAGGAGAACAACTTCTTCGGCCTGCGCGCCGGCCAGATGCATTTCTTCCGCCAGGGGCGCATGCCGGCGGTGGATTTCGATGGAAAGATCCTGCTCGAATCGGCCGACACCATCGCGCTCAGCCCGGACGGCCACGGCGGCTCGTTGCGGGCGCTGGTGCGCAGCGGGGCCGTCGATCGGATGGAGCGCGCGGGCGTCGAGGCGCTCAGTTATTTCCAGGTGGACAACGCGCTTGTGCATTGCATCGACGCGGCCTTCATCGGCTTCCATTTCCTCGAGGGCTCGGAGATGTCGAGCCGCATGGTTCCGAAGGCGTACGACAAGGAAAAGGTCGGCGTCTTCTGCGAGGAAAACGGACGGCTCGTCGTGATCGAATACAGCGACATGCCGGATGAACTCGCCACGCTGCGCGGCGACAAGGGCGAACTCATCTACCGCGCCGGCAGCATCGCGATCCACCTGCTCGCCACGCCGTTCGTGCGCCGCCTCGGCGAGGGCGCGAGCGGCATCGTGCTCCCGTTTCATCGCGCCGACAAAAAAGTGCCGTCGGCGGACGAGTCGGGAAATACCGTGAAGCCCGGGAAGCCGAACGGGATCAAGTTCGAGATGTTCGTTTTCGACGCGCTTCCCTTCGCGAAGAATCCGATCGTGGTCGAGACCCGGCGCGACGAGGAGTTCAGCCCGGTGAAGAACGCCGAGGGCGTGGACTCGCCGGAGACCGCGCGCAACGACCAGATGAAGCTCTTCGCCCGCTGGATGCACGCCGCCGGCATTCCGGTGAAGACGAACAAGGGCGTGCCCGACATCGCGATCGAAGTCTCGCCGCTCTTCGCCATCGACGAGGACACGTTCGCCGAATCGTGGGCAAAGCTCTCGCCCAAGCCGGAGTTGAAAGACGGTTTGGTGCTTGGGGGCGAAGGAGCGAAAAGCGAATAGCGCGGCGCTCGAGAAATCGTGGATTCCGAGAGCGGCGATGAATCGCCGCAGTCCAGAATGCGCGCCGCAATTTTGGAGTGCGGCGATTTATCGCCGCTTTCTGTCGTGTCCGCCCACGCTCCTTTGCGGCTTGAGTCGTGAAGCCGCGCCGGGTTCATTCGGCGCCCATGTCGCGCGAACTGCTCAGCCGCATCGAAACCGCGCGCGAGTCGGGCCAACTGCTCGCCTCTGCCGCCGACAATCTGGCCGCCTGGATCAACTCCGGCGTGCTTCCCGAATGGGCGATCGCCAGCATCGCCGAACTCGTCGAGGGCAACGCCTTCGCCGAGTTGAACGACCGTTTTTACCGCTACCTCGCCTTCGGCACCGGAGGCATGCGCGGACGCACGATCGGGGCCGTCGCGACGAAGGTCGAGACCGGCGCGCCCGGCGAGCAGGGCACGCCCGCGCACCCGGGAGTGGGCAGCAACCTGCTCAACCCGTTCACCGTCATCCGCGCGACGATCGGCCTCTATCGCTATACCGCGGGCTGGCTCGAGCGGAGCGGGCGCTTCGACCGGCCCAAGCTCGTGATCGCGCACGATGTGCGGCATTTCTCCCGCGATTTCTGCGAGTTGTCCGCCTCGACCTGGACGCGCCTCGGCGGCGTCGCGCTCATCTTTCCGGGACCGCGCTCGACGCCGCAGCTCAGCTTCACCGTGCGCCACCTCGGCGCGCATTGCGGCATCGTCATCACGGCCAGCCACAACCCGCCGCACGACAACGGATACAAGGTCTATTTCGGCGACGGCGGCCAGGTCGTGGCGCCGCACGACACCGGCATCATCGCGGAGGTGAACAAGGCGCCGCTCGCCGACACTGCCGCGCACCTGGAGGTCGATCTCACGGACGTGATCACGCTGCCCGAGTCCGTGGACGCCGCCTATCACCGCGCGCTCGAAAACGCCGTGCTCGATCCTTCCGTCTTCAAGGGCTCGGACCTGAAGGTCGTCTTCACGCCCATCCACGGCGTCGGCGGGCACGCGACCGAGGCGTTGTTGAAGCGCTTCAAGGTAAAATATAAAACCGTCGCGGCGCAGGCCGTGCTGGATCCGCGCTTCCCGACCGTGAAGTCGCCGAATCCGGAAAACGCCGAGGCGCTCGCGCAGGCCGTCGCGCTCGCGAAAAAGATCAAGGCCGACGTCCTCATGGGCACGGATCCGGATTGCGATCGCATGGGCGTGGCCGTGCGCGATCGCTCGGGGGAAATGGTCCTGCTCACAGGCAACCAGGTCGGCGTTCTGCTCGCCGAGTATCGCATCTCGAAGATGAAGAAACTCGGCCTCCTCCCGAAGGCGGGGACGAAGTCGGCCGCGCTGGTCAAGACGTTCGTGACCTCGCCCATGCAGGACATCATCGGCGAGGCGCACGGCCTCAAGGTCATCAACACGCTCACCGGCTTTAAATGGATCTCCGCGAAGATCCAGGCCTACGAGGAGAAGCTGAAAGCCTCCCTGTTCGAGGCGGAGGGGATCGCGATCGACTACGACGCGACCGATTACCGGGCGCGCGCGAAACTGCTCCTCGAGCACAGCACGTTCTACGCTTTCGGCGGCGAGGAGAGCTACGGCTACCTGCCGGCCGATTTTGTCCGCGACAAGGACGGCAACGCCGCCTGCCTCGTCTTCTGCGAACTCGCCGCCGACGCGAAACGCTCGGGCCGGACGCTGATCGAGCAGCTCGACAAACTGTATTTGAAATACGGATACCACATCGAGGGGCTCGGCCAGATCTACTACGAGGGCGCGGCGGGCGCTGCGAAGATCGCGCGGATCCTCGAGACCTACCGGAAGTCGCCTCCAAAGGCGATCAACGGGGTGAAGGTGACGAAGTTCACGGACTTCGGCCGCCAGGCGATCAAGGACGCGGACGGCGAGCGCGTCCCGGCCCAGGACCTGTATTTCGTGAAACTCGCGAACGGCTTCAGCTACGCCGTGCGCGGCAGCGGCACGGAGCCGAAGATCAAATTCTACCTCTTCGCCCGCGCCGACGTGAAATCGGCAAAGAAGCTCGCCGAGGTGAAGGAAGCGACAAAGACCGCCCTCGACTCCTTCCGCGCCGCGATCGAATCCGAAGCCGCGGCCCGCGCCGAGGGCTGACGCCCCGCTTCCCAAAGCCGGAATTCTGTAACGTACGCGACAAAATTCCGGCTTTGGCGGGGCCGGCTTCGAACAGGGATTCGCCTCCATCGTGGAGCGGATGGGCGGGGGCCGGTGTGTTCATCCGCGGCTTTCAATCGCGTCCACCGACAAAAAGAGCGCGGTCTTTGGGACCGCGCTCTCGAGTGGATGGTGTATGCCTGGAATCAGGAGACGTTCGTGGCTGGGGAGTTTTGCTCGAAACGCAGGTGCGTCTCCTCAAGCAGAACCTTGACCGGTTCGCCGTCCTTCAGGTCGCCCCGCAGGAGCGCCTCGGCAAGCGGATCTTCGAGGTAGCGCTCGATCGCGCGCCGCAACGGACGGGCGCCGAACTTCTCGTCGTATCCCTTGTCGATGAGGAACTCCTTCGCCTCGGCCGAGACGTCGAGGACGATCTTGCGATCGACCAGGCGCTTGGCGAGCTGCGCGATCTCGAGTTCCACGATCTTGACCAGGTCGTCCTTCGTCAGCGAACGGAAGACGACGATGTCGTTGATGCGGTTGAGGAACTCGGGCTTGAAGATGCGCTTGGCCTCGTCGAGCACCTTTTCCTTCATCTGCTCGTAGTCCTGCGGACCGCCGGATGCCATGCCGAAACCCATCGAAGTCTGGCGCTGGATGATGTTCGCGCCGACGTTCGTGGTCATGATGATGATGGTGTTTCGGAAATCCACGGTGCGACCGAGGCTGTCCGTGAGCCGTCCATCCTCGAGGATCTGCAGGAGGATCTGAACGACGTCCGGGTGCGCCTTCTCGATTTCGTCGAAGAGGACGACCGAGTAGGGCCGGCGGCGGACCGCCTCGGAGAGCTGACCGCCCTCCTCGTAACCGACGTAGCCCGGAGGCGAGCCGATCATGCGGGAGACGGAGAACTTCTCCATGTACTCGGACATGTCGATCTGGATGATCGAGTTCGGATCGCCGAACATCACTTCGGCGAGTGTCTTGGCCAGCATCGTCTTGCCGACGCCGGTGGGGCCGAGGAACATGAACGAG
>CAZFCY010000117.1:0-15849 GCA_964517665.1 uncultured Opitutaceae bacterium | reverse complement strand
ACTATCCCGAGGGCTGCAATCTCTACAACTCCGCCGGGCTGCCCGCCGCGCCGTTCCAGCTCACCGCCGCCGTGAGCCCGTCGTCGCCCCGCGTCACGCTCGACCAGCCCGCGCTGCCGATCCCGTCCGGGCCGTTTGCACCGACATGGGACTCGATCCGGGCGAACTACCGTACCCCCGCCTGGCTGGTCGACGGCAAGTTCGGCATTTTCCTGCACTGGGGCGTCTATGCGGTGCCGGGGCGCGGCAGCGAGTGGTATCCACGCCACATGTACGCCACGCAAGGGATCGCCGACTGGCACCGTGAGCGGTTCGGCCCGCAGGACCGGTTCGGCTACAAGGATTTCATCCCCCTGTTCAAGGCGGAGAAGTTCGACGCCGCGGCGTGGGTGGAGCTGTTCCGCCGCGCCGGCGCGCGCTACGTCATGCCGGTGGCCGAGCACCACGACGGGTTTGCCATGTACGACAGCGCGCTCACGCGCTGGGACGCGAAGGACATGGGGCCGCGGCGCGACCTTCTCGGCGAGCTGGCCGGCGCCACGCGGGCCGCGGGCCTGGTGTTTGCGCTCTCGAATCACCGCATGGAGCATTGGGATTTCATGTATCCGCTCCCGGATCTTGCGACGGATCTTTTCGATCCGGCGTTCGCGGACTTCTACGGACCTCCCCAGCCGCCGCGCGAGCGCGCGCTCGCGGGCGAGGAGGTCTTCGCCGGGCACGCCACCGGACAGAGTCCGGCGTTTCTCGAGGAATGGCTCCGGCGCAACCAGGAACTCGTGGACAAGTACCGCCCGCAGATGGTCTTCTTCGACAACGGCGTGAACCCGCGTCGTTTCGACGACGTCAAGCTGCGCTTCGCCGCCTACTACTACAACCGCGCGGCGGAGTGGGGGCTGGACGCCAGCGTCACCACCAAGGCCGACGCCTACCTCGCCGGCACGGTCAAGGACTACGAGCGCGGCCGGCCCGTCGGCATCAGCGAGCAGTTCTGGCAGTGCGATACCTCCATCGCGCACAACTCCTGGGGCTACATCGACGGCCTCGTCCTGCGCAATGCCGGCGAGATGATCCGTGAACTGGTGGACTGCGTCTCCAAGAACGGCGCCTACCTGCTCAATCTCGCGCCACGCGCCGATGGCACGATTCCCGAGGACCAGCAACTCCGCCTGCTGCAGATGGGCGAGTGGCTCGGCGTGAACGGCGAAGCCATCTATGGTTCGCGTCCCTGGGTCAGGTTCGGCGAAGGGCCGACGGAGGAGCGCGTCCACGAGCGCCATCCCTATCGCGGCATCACCAACGCCATGCTCGTCAGCTACACCCCGCAGGACATGCGCTTCACGACCCGGCGCCACGCTGATGGCGCCTACACGCTCTACGCCCACCTCTTCGCGTGGCCGGCCGACGGCCGGGTGACGATCACGTCGCTGGCCGAGGGCGCGGCGGGTGTCGATGGCACGATCGACTCGGTTGTGCTGCTCGGCAGCCCGCAGCCGGTGAAGTTCACGCGCGATGCGGCCGGCCTGCGCGTCACGCTCCCGCCCTGGCGCCCGAGCGACCACGCGAGCGTTTTGAAGATCTCCGGGCTCGAGACCCCGTGACCTGGCCGAAGGTCGCATCGACTTTTTGAGCGCCCCGATTCATCGCCGCGCTCGCGCAACGGACAACCGACAAGCGTGAGAAAGCCCGCGCATGCCAGAGCGGCCGTCAGGACAGGTCAACGAGCGCGCCGGCCGGAGGCGCCGCCGTCCCCGGGCAGCGGTTGATGTCGTGGCGCGCCCGCGGATAAAACACGCATTCATTAGCGCAGTTCCCGGACGATCCCCGGGGACCGGCGGGGTGGCGCGGGCCGGGGGCGCTGTTCCGGCATCGTTCTGGAAGTCTGGAAGTTGCGTCGCCGATGATCTTTCGGCAGCGGGGATCTTTCGACGAAACACAGCCTGGCAGACGGCCGCGCGCCTGTTGTCGGAGCACGAACGGTTGTGGCCAAAGCAATTGCGCGATGCCCGGAACCCGCTGACGGTAAGTCTTTCATCGCCGGCGCGGTTCGAGCCGCGCTTCGTTCCGGTGTTCCCGCCGGAGCGCCTGCAAACAAAACCCCTCTCTTCCGCTTCATGATGTCGTTTGTTTTCTCCCGCCGCATGCTCCGTGGGTTCTCCGCAACCGCGTTCGCCCTGGCCGTCGCCGCGCCGGCGTGGTCCATCGATCCGCCGTGCGTTCCAAACGCGATGCCCGAGACGCGTTCGCTCCTTGCCTATATGGAATCGATACACGGCACGCACATCCTCTCCGGCCAGCAGGAGACCGTCGATTGGTTCGGTGATGATCAGGAGGGCATGTTCGACTATATCTTCGCGAATACGGGAAAGTATCCTGCCGTGCGCGGTTTCGATTTTCTGTTCATGAGCGACCCGCGCAACGACAGGCAACGCATCGGCGAGCGCGCGATCGAGTGGGCGCGTTCCGGCGGCATCGTGACGATCAGCTTTCACTGGTTTGTCGATACCGGGACTGTCGGCGGCAACGGCGGGGGCGCGTTTTACCGCCAGGGTGTGACGTCCGACGGCTACACGACTTTTCAAATGTTGCGCGCGCTGACCGAGGGCACGCCCGAGAACGCGGAGTTCGTCGCGGAGATGGATCTGATCGCGGGCCAGTTGAAAATGATGCGCGACGCGGGCGTGCCCGTCATCTGGCGGCCGTTTCACGAGGCCGGCGGCACGTGGTTCTGGTGGAGCGGCGCCGGAACCGCGGCCGATGCCGAGGCCTTCAAGCAGGGCTGGCGCTTCATGTGGGATCGCTTCACCCACGTGCACGGGCTGACCAACCTCGTCTGGGAGTTCAATCCGAACAATCTGAACATCCTGACCAACTGGTATCCGGGGGACGCCTACGTCGATATGATCAGCCTGGATGTTTATCCGAACGCGGGGCATCCCGTTTTCGCCACCGAGTATAATCAATACAAGGACTTCACGCAGGGCCGGAAGCTCGTCGCGCTCAGCGAGAATGGCCGCATTCCCGATCCCGACCAGCTCGCGGCGCAGAATGCGCACTGGGTTTATTTCTGCACCTGGGACGGCGAGTTCATCACGAGCGATATACACAACGACGCCGCGTTCAAACACATGGTTTATAATCATCCGCGCGTCCTCACGCGCGACGAGCTGCCCAAGATCTATTTGTGGGGCCGGCCGCCGGAGTTCTCGACGCACCCGGTGTCGCAAAACGTCGAGGCCGGCGCGGATGTCACGCTCGGCGCCGAGGCCGACGCCAACGAGCCGTTCACTTATCAATGGCGCCGCGACGGCGTCCCGATCGCGGGCGCCACGAACTCGTCGCTTCCGATGGCCGGTCTTCAGCCGGCCGACTCGGGCATCTATACCGTCGAGGCGGCCAGCTCCCTCGGCGTTGCGAGAAGCCGGCCGTCATCCCTCGTCGTCGGCGCGCGCGTCGGACGGCTGGTCAATCTTTCCACCCGCGGGCCGGTGCGCACGGGCGACGAGATCATGATCGCGGGCTTCGTCGTCGGCGGCAGCACGCCGCGCACGGTATTGATTCGCGGGGTGGGTCCGGGACTTGTCGATCTCGGAGTGCCGGACGTGCTCGACGATCCACGGATCGCTCTTTTCTCGGGCCCTGCGAGGATCCTGGACAACGACAACTGGGGCGCGCAGGCGATCGACGCCCCGGACGTCGCGGCGGCCGTGGCGAAGGTCGGCGCCTTTCCGCTCGCGGCCGATTCGCTCGACGCGGCTCTGGTCGCGACGCTGGTTCCTGGGCACTACACCGTGCACGTCACCGGCGCGGGCGCCAGCGAGGGCATCGCGCTCGCGGAAATATACGATGTCTCCGGCGAGGGCGCGACCTCGCGCCTGCTCAACATATCCACGCGCGGTTATCTTTCGACCGGAGCTTCGATCATGATTCCGGGGATCGTGGTCGGCGAGGCGGGTCGCGCGCTGCTCGTGCGCGGCGTCGGGCCCGGGCTCGCGGGTTCGGGGTTGTCGCCGCTCCTGCCCGATCCGGTGATTCGCGTGGTCGATCGCGAGGGGAACACGATTTTTTCCAACGACAATTGGGGCGGTGAAACCACCGTGGCCGCGGCCGTGGCGGCAACCGGCGCGTTTCCGCTCCCCGATGACAGCCTCGACGCCGCGATGGTCGTCACGCTGCCGCCGGGGCATTTCACCGTGCTGGTCAGCGGGAAGGACGGCGGGAGCGGCATCGCGCTCGTCGAGGTTTATGAAATGGCGCCGTGACATCCATGACGAATCGCGACGGAGCATGTGCAGTTGAACACGGGATCTGGCGGAATCATTCCCCGAAGTCTGTTCCGTTCATGAGAGGTGGGAGCGGCTTCAGCCGCGATGCGAAAGCATTGTGTGAATGCATCGCGGCTGAAGCCGCTCCTGCGTTTTCTCCGGCGCCTCGGGGCTCGCCGCGAGGGGTCTCGCTCGATTTCGAACCCGCCGCGCACCATGAATGCTCCCGCTGATTCCCAGGCGCCGCCCGCGCCGTTTCGTCCTTCGATCAAGGACGTCGCGCGAGTGGCGGGCGTGCATTTCACGACGGTCTCCCTCGCATTGCGCGGTCATCCCCGGATTCCGCTGGAAACGCGCAACCGCATCCTCGCGATCGCCGCCAGGGTCGGCTACCGGCGCGACGACGTGGCCTCGGCCCTGGTGCGACACCGGAGCAATTCCCGGGTCTCGCCGCAGGCGCCCGTCATGGCTTATATTGTCAATCGTTCGCCGGCGGAGAATTTATATAAAACCGCGCATCAGCGCCGCATGATCGGCGGGGCGCGCCGGCAGGCGGCCGCGATGGGTTACGACTTCGAGCTGGCGGTCGTGGCCGCCGGAGCGCACACGTCCTCGTCCCTCCGCCGGCACCTGCGCAAACTCGGGGTTCGCGGCATGATCATCGGCGCGTTCGGCCCCGGCGAGCCCGACCCGGAACTCGACGCCCGCGGCCTGTTCGTGGTGAAGATCGACTCGCAGCACGTCCGGCCGGCGGCGACGCTCGTGTCGAATGATCAGATGTATCAGGTGCGGCTGGCGTTTCGCGAGATGCGCGCGCGCGGCTATCGCCGGGTGGGATTGGCCGTGGGCGAGCTGGACGAGCGCAATTCCGACGGCCAGCACCTTTCGGCCTGGTGCCTGGAGCAGAGCCGCATCGCGGAAGCGGACCGCGTCGCTCCCTTGCTCTTTCCGTTCCAGACCGAGGGCGCCCGCGTCGCGACCGCGCTGCTGCGCGACTGGATCAAACGCGAGGCGGTGGACGCGGTTTTGTGCAACTGGGTGAATATCGCGCGAATGGTCCGCGACGCCGGGTTTCAGATGCCAGGGCAGGTCGGCTGCGCCTGCCTTAGCCTGTCGCAGCCGACCGCGCATCTGGCCGGCATCGTGGCGGACCACGAGCTGGTGGGCCGCCGCGCCGCCTCCCTGTTGGAAAACCTCATGCGCTCCGAATCGCCGCATCCATCGGAGGCGCCGGCGGCCACCTATATTCGAGGACGGTGGCACGATGGCGCCTCCGCTCCGCCCCGGGATTGATTTATGTCCGGCGCGCCCACCATGAAGGACATCGCGAAGGCGTGCGGAGGAGTGCATCCTTCGACCGTTTCGCTGGCGCTGAGAGACAGCCCCGTTATATCACTCGGGACGCGGAAGAAGATCCGGGCCGCGGCCCGCCGGCTCGGGTACCGGCCGGATCCGCTTCTCGGCGCCTTCAACCGCCGCCGCGTGGAGCGCCAGCCGCCTTCCGGTCCGGAAGTGATGGCATATATCACCGACAGCGCGGCGATGGCGGGAAACCGGCCGTTTGGCGCGGGCCCCGCGTTGTGGAAGGCGTGCGTCGCGGCGGCGGAACCCCTGCATTGCCGTTTCGAGCAATTTTCGATCGATGAAGGTCGCGTCAGCCAGGAGCGGCTCGCCGCGATCCTGCGCGCCCGGGGGATCAGGTCGTACGTGGTTGCGACAGACCAACTGACGCTTGATCCGGCCGACTGGTCGGCATTCTGGGGCGTGCGGCTCAACGACCATCACCGCGTCTTCCCGCGCTGCATCGTTGCCTCCGATCATCGCAATTCCGTCCGCATGGCGGTGCGCGAGCTTCGGGCCGCGGGTTTCGAACGGATCGGATTGGCGCTCGATCCGGCGGCGCATCCGGGCGATGCGGATTCCTGGAGCGCGGGGTTTTATCTGGCGCATATGGAGCGCGGCGCGCGCGATGTCGTGCCGGTGTTCGATCTCCCGGCCGGCCGCGCCGGGAAACGGAACGTTGCCGCCTGGGTCCGCGACCACAGGCTTCAAGCCGTGCTGACCACGGAGTGGGCGCGCGCGCAGTATTTTGCCTCCCTGGAAGGGACGAGGGCTTCGCTGCCGGCCGTGAGCCTCGATCTGGCGGCTTCGCGCGAGGGCGCGTGTGGATTTATTCCGAACTTCGGCCGGCTCGCGGGGCAGGCGGTCGGGCAGCTCGTCGGCATGGTGCGATCCGGCGATGTCGTGGTGTCCGCTGGCGTGTCCTGCACATACGTGCCGATGCAGTTGCGCGGAAGATTTCCCGACCGCTCGGGGTGAACGTGGTCGAAGGAGGGTGGCCGCGCCCTCGCGCGCGCTCAGTCTAAAGAGTGAGGACGCCGGGCGTTGCCGGAGTGCGGATGACGGGCCATCGCTTCGGGCCGGTCGGGTCGAGCCCCTTTTCGAAAACCGGCCCGCCTTCATTCAGGCGTCCATCTTCCTGCTCGTGCCTCCGTGTGTCGCAACAAAAGCGGAGGCGTGTGGCTGGATATAACGAAACAAGAACCAACCAAACGCAGAACATGAAACATACCCCATCCGCACCGCTCAGGCGTGGCGCTTCCGTCTTCGCCTTTCTGGTCGGGGCGGCCTGCGCGGCCGCCCAATCGACCGCTCCCTCCCCGGGGACGGCCAGGCCGGATGCATCGGTCACAGGGGATTTGAAGGACGACGAGACGATCGTCCTTTCCCCATTTATCATCGACGCCGGCGAGGATCGCGGCTCCTACCGCGCGACCAGCACGCTGGCCGGCACCCGTGTGCGGACGGATCTGCGAGACGTCGGCTCGGCCATCTCGGTGGTCACCGAGCAGTTTCTTCGCGATACCGGCGCCACCGACAACCAGTCGCTCCTGCAATACACGACCAGCACCGAGGTCGGCGGCATCGCGGGCAACTACTCGCCGGGCGGTTACGGCGCCGGCACGGACGAGCAGGGGCTGCTCCTGCGTCCGAACAACAACAACCGCGTTCGCGGCCTCGACAACGCCGACAACACGCGCGACCTGTTTCAGAGCGAGATTCCGTGGGATTCATACAACGTCGGCCGCGTCGACTTGCAGCGCGGCGCCAATTCCATGTTGTTCGGCCTCGGCAGCCCGGCCGGAATCATCAACACCAGCCTGAACCAGGCCAACTACGACAACGGCGGAAACATCGAGGGCCGCTTCGGCAAATACGGCAGCCTGCGCGGCTCCATCGACTACAATCGCGTCCTGCTCGACGACGAGCTGGCCCTGCGCTTCGCGGCCCTGAAGGACCGGGCCAAATATCAACAGAAACCGGCCTACAACGACGATCAACGCGCATACGTCACGGTTCGCTTCGACCCGAAATTCCTCTCGCGCGGCTCCGCGCACACGCAGGCGCGCGTGCGCTACGAGCAGGGCGACATCAAGGCGAACCGCCCGCGCTCGCTGTCGCCGGGAGACCGGCTCACCCCGTGGTTCACCGACATGCAGAAACTGACGGTTCACCCCGAGTGGGCGTGGAACTTCAACGCCGCCGATCCCGATCCGCTGAACTCGAACCAGGCGCAGACCGGAGGCCGCTTCGGCGTCACCGGCGACAGCAACATGAGGTCGAACGGCGGAAGCTTCGAGCCGTGGCTCGGCCCGTTCGGCAACGCGCTCGGCGGGCCGATGGTCGTATTCAACGATGAAAACTCGCCCGCGCAAAACGACATCGCCCGCGCGCCCGAGTGGACCACCTATAACGCGATCAATTCGGCTGGCGCCCGCGATGGAGCGATCGAGGCGTTCGGCTTCGCCCGCCCCATGGGCGTTTCCGGCTACAGCAACTGGGCGCGGGCCATGCAGTTGCCCGGATACAACACCGGCGGTTACAAGGATCTACAGATCACCGATCCGTCCGTCTTCGACTTTTACCGCAACCTCATCGACGGTCCGAACAAGGCCGAGTTCCAGGATTGGGAGACGTACAACGCCGCCATCACGCAGACGTTTCTGAACAACCGGATCGGCTTCGAAGTGGCCTACGACCACCAAAACTATAACGAAAGCCAGTTGAACTTCGCCAACCAGGGGCTCGGCGTCGACCTCAACACGCACTTCATCGACGGGACGCCGAATCCGAACGTGGGACGCCCGTTCATCGCCTTCGATCCGAACTGGGGCAACGGCTGGAACAAGATCAAACGCGACCAGTTTCGCGTCACGGGATTCGGCGAGCTGCGCTTCAACGAGATGCTCGACGACTCGAAACTCGGCCGGATCCTGGGCCGGCACGTCGTCACCGGGCTGTATAGTCGCGACAAGCGCGATCAGGAGTTCCGCGATCGCATCCGCTGGGCCTTCGATCGGGGCTGGGGCCGGATCATCGGGCAGGATCAGGTCACGGGCAACAATCACCAGCCCAACGTCGTCGTCTATCTCGGCGATTCGCTCGCGAACCGTTCCTCGGCGGCCGGAGCCCATATTCCCCGCGTGTCCGCGACGATGATCCCGCGGAATACGTCCATCCATTATTTCGATTCCCGCTATCGCACTGGCACGGCGCCCGATCCGGCGGATCCCTGGGAAGGCAACTGGAAGGTCGGCGCGGACTCCGAGTATGCCGTCCAGGCCGAGAACCCCGACAATTATCAAGGCTGGACCGACGGCTCGGGCGATCACCCCTACTATCAGGCGGAAGTGTCGAGCATCGACAACGGCAATGGCAACCTGCTGGTCAAGGAGGCCTTCAAGGACCGCCGCGTCGTCAGCTCGACGGGCTTCGTCTGGCAGGGATTTCTCTTCGACGGCGTGGTCGTGCCGACGATCGGCTGGCGCGAGGACACCGCGAAATCCTATGTCGCCCGGGCCGCGAAGGGCGCGGGCAACCTCGTCGATCTCTCGGACCCGGCCTGGAGGCTGCCGGATGCTCCCGGAGCCGTCGTGAAGGGAAGCCGTACCAGCTACAGCATCGTCGTCCACACGCCGCGCTCCATTTCCGACCGGCTCCCGGGGCATCTCGGGGTCAGCCTGTTCTATAGCGATTCCTCGAACTTTCAGCCCGAGGCCCAGCGCGTGGATATATACGGACTCCCGATCTCGGCTCCCGAAGGTGAAACGAGGGATGTCGGCTTCGCCATCTCCGCGCTCGAGAACCGGCTCACGCTCAAGGTCACCAAGTTCAAGACGAAGGCGCTCAACGTTTCCGCGCCGGTGGAGGATATCTACAAGATCGGCTCGACCGAGGCGTGGACCCATCAGTTCGCCGCCAAGTACCGCGACGACTACGGGCAGGATTGGGAATGGAACTGGGGCGGCTCTCCGAACGAGTACGGCACGCCCGAGGCGGCGGAGGCCGCCAAGGCCGAGGCGGTCGCCGCGTGGTATGCGAACCCCGCTCCGGATGTGTTCAACCAGGCGTGGGGCATCACGAGCGCCAGCCTGGCGACGCCGCAGGTCTATAACGGAGTGTCGGCGAACGCCCCGCCGAATCTCTCGGCCACGTCGGACGCTGAAAGCGAGGGCTGGGAATACGAACTGTATTTCGAGCCGATCAGGAACTGGTCGATCACCGCCAATGCCGCGCACATCACCGCGACGCGGCGGAATCTCGGCGGCTCGCTCGCCGACTGGGTCGCTCTTCGCGATCCTGTATATCAAGGCCCCGCCGGCGACATCCGGCTCTGGTGGGCGGGCTCGGATTACACCACGCGCGATGTGTGGAACGAGTTCCTCGCCAAGTACAATCTTCTCGTCGGCTCCGAGGGCACCAACGTGCCCGAGCTCAGGCCGTGGCGCTTCAACCTCGTCACCAACTACAGGTTCGCCGAAGGCCGGTTCAAGGACTTCAACATCGGCGGCGGCTACCGCTGGCAGGATCGCTCCGTCATCGGCTTTCATTACGCGGCCGACGAGATTTCCTACGACGCCAACCAGCCTGTTTATGGCCCGCGCGAGGATGCCCTCGACCTCTGGATGGGTTACGAGCGAAACTTGAGCGAAGGTGTTCGCTGGAGGATTCAACTGAATCTGAGGGATGTGTTCGGAAAGAACGAACTCGTCCCCATCGCCACCCAGCCCGACGGGACCGTTGCGCACTATCGCATCCGCGAGGGCATGGGCTGGACGGTGACCAACACGTTTTCCTTCTAGGAGCAGGAGGGTTAGCCTGCTGAGGGAATATTGTCGGGGATAACAAGAGGTTGCGCCGGTTCAGGACCGGCGCAACCTTCCGACCCGGGGCCATCGTGATCAACCGATCCTTTCATGACGCATGGCGGGGTTTTCTCGAAGCTTGCTTCGCCCATGGGGTGGGAGCGGCTTCAGCCGCGATGCGAAAGCCTCGCGTGGACGCATCGCGGCTGAAGCCGCTCCTGCGTTTCCTCCGATGCCTCGGGGCTTGCCCCGGGGAGTTTCACTATATCTGTTCGAAAACAACGACGCGGCGGCGTCGCGTGGAGCCGGCGCGATGAAACGCATTCCCTATATCGTTTGCCTCGTGGCGCTGCTGGCCTGCGCGGCATTTGGATTTTCGCGCTGCGCGACCGCGCGGGCGCAGGCGCGGCACGCGTGGCTCGTCGAGCGGCTGCCGGTGTTGTCCGGCGCCGACCGTTTGCCGGCCGAATTCGATCGACGGAAGGAGGAGCTGGCGGCGCGCGTGCGCGAAGACCGCGACGCGCTGGCGGCCTTCGGGGAGATCGCGCGTCTGTGTCACGCGAATGGTTTTCTATCCGAAGCGTGCGATGGTTATCAGGCGTTGATGACACTCGATCCGCGCAATCCGCGCTGGCCGCACTGCCGGGCGGTGATCATGGCGGGATTCGGCCGGCTCGAGGAGGCGGCGCGGCTCTGGCGACGGACGGTGGAGCTGGCGCCGGATTATCTTCCGGCCCGGGTTCGTTTGGGCGACGCGCTGGCGAAGTCCGACCAGCCGGAGGAGGCGGCGCGCGTTTATCTGGCGGCGGCCGGGCGCGATGCTCGCAACATGTATGCGGTGTTGGGCCTCGCCCGGCTCGATATCGAGGCAGGCCGGTGGGCGCAGGCGCGCGAAAGGCTGGAGCGTGTGGCATCGAATACCGGCTATGAACTAGGCTACGACTTGCTGCCGACCGTTTACGAGGAGTTGGGCCAGTCGCGGATGGCCCGGGCGATTCGCGGCCGGGCCAAGGCTTCCGGGGCGTATCGCGATATGGCCGACCCCTGGGTCGATGCCATCATCGAGGATTCGTACGACACCTATCAGGTTCTGCTCGCGGCCGGAATGGCCGGGCGCCACGGCGATGCCGAGGCTGCCGGGCGCTTGCTGAGGCGGGCGCTCGTCCTCGCTCCGGAGAGCGCGGCGGCGCATTTTCAGGCGGCGGTGTTTCAGTTGCGCCGCCGGCAATACACGGCGGCGCGCGAGGGATTCGAGAAGTGCGTGGCTCTGGATCCAGCCTTCGCGGACGGCTGGGCGCAGCTTGCGGGCCTGTGTTGGGAAATCGGCGATCGCGCGGGCGCCGCGCGCGCCATCGACGAGGGGTTGCGCCACTGTCCGGATTCGCCCGGGCTGCGCCTCGACCGGGCGCGCCGCCGGGCGGCTGACGGTCAGCACGAGGGCGCGTTGGCCGATTTTCACGCGGCCACGCGCCTGCGGCCCAATGAAGCGGATGCGTTCATGGACCTGGCCCGGCTTTTGTTGCAGCTCGATCGCGAAGACGAGGCCGTGCGCGCGTTGCGGCACGCGTTGCGCGCCGAGCCGGGGTATCCGCCGGCGCTTTCGGCGCTGACTTTTCATGCCATCAGTTCCGGAAATCTGGCGGCGGCGCGGGAGCGCATGCGCGAGGTTGCCGCGCAGCCGAGAATCCAGCCGGATGAACAGGGCGCCTTGGCTGCCGCTTTTCGCCAAAAGTTCGGCCAGTCTCCTTGAATTCCCCGTTCGATCGACCATGCCTTTCTCATCTCATGACCCCTCCCGCCGCGAGTTTCTGCGAGGCTCCGCGAAGTTCGGCGCCGGCTCCATGCTTCTCGGTTCCTCGCTCGCGAGTGCGCCGCGCGCGCACGCGGCTGGCCTGCCCATGATCGCGCTGCTGCCCGCCGTGCCTGCGCGGATCTTTATCGAGCACGAGCATTCGCGGCTCGAGCCGGCCCGCCGACAGGGCGCGCGCTTCACGTCCGCCCGCGCGGAGGTCGAACTCGAGGAGACGCCCGGCGGGATCGATGTGCGCGTCGCCTGCCCGAGCGCGCCGCTTGCGCGCATGGTCCTGCGGTGGGAAACGACGTTTCCCGCGGACGCGCTGTTTCTGGGCGACCATTGGGAGCGCGGCTACGGCGATCTGCAGTGGCGGCATCTCCAGCCCGAGCGGGTGATGCCGTGGTGCTTCGCGGCTCATCACGGCGCGAGCGGCCGGACGTTCCTCGCAGGAGTGAAAACCCAGCCGGCCGCGCTGTGTTTTTGGACGACGGATGCCGCCGGTGTTTCCCTGTGGCTCGATTTTCGCAACGGCGGCAGCGCCTGCGTTCCGGGCGATCGCGTGATCGCGGCGGCGACGATCGTTTCGTCCTCCTCCGCCGAGGGCGAAACGCCTTTCGAGGCGCTCGCCCGTTTCTGCCGCGCGCTGTGTCCCGCGCCGCGGCTCGCCCCCGCCCCGGTCTGCGGGAACAACAACTGGTATTACGCCTATGGACGCAACTTCGACGCGGAGGCGATGCGGCGCGACGCGGCCTTCCTCGCCGACATCGCGTCGGGCCATGCGAACCGGCCCTATTGCGTCATCGACGCGGGCTGGACGCCGGGCACGGTGTGCCCCGGCGGACCGTGGACGGCGGGCGATCCGGCGCGTTTTCCGGACATGCCCGGGCTCGCGGCCGACATGAAGAAACTCGGCGTGCGCCCCGGCATCTGGATGCGGCCCACAGCGCTGATGACGGTGGACGATCCACGCCGGCTGCGAGCCGGGCCGTGTATCGCCGAGGAGAAGCCCCTCGACCTCACCCTGCCGGAAAATCTCGAGCTCATCCGCGAGGACGTCGCGCGTGTTCGCTCGTGGGGCTACGACCTCATCAAGCACGACTTTTCGACCTACGACATCTTCGCGAAGTGGGGTTTCGAAATGGGCGCGGATCTCACGGACGAGGGCTGGCACTTCGCCGACCGGTCGCTCACCAACGCCGAGATCATCCTGCGCCTTTATCGCACGCTGCGGGAAGGGATCGGCGAAGGCGTGCTGCTCGGCTGCAACACCATCGGGCATCTCGGCGCGGGGATCTTCGAGATCCAGCGCACGGGCGACGACACCTCGGGCCGCGTCTGGGAGCGCACGCGGCGGATGGGCGTCAACACGCTCGCCTTTCGCCTGCCGCAGCACGGCGCATTTTTCGCCAGCGACGCCGACTGCGCCGCGCACACCGAACAGACGCCGTGGGAACTCGACCGGCAGTTTCTCGATCTCGTCGCGCGCAGCGGCACGGCGCTGTTCGTCTCGGTCGATCCGCGCACGATCACCACGGAAAAGAAAGCGGCCTTCCGTGCCGCGATGCAGACCGCGCTCTCCGGCGGCGCGCCGGGCGGTTGCGAGCCGCTCGACTGGCTGCACAGCGTGGCTCCGCGCGTGTGGCGCATCGGTGGTGAAACCGTCACCTATGCGTGGGACGAACCCACGGGCGCCCTGCCGTGGCGCGTGTGATCCGCGCAGTGGCGCGGGCGGCGAGTGGGGCTGGCAGAAGACGGGGTGACCGGGGACGAAGCCGTTCCCCCCGATCATTCTCATTCTCATTCTCGTTCTCTTCCTCTTCCGCGCGGGAAGATGGGAGAACGAGAAAGATTGCGAGAACGAGAATGATCCCGAACAGCTCTCCACTCGAGCCGCTCGACCAGTCCCTGCGCTTCCGTGGCCTGCCCTCGCGCCCCGTATTGACACCGTTTTATCGGTCCGCGAGAAATTCCGCGCCCCATGGCCGACCCCTCCGACCTCGACTTCGGCGCGACCGTGCGCAGCTTCGCCGCCGGGCGGCGCGTGTTCGGGCGCTTCACGCTGACGCGCCTGCTGGGCCGCGGCGGCATGGGCATGGTGTGGCTGGCGCGCGACGGCCAGCTCGATCTCGACGTGGCGCTGAAGTTCCTGCCGGAGCTGGTCGGCGACGACGAGGCCGCCGTGGCCGATCTCGCGCGTGAGACGCGCCGCGCTCGCGAGCTGTCGCATCCGCACATCGTGCGGGTCTATGATTTTCATCAGGACGAGGGTCTGGCCGGCATCTCGATGGAGTGGATCGACGGCGCGACGCTCACCGGCCGTCGCTTGCAGCAGCCGAACGAGGTCTTCGAACCCGCGCAACTGGCCGGCTGGGTGGCCCAGATCGCGGAGGCCCTCGACTACGCCCACCGGCGGGCCCGGGTGGTGCATCGCGATTTGAAGCCGGCCAACCTGATGGTCGGAGCCGACGGCGAACTCAAGATCGCCGACTTCGGCATCTCGGCCTCGGTCTCCGAATCGGTCACGCGGGTGAGCCGGGTGGCGTCGAGTTCGGGCTCGCCGCCCTACATGAGCCCACAGCAGATGTTCGGCGAAAGGGCTTCGCCATCCGACGACATCTACGCGTTGGGGGCGACGCTCTATGAGCTGCTCACGGGCAAGCCGCCGTTCTTCTCGGGGAACATCTTCGCGCAGGTGCAGGGCAAGATTCCGCCGCCTGTGGCGGAGCGCCGCGAAGAACTGGAGGTGAAGGGCGCGCCGATCCCGGCGGCGTGGGAGGAGACGATCGCGGCCTGCCTGGCGAAGCATCCGGGGGACCGGCCGTCGAGCGCGCGCGAGGTGGCGTCGCGGCTGGATGGAAACGCCGGGCCCGCGCGGGCGGCGCCGCGTGATTCCATCGGGGATGCGCCGACGGTGGTTTCGCCGCGCCCCGTCGCGGCGGCCGAGGCTCCGATCGCGGTCCTGCCCGGGACCGGGCCGGGGCGGCGATCCGAACCGGCAGCCGCTTCTCCCCCGGTGGACGCGGACGTCCCCGACCGCGTTTCCGAGGGTTCCTCTGCCGCTTCCCCCGCCGCGGCGCCGCGTGGGCGGCGCGGACTCTGGCTGGGCGCGGCGGCGCTGGTGGCGGCCGGCGCCGGGGCCTGGTATTTTGGCGTGCATGTTCCCGCCGCCGAGCGCCGGGTGGCGGAGGAGGCGTTCGCGGCGCGGCTCGAAGCGGAGCGCCGGGCGGCGCCGGCGCCGGCCGCGCCCGTCGCCGTCCCACCGGTGGAGCGGATCGCGGCGCGTGGCGGGATCATCGTCGAGTCGACTCCCGCCGGGGCGGACGCGCGGGTGGGAGGCTTCGCGCGGGAGCGCACGCCGGCGACGCTCACGGATGTGACGCTGGGGAAGTATCCGGTGGTGATGACGCTGGCCGGGCACGAGGAGTGGCGGGGCGAGGTGGAGGTGAAGGAAAACGAGTTCGCGCACGTGGCCGCCACGCTGGCGCGCTCGACCGGCACGCTCCAGGTGACCTCGTCGCCATCGGGGCTGGCCTACGCGTTGAGCGGGCAGGGGCGCGAGCAGAAGGGCACGACTCCGGCGACCCTGGCGGACCTGCCGACGGGCGAGTATCGGATCACCGTGACGCGGCCGGAGTGGCCGGAGCAG
>CAZFCY010000116.1:0-15932 GCA_964517665.1 uncultured Opitutaceae bacterium | reverse complement strand
GCCGATCAGGCGCGCACGATCCGCATCCCCGTGCACATGATCGAGACGCTCAACAAGGTGATGCAGGTGCAAAAGCAACTCCTCCAGGAATACGGCCACGAGCCCACGCCGGACGAGGTCGCGGAGGAAATGCAACTGCCCGTCGAGCGTGTGCAGCAGATCATGAAAATGGCGCAGCAGCCGATCTCGCTGCAATCGCCCGTCGGCGACGGCGAGGACACCAGCTTCGGCGACTTCATCGAGGACAAGAGCGCGGAAAACCCGTACGACATGACGGCGTTTTCGCTCCTGCGCGAAAAGATCATCGACGTGCTCGACTCGCTCACCGACCGCGAGCGCAAGGTGCTCTCGCTGCGTTTCGGCCTCGTCGACGGATACAGCCGCACGCTCGAGGAGGTCGGCAAGCAGTTCAAGGTCACCCGCGAGCGCATCCGCCAGATCGAGGCCAAGGCCCTGCGCAAGATGCGCCACCCGACGCGCATCCGCCAGCTCTACGGATTCTTCGAGTCCGAGCCGCTCGACAACCCGCAGCAGTTCATCAAGAAAGTCGTCCAGAACGGAGGCGTTTGAGAGAAAAGGACCGGAGTGAAGGGTGAAGAACACCTCGCTCCCTCATTCCCTCACTCCCCCTTCCCACCTTTACACCCGCGTTTATACGCATATCGTTTCCACCATGACCCTTTCCCTTGCAGGGATTCTCGCGGCCGGTCTCGGCCCGTTCGGACCTTGGGAGATCCTGCTGATCCTCTTCATCGTCGTTCTGCTTTTTGGAGCCAAGCGGCTCCCGGAACTCGCGAAAGGCTTCGGCAAATCGATCAAGGAGTTCAAAAAGGCGACGACTGAGATCGACGAAGACGAGCGCCACGATCGCGCGTCGATCGAAGAAGACGACACGCACGCCGCCACCAAGAATGGAACCGCCAAGACCCCGGCCAAGCCCGGACGCGCGCCGTAAGTTCGACATATCCAGCGGTTCTCTTCGTCGTTTCGAGCCAGATTGCCTTTGACACATCCGACGCCGGAACATTGATTCCGGAGGAACCGGCCCGCGTCTCCTCCCAACCATATGTTGCGCAACCTCTTCGGCGTATTCTCGAACGATATAGGCATCGACCTCGGAACCGCTAACACGCTCGTCTACGTCAAGGACAAGGGAATTGTCCTGCGTGAACCGTCGGTGGTCGCGATTCATTCCTCCACCCGGAAGGTCCTGGCGGTGGGCGACGAAGCCAAACGCATGCTCGGCCGCACCCCGGGCAACATCACGGCCATCCGGCCGATGAAGGACGGCGTGATCGCGGACTTCGACATCACGGAGGAGATGCTCCGCTACTTCATCCGGAGGGTGCAGAACACCGGGAAAATCATCCCGCCGCGCGTGGTCATCGCGATTCCCTCCGGCATCACCGAAGTCGAGAAACGCGCCGTGAAGGAGTCCGCCATGCACGCCGGCGCGCGCGAGGTGATGCTGCTCGAGGAACCCATGGCCGCGGCGATCGGCGTGGGCCTGCCCGTCGAAGAGCCGGCCGCGAACATGATCGTCGATGTCGGCGGCGGCACCACCGAAGTCGCCATCATCTCGCTGGCTGGCGTGGTCTTCGCCAAGAGCATCCGCGTCGGCGGCGACGAACTCGACGCCGCCATCATCAACTACATGAAGCGCGCCTACAACCTCCTCATCGGCGAGCGCACTTCCGAGGAGATCAAGCTGCGCATCGGCTCCGCCTTCCCGCTCGACGAGGAGCTGACGATGGAGGTCAAGGGCCGCGATTCCGTCGCCGGCCTGCCGAAGACGATCCACGTCACCTCCCAGGAAATCCGCGAGGCGCTCAGCGACACGGTGAACTCGATCGTCGAGGCCGTGCGCAACGCCCTCGAGCGCTGCCCGCCGGAATTGTCCGCCGACCTCGTCGATCGCGGCTTCGTCCTCGCCGGCGGCGGCGCGCTCCTCCGCGGCCTCGACCGGATGCTGTGCGAGAAAACCGGCCTGCCCGTCATCGTGGCCGAGGATCCGCTCAGCGCGGTGGCGAACGGAACCGGAGCCGTGCTCGCCGACTTGAATTTCCTCCTCAATTACGTGACGACGGAAACCAAGAACTGATCCGCCGCCGGAAAAGTCCGAAATCCGAATCTCGAAATCCGAAACCGCTTCCGAGTCAATAAAAGCACGGAATGAGGAAACCCGCGGATGCGCCAGCCCGCTTCGACCTCGAGGATCGAACCCACCGTTTCAGGCTTTGTTCATTTAAATTTGTTTCGGATTTCGAACTTCGAGATTCGGATTTCCTGATCTGATTCCTTGCCGAAGAAGCGCTTCCTGCAAACCCGCCCGTTTCTCGCCCTCGCGCTCGTGCTGGCGGCGTGGTTGATTCTCCCGACCGCGATCAAGTCCCTCGCCCGGGTCAGCTTCTACGAATTCCAGGCGCCGGCCAACCTCGTGATCTCGCACGCGCGCGACCTGCAGGAGTTCTGGAGCACGCGCGTGCGCTCGAAAAACGAACTCATCGAGGCCGGCCGCGACCTCGCCCGCCTCAACGCCGCCTACGAGCTGCGCATCCGGGAATACGATTCGCTGCGCGACGAGGTCGGCCGGCTCGAGCGGCTGCTCAACCTGCCCGTGCGCGACGGTTTTCGCTACGAGGTGGCGCGCGTGGACAAGCGCGAGTTCTCCGCCTGGTGGCAGCAGATCATCATCCGCAAGGGAAAGAACTACGGCATCCGCGAAGGCGCCCCCGTCGTCTTCACCGGCGGCGTGGTCGGCACGGTCCGCGAGGTGCGCGCCTACACCTCGATCGTCGATCTGGTGAGTTCGCAACAGGTGCGGCTCGCGGCGAACTTCGAAGGCGATCCGCGCCCGATCAGTTTCCGCGGGTTGTCGAATCCCAGTTTCTCGAATCCGCGCGGCCTGGCCGAATTCGTGCCCGGCGACATCGAGGCCTCGCCGACGCAGCCCGTCCTGCTCGTCACCTCCGGCCTCGGCGGCGTGTTTCCCCCGGGATTGCCGATCGGAAGAGTCGAGGCGCTGCGCACGGCGCCGAACGGATTGTTCAAGGAAGGCGAAGTCATCCTCGACGAGCGGCTCGGCGCGCTGACCGAGGTCGCCGTGCTCATCCCGTTGCAAGGAAACTGACGATGCGATCGGACATGCGCTGGCTGGTGGCCTTTGCGGGAAACGCGTTTTTCCTCTGGCTCGTCTCGCAGGCCAATCATCACCTCACCCACCTCTCGCTCGGCTTCGGAGCCGGCTCCGTGTACCTGCTCCTGATCGGACTGCCGCTGGCATTTGTCAGCTTGCGGCTCAACCTCCGTTACGCGCTCATCGCCGGGATTCTCACCGCGCTCTCGATGGAGGCCGCCCTGCCGGTTCCTCACGGGCTGCTCGTCATCCCATCCGTCGTGACGATCGGCGTGACGGTTGCCGTGCGCGGCACATTCAATCGCTACGACCGCACCAGCGCGCTGCTCACCGCGCTGATCGTGAATCTCGGCTTCTTCGTCGTCCTGACCGTCGCGCTTCCTCCCGCCGCGAGTCCGCACATGAGCATTCGTCTCGCGACCGATCTGCTCGTCTCGCAGGTCTTGTTGTGCGCGATCTGCGGCTGGTTTTTCGCCTGGCAACTCGCGCTCCTGCGCCTTTTCGGTTTCGATCTTGAAACCGAACTCCGCGAATCGTCGTGAGCATCATCGAAGCCCATTCGTCCGTGAAGCCGCGGATCGCGTTTTTCTACGTGGTCATCGTCGTGCTCGTGCTCGTGCTCTTCTCCGGCCTCGCCTACCGGCAGATTTTCAGCAGCGAGGGATTTCTCGAGAGCGAGCGCCTGCAGAACCGGCGCCGCATCCTCGTGCCGGGTCCGCGCGGCGAGATCTACGATCGCGAAGGGCG
Source organism: uncultured Opitutaceae bacterium (assembly GCA_964517665.1). Taxonomy (GTDB): domain Bacteria; phylum Verrucomicrobiota; class Verrucomicrobiia; order Opitutales; family Opitutaceae; genus Congregicoccus. The sequence goes on along the minus strand of CAZFCY010000116.1, from coordinate 12,049 downwards.
CGTGTTGGTCGCCAACCGCCCGCGCTTCTCCGCCGTCGTTTTCTTCTCCGATCTGCGGCCCGCCTTCCTCACGGCCGAGTGGCAACTGGTGCGCGACGTCCGCGACAACAAACGCCCCGGGCCGCCCGAGGGGCTGTCGCGCGCGCGGCGGCTGGCCTGGTTTTCCTCCACCGCGCGCGCCAGCGTGGTGCAGAAGAGCCTCGACGAATGCAGCCACATCCTCGGCGCGAGGTTCACGGTCGATCAGAAAAATCTCGAGACCCATTATTCTCAACAACCCCTGCTTCCCTACCCGCTCCTCGACGACCTCACGCCCGGTGAATTCGCGAAGCTGGTCGAGCAACTGCCGCAGAATTCGCCGGTTCAGATCTATTCTTCGCTCACGCGCCACTACCCTTACGGCAGCACCGCGGCGCACACGCTCGGCTACGTCACTTCCACGCTCGACATCCCCACCGAGGGCCTGCCGGGAAGCGATCTCATGACCTTCTTTTCGCGCGGCTCGATCGGGCGGGACGGCATCGAAAAGGCATTCGACTCACAGCTCCAGGGCCAGACCGGAAGCGAGATTCTCGTCGTCGATCCATCCGGCTTCGAAGTCGAAATGGTGGAAAACAAACCGCCGGTCACGGGCAACGCGTTCCACAGCAGCATCGACATCGACATCCAGAGCGCGGGCGAAAACGCCTTCGGCACGCGCGAGGGCGCGATGGTCGTGATGGACGTGCGCACCGGCGAGATCCTCGCGATGGTGAGCCGGCCCGACTACGACCTGAACGATCTCACGCCTTATATCAGCAACGAAACCTTCGCGGACATCGAGGATCGCGGCGCATGGATCAACCGCGCCATGCAAGGCCTCTACCCGCCCGGCTCCACCTTCAAGCTCGTCACCGCCATCGCCGGCCTGCGCGCCGGCACGATCACGCCGGAGACCGTCGTCGACTGCCCGGGTTATCTCATGATCGGCCGGCAACGTTTCGTCTGCCACCGCCGCAACGGTCACGGCCCCATGAAACTCAGGGACGCCATTCGCGCGAGCTGCAATGTCTATTTCTACAGGACGGCCATCGATCTCGGGATCGAGAAACTGGCCACCGAGGCGCGCCGCTTCGGACTCGACCATTCGACGGGCATCGACCTGCCGTTTGAGGCCACGAGGATGCTCGTGCCCGACCCCGCGTGGAAGATGGCCGACCGCTCCGAAGGCTGGACGACCGGCAACACGGCGCACGTCGCGATCGGCCAGGGATTTCTTCGCCTCACGCCGCTCCAGATGACGTGCTTCGCCGCCTCCCTCGCGCGCGGCGAAACGCTCACCGTGCCGACGATCTCCCGGCGCGAGCACGGCCGGCCGATGGTGGTCGCCGGAAACCAATCCCTCGGACTTTCGCCCGGCGATCACCGCGCATTGCTCGAAGGGATGGAGCAAGTCGTGCAGATCGGAACCGGCCGGTTGGCGGCGATTCCCGGCGTCCGGCTCGCCGGAAAATCCGGCACGGCTCAGGTGCAGACGCCTCGCGGCATGCTCGAGCTGGCATGGTTTCTCGCCTTCGGCCCGATCCCGAATCCCGAGATCGCCGTCGTCCTCGTCGTCGTCGGCGAGGAGCCCGACGAACTCAACGCCGGCGGAGCCGTCGCCGCCCCGATCGCCAAACAGGTCCTCGACGTCTACTTCGAAAAACACCCCCAACCCGCCCCGGCCAACCCGATCGCAGCAAACAACCTGCCTCGACTTTCCTCACGCGCCCCGTAGCTCCCACGGGCCACTTTTCTGTAACGTACGAGACAGAATTCTGGTCTTGGAGAGCAGCGGCCGCGCGGCGATGCCTGGCTATTTCCCAGCCGCGGGCGGAGGTTGCGGAGTTTCGACCGCGGGCTCTTCGGGCGGGGGTTCGGGTGCGGCGATGTGGGCGAAGATCAGTTTTCCACGCAGAGATGCGGCGGAGCCTTGATCGTCGGAGATTTTTGTTCGGCCCACATAGATCTTCTGCAAGCCGCCCATGCGCGCCAGTTGAGGCACGGCCGTCGTTGTGATCGATGTGTTGTAAACGCTCAGAGACTCCAACTGGTCGAGGGAACCGAGCGCTTCCACGAAAGCATCCGTGACGTCCGTCTCGCCCACGCGAAGCACACGCAGCCGTTTCATCGCGGCGATCGCGCCCGCCGCGCCATCCGTGATGGCAGTGCCGGTGAAATCCGCGCGGACTATTTTCGAGTCCACGGGCGCGAATGCCGCCAGGTCGGCATCGCCAAACCTCCCGCCCAGCAATGCAGCGTTGAGATGCAGGTCGGCTGACTGGCGCGATTCATAGCTGAGAACGAAAGGGTACTTCGCCTGCAACGCGGCCACGGCCGGCGCAAGCCCGGTCCGGAGCTTCGCGACTTCCGCAGGATCGATCTCCTTCATCGCGGCATCGGGAACGGGGGCGGTGTTGTTGCTCAGACTCTCGGGCAGCCTGCCGACGACGCTGAGCAGCCGGTTGCTGAATTTCACCTCGGCCAGCGTGCCCTGCGCCGGAGCGCCAAGCATGATCCAGCGCCGCAGAAGCGCCTTCTCGTCCGGCGGAACCTGCGGCCGGCGGCGGGGCGGCATGTGGTCCTGATGATCGAAGGGAAGATCGATGCGCTTCAGCAGGAGGCTTTCGTCCGGCTCGCCTGCGACGATTGCGGCGCCGCTCTTTCCCCCGCGTTGAAGATCGGCCCACGTTTCCAGATCGAGACCGCCTTTAATATTCCTCGCGCCGTGGCACTCGAAGCAACGCGCCTGCAGAATCGGGGTCACGACGTGCGCATACACGTCCCATTCCAATACAGACTGCTCGATGGGAAACGCGAAGGGCGGAGGGACATACGGCTCGCGCCAGGGCGAGTACTCCGCGAGATAATCCTCCCCGTGCGTGAGCGAAGCGCCATCGTGCGCGGTGCGCAGCAACACAGCGCACACGGCAAGGAGCAGGCCACGACCGGCGTAGCGCGGGAATCGCTTCTCCATCCTCCACGGCGCCAAATAGACAAAAAGCGTCAGCAGCGAGAGGATCGCAAGCACCACGCCTCCCTGCTGGTGCCGTTCGACGAGCGCGCCCTCGACCTCGTCGGCGTGCATCAGCAACCAGCCGAGCACGGCCGCTGTCACGGCGCTGATGCCCCCAAGAAAAAGCACCAACCGCAGCGGAAACGTCCACCGGCCGCGGCTCGCCACCTGCGCCATCTCCAACCCTCCGGCGAGCAACAGGAGCGCGATCGGGAAGTGCAACACCACCGGATGAAAGCGCCCAAGAAACGGCGCGAGCCACTCCCAAGGCGCCCGCCCCGCGAGCAACAACAAGGCAGGCGAAGCCGCCAGCATGGTTAATATAACAGCCTTCAACCAGGCGGAACGGAACGATTCAGTTGAGCCACGAATGGACACTTATAACAACACTTCGCGAATGACCTTCGCCGGCCTCACGGTCGTGAGCTTTTGATCGAGGCCCTGGAACGGATACGTCAGCTTGTGATGATCGAATCCAAGCTGACGGAGAATGGTGGCGTGGAGATCGCGAACCTCCACCGGATTTTCCACGATCTCGTAGCCCACTTCGTCGGTCAAACCGTAGCTGCCCGGTTTGATCCCGCCGCCCGCCATCCAGATGGTGAAGGCGCCCGGATGGTGATCGCGGCCCACAAACTCCATCTCGGCGCCTCCGCGATTCTCCTGCATGGGCGTGCGGCCAAACTCGCCGCCCCAGATCACCAGCGTATCCTCCAGCAGCCCGCGCGCCTTCAAGTCGTCGAGCAACGCCCCGACCGGCCGGTCCGTCTCACGACATCGATCCGTAAAACCGCGATTAAGCGCCTCCTTGGCCGAGGCGCCGTGCGAATCCCACCCCCAATGATAAAGCTGGATGAAACGCACATCGCGCTCTGCCAGCCGGCGGGCCAGCAGGCAGTTGTTGGCGAAACTCTCCTCGCCGGGACTCGTGCCGTAGGCTTCATGGACGTGCCTCGGCTCCTTCGAAAGATCGAGCGCGTCGCTCGCCTCGAGCTGCATGCGAAACGCCATCTCGTATTGCGCCACGCGCGTCAACGTCTCGGGATCGCCGCTGTTCTCGAAGCTCTCGCGGTTGACCTCCCCAATCGCGTCCAGCACCTGGCGACGAAGGTTGCGGCCGACACCGGGCGGGTTGGAAAGATATAACACCGGATCACCCTTGGCCCGACACTGCACGCCTTGATATACGCTCGGCAGAAAACCGGAGCTCCAGAGCGATTTGCCGCCGTCCGGCGTGTTCCCGCCCGAGACGAGCACGATGAATCCCGGCAGGTTCTGGTTCTCGGCGCCCAGTCCGTAGGTCACCCAGGAGCCGAACGACGCGCCTCCGCCGAGCCGGGGCGAGCCCGTTTGCACGAGCAACTGCGCGGGCGCATGGTTGAACTGGTCGGTGCGCATCGAGCGAATGAAACAAACATCGTCGATATGCCGCTCGAAATGCGGCAGCCGATCGGAAATCCAGGTCCCGTTCCTGCCGGCTTGATGAAACGGAAACTGCCCGCCGAGCATCTTCGGCACGCCGGTGATAAAGGCGAACTGCTTGCCTTCGAGGAACGACTGCGGACAGAGCTGCCCGTTCAATTTCTGCAGGTCCGGCTTGTATTCAAAAAGCTCGAGCTGGCTGGGCGCGCCCGCCATGTGCAGGTAGATGACGCGCCGCGCCTTCGCGGCAAACTGCGGGGCGAGCGGCGCCAGCGGAGCGGACGGATTTCGTGTGAAATCGAGCGGAGTGGAGGCCGCCAGCCGATGGCCAAGCCCGCCGAGAAACATCGCGCCCATTCCCGTGGCGCAGGTGCGCAGAAAATGCCGCCGGGTCTCCGCCCGAAGGCGCTCCGACCTCAATGTGCGCAGCAAACTTTCTTCGAGGCTCATGAGTGTTGGTTCCTTTCCATTTCAGCGCTCACCTGGCGAGGGCGGCATCGATATTGAGCAGCGCGGATGCGACGGCGGTCAGGGCGGCGTGAGTTTCATCGTTCGCGCCCGTTTCCTGCAGCGCGCAAAAGTCCATGGTATAATATTCCAGGCCCTTGTCATACAGCGATAAGAGCGGCTCGAGCTCCGCTTCCGTGCCGCTCCGCGTGGCGACGAGGCGGAAGCCAAACGCGATCCTGTCTCTCACCGTGGCGCCGCCGGCTTTCCGCATGCGCAGGGCCAGCGCCGAGGCGGCTTCCACATAGACCGGATCATTGAGCGTGACGAGGGCCTGCAGAGGCGTGTTGGTGGAAAGTCGCCGAACCACGCAAACATCGCGCGTGGGAGCATCGAAGGTGAGGAAGCTGGGATATACGGAGCTCCGTCGCAAATAGGCATAGAGCGCGCGCCGATGGCGGTCCTCGCCCTCCGACTCCTCCCACTTCATGCCGCCGCTATACACAGTATTCCATACGCCTTCGGGCTGTGGCGGCATGACGGGCGGTCCGTGCATCTTCGGGCTGAGCAGCCCGCTGGCAAAGAGCGCGCCGTCGCGCACCATCTCGGCGCTCAGCCGGTTGCGCGGGCCGCGGGCGAGCAGGCGGTTGCGCGGATCCCTGGCAAGGAGATCGGGAGTGACCGCTGCGCTTTGACGGTAGGTGGCGCTCGAGACGAGCTCGCGCAACAGCGCCTTCACGTCCCAGTCCAGGTCGTTTTGGAAATGCAGGGCCAGCCAGTCGAGCAGCTCCGGGTGACTGGGGGGCAGGCCGACGCTGCCGAAATCCTCGGACGTCTCGACGATGCCAAGGCCGAAGAGCTGCTCCCAATAACGGTTCACCGCGACCCTCGCCGTGAGCGGCTGTTCCGGCGAAAACAGCCAGCGCGCGAGCGTCAGCCGGTTGCGCGGCGCGTCCTCCGGCAACGGCGGGAAAAGCTCCGGCACATCCGCGACGAGCGGCTCGCCGGTCTTCTCCAGGAAGTTGCCGCGATCGAACAGCCGGGTTTCACGCCGCTGATCGGCCGGAAGCTCCCGCATCACCGGAACCTGCGTCCCGGAGATGGCGAGCAACTGATCCTCCAGTTGATCGATGCTCCGCCATTTTTCCTCCGCTTTCGTCGCGCGAGCCAGTCCGGTCCAGCGCCGGTCGGCACTGCTCGAAAGCCGCACGCGGCGGACCGGGGCCGGCTTGGTTGAAATCATCCCACTATGATATAAACGAATCTTCAACCGCTCGCCGGGGTTCAGCTTTACCGGCTCCGCGGGAACGGCCGCCAGCCAACGGGTGCGAGACAGCGAAGGCGTCGCGGAAAAACCGCCCGGCGGAAGCTCGGGAAATGTCGCCGCGGGAGGCGCCGGCTTCGCGTCCTTCCCGGCCGATTTGTCGTTCAACTCTTTCAGCTTGCCTTGCAGCGCCTCGGGGAGGACGGACGAATCTCCCCAGAAACTGCCCCATGTCACCGGCTCCTCCACGCCGTCGGCGCGAATCACCCACGCTTCGATCTTATCCACGATGAACCCTGGTTCGGGCGTATGGCGCGCCCGGCCGGCATCGATCGGCGGCGCCTCGATGCGCAGGGCCGCCACTTCGCTCGCCGGATCTTCAAGGAACAGGTCGTATCGCACTTTCGTGGGAACGCTTCCGTGCGCGAACGCCTCGCCGTCCTTCAATTCGAAATCGACTTCCGGCTCGGCTTCGGCCGCCGCGATGGACTGCGGCCGCCACATCTTCGGCTCGCCCTCCAACCGCCTGCCGGCCTCGACCTTTTCGCGGCGCAGGGCGTCGATTTCGGTTTGCAGCCGAAGCGCCTCCGCGTTGCGCGCGGGGTCATCCGGCACGCGCAGCGTGGGGTACTCGTTCTCGTAATCGGCGTCGCGCGAAGAGTTAAAGAACGCGAGGAAGGTATAATATTCCTCGTGCCGGATCGGATCGTAGGGGTGGGAGTGACACTGCACGCAATTGAACGTGACGCCGTTGAAGGCCGACCACGTGGTGACCGCGCGATCCTGCGCCGCCGCCAGCCGGAATTCCTCGTCGGAGGTGCCGCCCTCGTCGTTGGTCTGGGTGTTGCGGTGAAAGGCCGTTGCGACCCGCTGGCCGAGCGTCGCGTCCGGCAGGAAATCGCCCGCGAGCTGTTCGATGACAAACTGGTCGTAAGGAAGGTTGCGGTTTAACGCATCGATCAACCAGTCGCGATACTGCCAGATCGAACGCCCGAGGTCTTTTTCATAGCCCTTCGTGTCCGCGTAGCGCGCGAGGTCGAGCCAGAGCGAGGCCCAGCGCTCCCCATAGCGCGGCGAGGCGAGCAGTCGCTCGACCTGCTTCTCGTAGGCGTCGGGGGAGCGATCGTGCACAAAAGCATCCACCTCCGCCGGCGTGGGCGGAAGACCGGTGAGATCGTAGGAGAGGCGACGCAGGAGCGTCGCGCGATCGGCTTCGGGCGCGGGCGCGAGATTTTCCCTGGCCAGCCGATCGATGATGAAGCGATCGACGGGAGTGCGCGCACGCGCCGCCGCGGCGGGATCGAGGCCGGGCACGGCCTGCGGCTCGGGCGCGACGAAAGCCCAGTGTTCAGCCCACTGTGCGCCCTCTTCGATCCATTGCCGGAAGAGCGCGATTTGCTCCGGCGCGAGCGCATCGCCGTGATCGACCGGCGGCATCCGCTTCTCGGGATCTCTCGTGGTCAGCCGCGCGATCAACGCCGAATTTTCCGGCTCCCCGGGTTTGATCGTGATGCGGCCCGATTCGCCGGCCCGGGTCGCCTCCTCGCGAAAGACGAAGGAAATGTTTCCCGACATCTTCACCCCACCGTGGCAGACCACGCAGCTCTCGTTCAGGATCGGGCGAATGTCCCGGTTGAAATCGATTCGCTCCGGGGGCGCCGCCATCATCGCAAACGCCGGCGTTTCCTGGTCCCGGCAGCCGGTCTGAAGCAATGATCCGAGCAGCGCTGCGCCGATAAAGCATCCAGTGTAGCGTTCGCGAATTGCGTGGGCAATTTGGGCGTGCGTGCGAGAGGCGCGGATGCGACCAAAAGCGGCGATGAATCGCCGCGCTCCATATTGCGCCGCATGCTCTGGAGTGCGGCGATTCATCGCCGCTTTTAGGACCAACGATTTTGCGAACACCGCGCTAGCCGCCGCACGGTGGGCCGGTTGCGGCTGGGATGGAGTCTTCATCGCAGGGTTGTCGGGGCGGGACGTCATCTTCCCATCGAGCCGAAAGCCTGGCAAAAATCAGACATCGACGGCGAGCAAAGCAATCAAGCAACAGCCTGGCAACTCCGCACGGCGTGCGCCGTCTTCCAAAACGTCAATGGCCACTTTCCTGTAACGTACGAGACAAAGTTCCGGCTTTCAGAGCAGCCGGCGCGCGGCCCGGAAGACCGGCAGCGGCTCGGGCCAGCGGTCGCTCCGGCCGTAGCGGATCACGCTCAGCTTCTCCTCGAGTTCGCGCGCCCTCGCGGGATCCCACCGGTCGTGCGCGCGCGGCTCCGCCAGCCGCAGTTGCAGGCGGCGCAGGAGCGCGCCCGCGCGACGGCGCGTCGCCGCCTCGCCGCGCGCGAGCCGTCCCCATAAATCGGATACACGCGCGCCCGACCGCCGCGCGATGTGGAAGACGGCCACGCCGATCGCGAAAAGATAAATCAGGCCCGCGCGGCCCTGCAGCGTCCACGGGCGATGCATCCATGCGAGAAACCCGTCGAAGGCGCGCCCGAGCAGCGTGCCCGCGCCCGAGGCGGCCCTGCCGCCCGCGCTCTTGAGCGAGCCGACGACTTCGCGCTGGCTTCGCTCGTCGAAGCTCACGATGCGCCGGTACCAGATCATCCTCAGGCTGTCGAAATAGGCGGACATGCTCCGGTCGCCGACCATCGCGGCCAGCGCCGTCTCCAGTTCGGGCCCGCCTCTCGCGCCGCCCGCGCCGGGTGTCGGATCCACGCGAAACCAGGCGCCCTCGCCATCGAAAACCTCGCACCAGGCGTGGGCGTCGGAATTGCGCACCATGTAGTAATTTTCGTACGCGTTCCACGAACCGCCCTTGAAACCCGTGATCGCCCGGGTGGGAAAGCCCGCCGTGCGCGCGAGAAGCGTGAAGGCCGACGCGAAAAACTCGCAATGCCCGGCGAGCCCCGAGCGCATCCAGCGCGTCACGGGATCGCTCCCGGCATCCGCGTCGTCCAACGCCACCGACATCGAGTAGGCATGCGTTTCGGCGAGAAACGCGCAGGCCCGTTGCGCGAAGGTTGGCGCGTCGAGCGTTTCGCCGCCCGTGATCGTCTCGACCGCCGACCGGAGATAGGCGCGATCCTCCGCGTCGACGGGAACGGCGGTGGTCGTCGCCGGATAGTTGAGCAATCGATACAGGAACTGCGCGTCCTCCGCGCCCGCCTCCGGCCGGCCTCGTGGCGGCGACTTCAAGACCGTCTCGCCAAAGTCCGGATCGGGAACCACGCCGCTGAAGTCGCCTCCCTCGATCTGATAGCTGAAAAGCCCCGCGCTCTGGCGCGGAGTGGAGACCAGCCCGAACACCGGGTTCGGCACGATGTGCTCTGTATCCTTGAAACGGATACGATTGAATGCTCCCGGGAGCGGAAGGTAGCGGCTGATCCCGCCCTCGAGAAACACGGTGTGGGCGGGCTCCGGCGGCGCGTCGTCCAGGCCCGCGCCCGGCGGATCCGGCCACCACTCCGGCGCGAACTCGCGCGCGGCGATCGCGCGGGCGCCGACCTTCGCCTGCACGGCGCGCGAGACGCGAAACGCGCCCGCCCCGTATTCGTCGAGCACGACCATCCGCCAGTACGGCACGGTCGGCCGCATGACGCCCTGCGGGACATCCACGCGCATGGCGACGGAATGATCCTGCGTGATCTCGGTGATCTCCCCGAGCGCGATGCTTTCCGCAAACCCCGTCACGCTGCGCGAGCGGTTGAACTGAAAAAGGCTCAGCGTGCCGTCCATCTGGAAGCGCGGCATGCCGAGAAAGATCGCGGTCGAGATCGCGACGACGGCGCCGAGCAGCGCGCACCCGAGCGCGAACATGCGCAGGTCGATGTTTCCCCAGACGCGCTGAAGCAGGCGCTTGCGCGAGATCAACGCCCACTGCGCCGGCGGCAGTTCATCCGTCTCGTTTTGCGCGTCGCGGATCAGGTTGACGACAAACAGATAGGCCATCGCGACCGCGGTGAACGCCACGATCTGCGCCGCAAACGCGATCGAGACGGTCAACACGCCCGTCACCACGATGAGGAACAGACAGAGGACAACCAGTTGCAGATCCTCGCGCCGCGTCCGGTGCGCCACGGCCCGATAGAGCACGAGCAGGACGGTGAGCCGCACGAACGCCGGGATCAATTCCTGCGTGTAGAGATCGATGGCGAAGAACACCGCGATCGCGGGCATGCCGCCCTGCCAGAGCGCTCGCGGCACGCGTCCGGGCAGCGCGGGGAACGCCATCGCGATCAGGATCGCCGCCGTCGCCACGAGGCCGACCGGCCAGATCGCCGCCTCGAGATAAAAGAGCGTCCACACCGACAGCAGCGCGAGCGCGCCACCCAACTGCCAGCGCAGGTGGAGCAGATCCTCGAGGCTAAGCTGAGGCCGCTTTCTGTCCGCGCACGAAGGCATGGATTCCATCCGGCAGCGCCGGCTCGAAACGAATGATATTGGGCGACGGCAGCGAGCGGCCCGGTTGATGGCGATCGATGGGCTCGAGCACGGAGATCTGGTCGAGCAGCAACTCGAGATCGGCCATGCGGCGGATCGGCATGGGCGCGTCGTCGTTGACGATCGCGCCGACGAGGCGTTGCTCGCGAAAGAGATCCTCGGCCAGGGCGGCCGCGAAACCGCACAGTTTTTCGAACTGTTCCGGTCTCCGCCAGATCGCGCTCGAAGTCTCGAGATGCAGCCAGAACCCGATCTGGTGTTCCGCCAGCGGCTGCCGCACCATCAGGCGGCCCTGGCGCGCGGTCGCCTTCCAGTGCACCTGCCGCACCGAGTCGCCGCGTTGATAATCCCGCAGGTTGACGAACTCCGCGCCCGAGCCCGCGCGGTTGAACACCTCGCCCGAGGACTCGGGCGCGAAAAGACAGGTGAAGCGCGCTTCGTAAGCCACGCGGGGCGGCCAGACATGCACCTCCTGCGCGATCCGGCCGCCAAAACGCTTCTGCAGAAAACCAAAGGGAAACTGCGAGCTGACGCCGGACATCTCGACCAGCTCGCGACCACGACGGGCCGGGCGGAAGTGCCATTCCATCCGCCGCTTCGAGCCGGGATCGAGCCGCGAGCGCAAGATGAGCTTCCCCTTCGCGCCGCCGGAGGTCTTGAAATCGAAACCAAGGCTGTAGGTCGGGAGCACGCGCTTGTGGTTGAGCACCTCGAGGCCCACGACGGCGGTCTCCCCCGCGCGAAACGGCGGGTGCAACGACACCCGCCAGGCGGCGCCACGGAAGTTCAGCCACGAGAGCAGCCCGCTGACGATGATGGTCGAAAGCAGCAGCGAGAGCGCGATGAAGAGGATGTTGCTCGATGTGTTATAGGCCGCGACGCCGATGCCCAGCGCGACCAGGATGAAAATGATCCCGGCCCTGGTCGGCGTCACCTTCTGGCCCTTGGGCGGAATGACGAGCGCGACCATCGTCCGCAGAAAACCGAACCCCCGATCGCTCCGCCCCGCGTCGGCCCGCAGCCAGACCGGATCGTTTCGAGCGAGAGTCTGATGCGCCGACGCCATCTCCTCGTTTCAGCCCGCGCTCAGACCGGCTCGGGAATCGAGGCGATGATGCGCTTCAACACGCTCGTGACGACCCGCCGCTCCTCCAGTGTATCCGTAAAAGCACGACACAACGCGAGGCGGTGAACGAACACATCCATCACCACCGCCGAGACGTCGTCCGGCACGACGAAGTCCCGCCCCGACAACAGCGCCGCGGCCTGGGCGGCGAGCTTGAGCGCGAGCGCCCCGCGCACGCTGATGCCCGCCTTGAACTCGCTTTCGGTGCGTGTCGCGCCGACGATCCGCAACATGAAATCCAGCACCGAATCCTCGACGAAGACCTGCGGCACGGCCTGCTGGATGCCGAGCACCTCCGCGGCCGAGACGACCGGCG
>CAZFCY010000115.1:0-16095 GCA_964517665.1 uncultured Opitutaceae bacterium | reverse complement strand
AGCCGCTCCTACATTTCCGTCAATGCCCCGGAGCTTGCTCCGGGGTTCTTTACTCTTCAACTCTCCACGCTCGCAAATCGCGAAGCCGCTCCTACACAAGGCCGCATGATCGTCAGCCTCAAGGGAACCGTTGTTTCCGTCTCGCCGCTCAGCGCGGTCATCGAAGTCCACGGCGTCGGCTACGAGGTGCACGTTCCGGTCACGACCGCCGAGCGCATTCCGCAGCCGGGCGCCGAGGTGCGGCTCTCGACCGTGGCGGTTTACCGGGAGGATTCGCAGGCGCTCTACGGTTTCGCCACGACGGAGGAGCGGGACTTTTTCAAGCTGCTGGTCGAGCACGTGTCCGGCGTCGGGCCGAAGGTCGCGCTCACCATCCTGAGCCGGCTTTCCATTCCGGTGTTGCGGACCGCGATCCTCGACGGCGATGTCGGGCTCCTCTCGAAATGCCACGGCATCGGCAAGAAAACCGCGGAACGCCTGGTCGTGGAGTTGAGGGACAAGCTCGGCCCATCGATCTCGAGCGCGATGTCCGCCCCCGCCGGAGCGGGCCTCGGAGCCGGTGGAAATGCCGCCGCGCGCTCGCCCGAGTCGCAGATTACAGACGCCGTGAAGGCGCTCGTGACGCTCGGCTACAAGTTTCCCGATGCGGAAAAGGCGGTCGTCAAAGCCTCTGGAGCGCTCGGATCCACGGCATCGACCGAAGAGCTGGTCCGGCGAGCGCTATCGGGGTAGTCGGGGTGTTTCGGGCTGGGGGGATGCCCGGACAGGAAAGCAAGCAGATGCTAACGATGAATCAGAAAGCCGACCGGCTCCAATTCGACGGGCTTCGCTTCGTCGGAACCGCGGAAGACACGACCGTGATCTGACGGGTTGGAGGCAGCGGGAAGGCCGATCAGGACCGGCTGGATTTCATTGAGCGGACGCACAATCCCAAACGGCGAGGAGATCTGCGATTCGATCGAAGAAGCGGTCGAGGTGACGGACAAGATGGGCGCGGGCGTCGACGCCGCCTCCACAGGCGCGGAATCGGCGGAATCGAGCGAGAACGGACTGGCGCGATTCACCGGCTCCTGGGCGAGGTAGGGATCCGACCGCACCGGGGTGGCAAAAGGCGCCGCGAAGCTCGCATCTTCGGGCTGCGGGGCCGAAACCGGCGTCTTCGCCAGAATCCCGGGCGCAGTGGCGCCGGTTTCCGATCCATTTCCGGCGATCATGAACGCCAGGGCGATCGAGGCTGCCGCGGCCCCGCCGCCGATCAGCGTCAGCCACGGGACCGTCATCCACCGGGGGCGCGGATCCCGGCGCGCCGCAAGGGCGCTGCCCGGCGCGTTCTGAAACAGGCGGACCGATTCGATGCTCGGCGAGGCGGCGGCCTCGCGGAAGCGCTCATACACCAGCCGGGTGGCCCGGTGTATCCGACAATAGTCGTCGTAGATTTTGCGACGCCTGGGGTTGGCTATAATCTCCCTCTCGAGTTCGGCCGCTTCCGCCGAAGGAATCTCTCCATCGATGTAGAGATTCAGAAGGTGAAGGAACTTTCTTTGGTTCATAGCGTTTCCCCTCCGAGTTTCTCCCGGAGGCTCTCACGGGCGCGGGCGATGCGGCTCTTCACCGTGCCCACGCTGATGCCGAGGATTTCGGCGATTTCTTCGTAAGCCAGATTCTGGACGTTTCTCAGAATCAGAATCTCGCGATGTTTTTCGCTCAGTTGTTCCATGCCCGTGGCCACACGATCGACAAATTCCTGTGTGACTGTGGCGTCTTCCGGCGTGACCACTTCCGCGGGGATCACCTCCGCGAGCGTCGTATCCGACTCGCCGGAAACCGGGGCATCAAACGACAGCGACTTGTCGCGCTTCCGCCGCCACCAATACCAGTAGCGGTTCCGCGCCAGGTTGGTCGCGATCTGGTAGAGCCACGTCGAAAACGACGAGTCTCCCCGAAAATTCGTCAACCCCCGGTGGGCGCGGATGAAAGCGTCCTGTGTGACCTCCTCGGCATCCTGCTGGTTGCGCAGCAATTGGCTGACCATCGCGTAGATGCGGTCCCAGTATCGGCGCACCATCTCGTCGAAGGCGCTCTGGTCTCCCGCGCGGAAGCGGTCCACGAGGATACGATCAATCGCCACTTCCTGTGCTTTGGAGGACATACGGTCAGCCTCGTTCTGACGCACAAATTTTTCCAATGTTCCCACGTGATTTACGAGAGGTTGGCCCGCTGGGGGGCGCTGATTGAGTGAACGACTCCGCATGCTCCGGCCGAAGAGCCGGGATGCGCCGGCTTCCACCGGCCTGCGGGCTGCGGTTGGGGCGCGCCACAAGCACGGGCTTGGCGGTTGCTCCGGCCTCTTGCGGTTCCCATTGGCATGTGCGACAGGTTTGTCGATTTGCGGCATCTGTCCACCTCCGTTTTTCCCCGATCCCGGCCTCCGTGTCTCACCTTAGGGGATACGCTCGAGTGAAGCGGGGTGAAATCGGATCGACGGAAACCGGGACCGTCCGCGCTCAGTTTCCTTTCGCAAGCATCGGCCGGAGCGTCGGGCCTTCGACCCATGTCCCGGCGATGGTGGTGAGCGAAGCGATCGAAGGAATGCCGTACTCGCCGCGCTGGATCTGTCCGATCACGAGTTCGATCGCGCGCGTGCCGAGCAGGCGCGGCTGCAGGTCGAGGCCGGCGCACGGGCGGTTTTGCGCCAGCGCGTTGAGACAGAAGAAGCCGTGCGTCTCCGGCACCCGCGCGCCGCGCGCCTGCATCCAGTCCATCACATCCGAGTGATGCCCGAGGACGACGTCCGGCTGATGCCGCTGAAACCACGCCGTGAACTCGCCTCTCGTCATGTCATCGCACAGAAGGGTCGGAACGCGCTCGAGGCCCGGCGTGTTTTGCTGGAAGGCGAGAAACGCGCCCTCCCAGCGGCGGTGCAGCCGCTCGTCGTGGTGCCGGTGCAGGAACAACCCCGGCCGTCGATAACCGCGCGCGTGCAGTTCCTGCATCCCCGCCGTCATCGATCGATAGTGATCCGGGCAGATCGCGTGCAGCCCGGGATGCTCGATGATATAGTCGGTGTAAACACCCGCGTATTGCGACCAGTCGAGGGCTGAAAAATCGGGCTCCCCCCACACGGGCAGGAGCATCACCCCGGCGATGCCGCGCGAGCGAAGGATGCCGTCGAGCCGGCTCAGCGCCGCGCTCGTGACCGCGACATGAAACGTCTCGAGGCTGAATCCCAGCTCGCCGGAACGCTCGCTCGCGCCGGCAATGAGTTCGCGAAAGAAGTTTGCCGCGTGCGCGGGTCGATCGGGTTCGTCGAGGATCACGGCCGCGATCACCCCGCGGAAAAGCCCGACCCGCGATCGGCGCAGCTCGGACATCATCGAACTCGCCAGCGGATTCACGCGATAGCCCGCCTTCTTCGCGAACGCCTGGACGCGGGCCGCCGTCCGCGGATTGATCCGCGGCGAGCCGCGAAGCGCTTCGGAGACGGTCGAACGCGAGAGGCGGAGCGACTTCGCGAGGGAGCGAATGGTGGGATTGGGCATGGGTTTTCTCGGACTGTCTAAATTCGTCCGGGTGGCGTTCCAGTCAACGAGGGATAGCGGTAAGCGCGAAACCCCCGACCCGTCATGCGCCTCGTCGCATGGGCTGCTGCCACAAACCATGAAACTCCATCATCACTCAGCAAATACCGCGCGCCGGCTGCTTTTTGCGGCCGCGGTTTCCTCGGGCATGGTCTTCGCCGCCGATGGCCAGACCACGCCCTCCTCGCCCGCCGCGGCGGCCGCCTCCGGCGAGGTGATCGAACTCACGCCTTTCGAGGTGCAGACCTCGTCGCGAGACATTGGCTATTACACCGAGAACACGCTTGCCGGAACGCGCCTGAACACGCGGCTGGCCGACCTCGGCTCGTCCATCACCGTCGTCACGAAACAGCAACTCGAGGACACCGGCGCGGTCGACATCAACGACGTCTTTCTCTATGAGGCCAACACCGAGGGAACCGGCCAGTTCACCAGTTTCGGCGTCGACCGCAATGGCGGCGTGACGGACCAGGTGCAGTCCTCCCCGCAGCAGGCGAATCGCATCCGCGGCATCGGCCGGGCGGATGTCGCGCGCGACTACTTCGTGAGCACGAGCCGCCTTCCGTTCGACGCCTATAACATCGACTCGATCACGATCAACCGCGGGCCGAACTCGATCCTCTTCGGGCTCGGGAGCGCCTCCGGCATCGTCAACCAGTCGCCCGCGCGCGCCCGGTTGAACACCGCGTCGACGGAGATCAGCACGCGAATCGGCAGCCACGGCTCCTACCGCGGAACGATCAATTTCAACCGGCCGCTCATCGACGACGTGCTCGCGGTCTACGTCGCGGCCGTTCACAACGAGGAGCGCTTCCGCCAGAAACCCGCGCACGACACCACGCGCCGGCTCTATGGCGCGCTGACTTTCAAGCCGTTCGAGAAAACCACGATCCGCCTCAACGTGGAGGATTTCTATAACGACGTGCGCCGGCCCAACGGAGTCACACCGCGCGACTATATCACACCCTATCGCGCGGCGGGATCGCCCACCTGGGATCCATCGACCTACACCGCGACGCTCGGCGACGGCACGCAGGTCGTTGCCGCCAACACCGCGGCGCTTCCGCCCGGCCTCGGCGAGGATCCGAACACCGGCCCGGCCTTCCTCATCGATCGCGGCGTCTATTATCCCGCGCGCATGCAACGCCGGCTCGGCAACGGTTATCCCGGCGTGCAGAACGCCAACCAGCCGGAGCGGATGACGGCCTCCCAGCATCCCTATCGCGCCAACGCCTCGCAATACCTGCTCTTCGTCGTTCCAGGCCTCTCGGACTCCTCATTGCTCGACTACGAGCACATCAACCTCACCTCGACCAACAATCTTCTGAACAAGGCCGGCATCTACAACGTGACCCTCGAGCAGGAGATCAGCAGAAACCTCTTCCTCGAGCTCGGCTATTACAAGGAGGAATACGAATCGATGCGCCTCACCGCGCTGTCCGGCGGCTCGGCCTCGGTCTATATCGATCCGAACGTCACGCTTCTCGACGGAACACCGAATCCCTATTTCGGGCGCGCGTATGCCGAGACCGTCGAGCCCGCGCCGACCGGGGAGCCCGAGGACAACGAAATCCTGCGCGCTTCGATCGCCTACGAACTCGACTTCACCCAGCGCGATGGATGGTCGCGCTGGCTCGGCCGTCATCGCCTCATGGGCCTCGTGCAGCGGCGCGAGATCCAGACACAGACGATCCGCTGGCGCGAAGCGACCGCCTCGAACCACGCCTGGAACGCCGCGGCCGCGACCAATCGCTGGTCCGGGCCCAATGCGCAGATCCGTTACAACCGTCGTTATTATCTCGGAGACAGCTCCGGCCGCATTCTCTACGGCCCGGGCGACGCCATGCTGACCCGCCCCGGAGAGTCCTTCGACTATACGCTGCGCCAGTTCGTCTGGCAGGACGCGAGCGGCGCCGCCGTGCGGGAGTGGATCGATGAGCCGGTCACCGGCGCCATGATCATGCACAATTCCAGCGTGACCAACCAGCAGGAGATCGAGTCGTCCGCCGTGGCGCTCCAAAGCTACCTTTGGGACGACCGCATCGTCTCCACCGTCGGCTGGCGCCGCGACTCCAACCAGGCCCGCAGCTCCCGCAGCCTCACCGGCCGCGACGCGCAGGGTTTCGTCGATCCCTCCGGTCTCTTCGACTTCGGCCCCTGGCAGGAAAACTCGGGCAGCACCGTCAGCAGCGGCCTGGTCTATCATGCGACGCCGTGGCTGAGCTTCCACTATAACAAGGCGGAAAGCTTCACGCCCTCCACCCGACAGGTCGATCTCTGGGGCGACGAGCTGCCGCAGCCCACCGGCGAGGGCGAGGACTATGGCTTCGCGCTCAACCTGTTCGAGAACAAGCTGGTCGCCCGCTTCAACTGGTACGACACGACCGAGAAGGACTCCCGCAGCGGCGGCGACACCGGCACGATCACCACCCGCACGCGGCGCGTCGACACCGACTTCTTCATCCCCTTCTGGGAATGGCAGATCCGCAAGCGCGACACCGGAGAGGATGGCAGCTTCGTCTCGCGCGGCGAGGCGCAGGCGATATACACACCCGAGATCGCCGCCCTCACCGGCCTGCCGGAGTCGTTCTTCAACAACGACAACACGGCCTACAACGACACCCGCACGATCAACTCGAAGGGGCTCGAGGTCAGTGTCATCTACAACCCGTTTCAAAACTGGAACATCAAGTTCAACGTGGCGAAGCAGCAGACGATCGAGTCCGGCACCGCGCCCCGCATTCCGGCATGGATCGATGACCGGATGGAGGCGTGGACGAACGCCGTCGGATTCGATGGAACCTCGTTCTGGGATTCGGTGGCGACCGTCTATCGCGGCGCCGGAACCGATGTTCCGCGCGACTGGTATGCGAGCGTCGTTTACGCGCCGCTCGCGTTCCTCCGCTCGACCGAGGGCAAGCCGCGCCCGCAGGTGCGCGAGTGGCGCGCCAACCTCATCAGCAACTACCAGTTCACGACCGGCCGCCTCCAGGGCTTCGGCGTGGGCGGCGCGGTTCGCTGGGAAGACAAGGGAGCGATCGGATTTCTCGGCGTCAGCACCGGAAACGCCGGCGCCGGCGTGCTCGATGTGCTCGACCCCGGCCAGCCGGTCTGGGATCCCGCGCAGACATCCGCGGACTTCTGGGTTTCCTACACCAGGCGGATCCTTCAGGACAAGGTGCGCATGAAACTTCAATTGAACGTGCGCGACGCCTTCGAGGACGGCGGGCTCGAGGTGGTCGCGGTCAATCCAAACGGCGAAAGCTCGGTGCAACGCATTGTCGCGCCGCGTCAGATCATGCTCACCTCGACCTTCTCGTTCTAAAGTCACAGAGGTTCGTTTGTGCCATGGCCCCGCGCCCCACAGGCGCGGGGCTCCATGCCATCCCGCGAGCCGGCGCGGCAGGACGACGAGTCCGCGATCGACCCCGGTCCGGCGACACCACGAGTTATATCATTGCCATCAACATGAACGCTTTCCCTCGCCCCTTTCGCTCCGCCATATTTTGCCTTTCGATCGTTTCCACGTTTTTGCCGGCGCAATCCGCGCCCGGCGCCGCGATTGATCGCAAAGCCCTGGTTGCCCGCCATGCCGTGCGCGTGGATCACGTCGATCCGGAAAGCGCGGTGAGCGTCGGCAACGGCGATTTCGCCTTCACCGCCGATGTTACCGGCCTGCAATCGTTCGAGAAGCTCTATTACGACGAAGGCATTCCTCTCGAGACGCTTTCGAGCTGGGCGTGGCATTCATTTCCGAACCCGGAGGGACTCCGGCTGGAGGACACCTTCAAACCGTATCCATTTCATGGCCGCGTCATTCAATACGCCGGCATTCAGGACAGCCCCGCGGGGGCCTATTTTCGGGAAAACCCGCACCCGATTCCGCTCGGGCAGATCAGCCTGATCTATAAAGGGCGGCCGGTGACGCCGGACGATCTCACGCGAATCGACCAGCGTCTCGACCTGTGGACCGGCATCATTCACAGCAGCTATCATCTGGATGGGCAACCCGTGGTCGTCGAAACCACCGCGCATCCGACGCTCAGCCAGGTGGCCGTGTCGATCCGCTCCCCTCTCCTCCGGCGCGGCGGGCTTCAAGTGCGTTTCCGCTTCCCCTACTCGTATCAAACCAGCGTCAAAAACAAGCCGCCGTTTGTCTGGGATCACGGCGACCGGCACACCACCGCGATCGCGCGTCGAGGGAGTCGTTTCGTCCAGCTCGAGCGAGCGCTCGACGACAGTCGTTATTGCGTAAATGTGCAATGGGCGGGCGCGGCGCGCCTGAGCGAGGCGGCGCCCCATGATTTCCGCCTCGAAGCCTCGAGCGGCGAAACCCTCGCGTTCACCTGTGGCTTTTCCGATTCGGGCGGGGCGCGCGCCTGGCCCTCCTTTGCGGACACGCGCAAGGCGGGCCAGGAGGGGTGGAAGGAGTATTGGACCCGTGGCGGAGTCGTCGATCTCTCCGGGAGCGCGGACCCCCGGGCGATGGAACTCGAAAGGCGCATCGTCCTCTCGCAATACCTCATGAAGGTGAACTACGCCGGCAGCTTCCCGCCGGCGGAGACGGGCCTCACGCACGTGAGCTGGTACGGCAAGCACAACACCGAAATGTATTTCTGGCACGCCGCCCAGTTCTATCAATGGGGACACACCGACCTGCTCGAAAAAGGCCTCGCCTGGTACAGGGAGATTCTTCCGATCGGAAAGGCCGACGCCGCTTCCAAGGGATTCGACGGCGTCCGCTGGCCGAAAATGACCGGCCCCGACGCGCGCGTGGGGCCGGGAACGATCAATCCATTTATCATCTGGAATCAGCCCAATCCCATCTACCTCTGCGAGTTGGTTTATCGCGCGCGGCCGGGCCGCGCCACACTCGATAAATACAAGGATGTTGTCTTCGAGTCCGCGAAGTTCCTCGGCTCCTACGCGCAGCTCGACGAGGAAACCGGCCGCTATGTCCTCGGTCCTCCGATCAAGAACGTGAGCGAAAGCACCGAGGAGAACAACACACAGAATCCGACCTTCGAGCTGGCCTACTGGCACTATGGATTGCAGCTCGCGCAGGAGTGGCGCCAGCGGCTCGGCCTGGAGCCCGAGCCTCATTGGGCCGATGTTCTCGCCCGGCTGTCGAAGCTGCCCGTGCAGGACGGAAAGTATGTCGAGATCGAAACCTTTCCGGACATCTATCGCCGCGACGGCGGCGTGCCGACGTCGATGCTGATGTCGCTCGGATTTCTTCCGCAAACGGACATCGTCGATCCCGCGATCATCCGTCGCACTTTCGACGAAGTGAATCGCCGCGGCAGGGCCGGCATCCTGCGCTGGGTGAGTTGGTCGATGGGCCAGGCCGCGATGACCTGCGCCCGCCTCGGCGACGGAGAAACCGCCGTTGCGATCCTCACCAACACCACCGATGTTTCCGCCAGCCTGATGGGCAGCGGCCACGTCCGGCGGCCTCCCCACGAATGCGTCGCTTATCTCCCCGTGAACTCCTCCCTGCTCTGCGCCGTCGGCCTGATGGCGGCGGGTTGGGACGGCGCCCCGAACCAGCGCGCGCCGGGATTTCCGCAGGATGGAAGCTGGACGGTGAAATGGGAGGGCCTCAATCCCATGCCGTAGGCCGCCGCGCCCGATCATGTCATGATTTTATGAATACACATGCGCTCACCCGCTTCACCGCGCGCCGTCTCGCCGGCGCTGGTGTCATGCTCATTGCCTCCGCCGCCGTCGCGGCGGCGGCCCCTGCCGCGGCCGCGCCGAAGGAATGGATCGACGCGGACACGGGCCATCGCGTCATCCGGTTGTCCGAGGAGGCCGGCTCCGCGAGCCTTTATTTTCACCAGAACGGTTACACGCCCGATGGCAAATATCTGATCGTGACGACGGCCTCCGACGGCATCGCCGCGATCGATCTGCAAACGCGGCGGAACCGCGCCATTGTCGACGGGCCGGTTCGCATCCTCATGGCCGGCCACAAGACGGGCGACGTCTATTACACCCGCGGGGCTTCAACCGCCAGCCGCAACGTCGCGTCCGACGCGCCTTCCACCGTCTTCGCCACCAATATCGAAACCGGGAAGACCCGCGAGATCGCCACATTGCCGGCGCGCGCCACGCTCGCTTCGCTCAACGCGGACGAGACGCTTCTGCTCGGCTCGATCATGCCGGAACAGGACGAGGCGCCCGCGCTCCATTCCGGGGCGCACAGCGCGCAGGGCGGCGACCGGCGCTTCATGCAGGCGAATTACGAGGCGATCGACGCCGACGGAACACCGATGACCTATGCCGACGCGAAGGAACTCAGGCTGCATCAGCGGCTGCAAGCCATCCGCTCGGCTCCGCCCCGCGAAATATACGTTCTCGAGATCGCGACCGGAAAGGTCCGCGCGGTGCATCGTGAAAGCCAATGGCTCAACCACCTGCAGTTCTCCCCGACCGATCCGGAGCTGATCATGTTCTGCCACGAAGGGCCATGGCACGAAGTCGATCGCCTGTGGACCATCCGGACCGACGGGACCGGCCTCGCCAAGGTTCACACCCGCACGATGAACATGGAGATATGGGGGCACGAATTCTTCAGCCCCGACGGCCGGACGATCTGGTATGATTTGCAGACGCCGCGCGGCGAGGACTTCTGGCTCGCGGGTTACGAAGTGGAGAGCGGCAAGCGCGCGTGGCATCACCTGCAGCGCGACGAGTGGTCGGTCCATTTCAACGTTTCCCGCGATGGAAAACTGTTCGCCGGCGACGGCGGCGACGAGGAGATGGTCGCGCGGGCGAAAGATGGAAAGTGGATCTATCTCTTCCGCCCGGAAGGCATTCCCGATGTCGCCGGCATCCGCAATCCGGACGCGGGAAACCTGATCGACCCCGGTTTTCTGCGCGCCGAGCGGCTCGTGAACATGTCGGCGCACGACTATCGGCTCGAGCCGAATGTGACCTTCACGCCGGACGGGAAATGGATCGTCTTCCGATCGAATATGCACGGCGATATACACACCTACGCCGTCGAGGTGGCCAAAGCGCAATAGCAGCTTTCCGGTCGCGGCTGTATCGGGCTGTATCGTTCGCCCGCTCAACAGGGCCGGAGCACCGCGCCCTGATCGGCGCTTGTCACCATGCCGGCGTATCGGGCGAGGTATCCGCGGCCGGCGATCCGCGGGCGCGGCTTCCAGCGGGCGCGGCGTTGCTCCAGCGCGGCCTCGTCCACCAACAATGTCAGGCTGCGGCGCGGAATATCGATTTCGATCCTGTCGCCGGGCTCGATCAGCGCGATCGGTCCTCCGGCGGCGGCTTCCGGCGACACGTGGCCGATGGCGCCTCCGCGGGTCGCGCCCGAGAAACGCCCATCCGTGACGAGGGCCACCGACTCCGCGAGCCCGCGACCGGCCAGGGCCGCCGTCGGCGCGAGCATTTCCTGCATGCCCGGGCCGCCCTGTGGCCCTTCATGGCGGATGACGACCACGTCGCCACTCTTCACCCTTCCAATCAGGATTCCGACACGGGCGTCTTCCTCCGACTCGAAGATGACGGCGGGACCGCGGAAGGTCATCATCGACGGCGCAACGGCGGCGGCTTTGACCACCGCTCCGTCCGGCGCGAGGTTGCCGAACAGGACAGCCAGTCCGCCACGCGGAGAGTGCGGATTCTCCAGAGGGCGGATGACATCGCGATCGTGGACCTGCGCGCCCGCGATGGTCTCTCCCAGCGTGCGGCCGGAAACGGTCAACGCGTCCAGGCGCAACAACCCGGTCCGCGCGCCGAGCGTTTTTAGAATGGCGGAAATGCCGCCCGCGCGGTCGATGTCCTCCATGTGGTGGATGCCGGCCGGCGCGACCTTGCACAGATGCGGCACGCGATCTGATATTGCGTCGATATCCCGCAGGCTCAGTTTCACGCCCGCCTCATGGGCCACGGCAAGGAGGTGCAATATCGTGTTCGTCGAGCCGCCCATGGCCATGTCGAGAGTGAACGCGTTTTCGAAGGCCTCGCGCGTGAGGATGTCCGAAGGGCGCGTGTTTCGGGCGACCCGCTCCACTATCGCGCGGCCGGCCTCCTCGAAGAGCGCGTCGCGCCTCGGATCAACCGCCAGGATCGATCCGTTGCCCGGCAGCGCCAGGCCGAGGGCTTCGCACAGGCAGTTCATCGAATTGGCGGTGAACATTCCGGAGCAGGAGCCGCAGGTGGGGCAGGCGTTGCGCTCGATCTGATCGAGGTCGCGTTCGGTGATCGAGTGGGTGGAAAGCCGCCCGACCGCCTCGAAGACGGACGCCAGGTCCAGCGCCTCGCCGGTGGCGGGATTCCGCCCCGCCCGCATGGGACCGCCCGAGACGAAGACCGCGGGGATGTTCACGCGCGCCGCCGCCATCATCATGCCGGGCACGATCTTGTCACAGTTGGGAATGCAGACCACGCCGTCGAAGCAGTGGGCGCGAAGCATGGTTTCGATCGAGTCGGCGATGATCTCGCGCGAGGCGAGGGAATATTTCATCCCGCCGTGCCCCATCGCGATGCCGTCGTCCACTCCGATGGTGTTGAACTCGAACGGCACGCCCCCCGCCGCGCGGATGGCGGCGCGCGCCTTGCGCCCCACGACGTCGAGATGCGCGTGGCCCGGGATGATCTGGACGAAGGAGTTCGCGACCGCGATGAACGGCTTGTCCCAGTCGCTCTCGGACTGGATCGCGCCGGTGGCGCGAAGCAGGCTGCGATGCGGCGCCCGCAGGCTGCCGCGCTTGATCGTGTCGCTGATGGCCATGGCGCAACTATAACGCGGGAGCATTGATGACAAAACTACCCTTTTTGCGCGATCATGATACTGTTTCGGTATGGACTATTCATTGCGGGAACTGGAGTGCTTCACGGCCGTGGCCGAGGAATTGTCGTTCACCCGGGCCGCGCGAAAGCTGCGTCTCGCGCAGCCTCCGCTCTCGCGGCACGTCCGCGCGCTCGAGGAAAAGCTGGGCGCTCCGCTTTTCGAGCGGAGCCGGCGCGCGATCGCGCTGACGCCGGCTGGCGCGCTGTTTTACGAGGAAACGCGCGCGATCCTCCCTCAACTCACGCGCGCCGGGGAGGCGGTCCGGCGCGCCGCCTCGGGCGAGGCCGCGCGCCTGCGGCTCGGATTTGTCAGCGCGGTGCTCAGCCCGGAGCTTGTCGACGTCCTGCGCGCGTTTCGCGAGCGGTGTCCGACGGTCCAGCTCATGATGCGGGACAGCCCGCCGGCGGAGCAGCTTGCGGCACTCGCCCGCGGCGAGTTGGACGGCGGTTTTGTCGGCCTCAAGCCGCGCGAACAAACGCGGGGCGTGCAGTTCGTCGCCTGGCGCAAGGAGCCGCTCGCGGCTTTCGTGCCGTCCGGCCATCGCATGGCCGCACGCCCCGAACTTGCCCTTCGCGAGCTGGCCGCGGAGGCGATCGTGGCCGTTTCGAGCGAGGCCGCCCCGGCGTTCGCGAGCCACGTCCGCGCGTTGTGCCGGGACGCGGGTTTCCGGCCCCGCATCGTGCTCGAAGCCTCGCGCGCGCAAGCCGTCGCGGTCATGGTTGCCGCCGGCGCCGGCATCGCGCTCCTCCCCGCTTCCCTCGCCCGCGTCGTGGGCCACGCCGCGGCCGTGATCCCGCTGAAAAAAGCTCCCGCCGTGACCCACGTCTTCGCGACGACAGCCGGCACACCGGCCGCGCCGATGCGCCAGTTCATGGCGCTTCTGACAGGGAAGCGATCGCCTCCACGCGCGGTTTGACCGGACTGAAGCCTCTCCGTCGCGGCGATCGAAGGCGGCGCGTCGCGCGCCGGCCAACTTGCGCTTGCCGTGGCCGCTTTGGCCCGCGTAATACTTCCACTTTCACGCCCACGCAGGAGGTTCGAAATGCTCGTGGTGTCTTGGATGGCGCAGTTTCCCGTCGTTGCTCGTTTCTCTTGACGGCTGCCTGTTATGAGACATCTCAAGCCACGAACCGCAAGTGTCGGACGCGAAGCGGCACGGGTCGATAGCTCAACGGTTAGAGCAGTTGCCTTTTAAGCAATTGGTTCTGGGTTCGAATCCCAGTCGACCCACCATTCGACCCCGGGTTCTCAGGGTGTGTCGCCGGGGGTTTCTTTGGCCGCGAGCTAAGGAAAACCGCTCAAATGCCGAAAAGAGGCTTGACCCCAGGCGGATCGGCCAGGGCTCCCCTTCTCGAACTCCCATGAAACGCGTCGTCATCGTCGAAGACCAAACCGCCGTCCGCGAGATGCTGGTCGAGATCCTTCGTCATGACGCCGAGTTCGAGGTCGTGGGCGAGGCCGGCGATGGCCAGGTCGGGCTCGATCTGGTGGTCGAGACGCGGCCGGACATCCTCATCCTCGACGCGCGCCTGCCCGCGCTCAACGGACTCGAGCTGCTCCGCCGCGCGATGCGCGTGCTCCGGCATCTGCGCATCCTCGTCTTCTCCGGGCATGAGAATCCCGTGCTGATCCGCGAGATGCTCGAGGCCGGCGCGCATGGATTCGTCGAAAAGACCGCCGGCCTGATCGAGCTTCGCAAGGGCCTGCAAACGATCGCCGCGGGCGGCACCTATTTCGGGCCGTCGGTCAGCGCGTTGCTGCGCAATGTCGTGGCCAACCCGTCGGTCAACTCGACCAGCCGCGACTTCCTCACACCGCGCGAGCGGGAGATTCTCCAGCTCGTGGCCGAGAGTTTCAGCACGAAGGAGATCGCGAGCCGCCTCAACATCAGCGTGAAGACGGTCGACAACCACCGGACGAACCTGATGCGCAAGCTCGACCTCCACAATGTCGCGAGCATCACGCGCTACGCGATGCAGGTCGGGTTGATCGAGAATCAGCCCTCGCTCTGAAAGACAGGAGTCAGGGAACGGGAGTCAGTGCTCCCAAAACCAGCTTCCTCCTGCCTCCTGAGTCTCGCGATGGCGGTCCGCGAGCACGTCGATCAAGAGCGGATGGGAGCCGAGCGCGCCGGTGAGGTGTATTCGCTTTCCGGATACGCCCGTCCCGGCGCTCCGGCAGATCCGCTCGATGTCGCCGCCCGCGCCCGCGTGCCGGCCCGGCGAGAAAAACATGAGCGAGACGACAATGTCCCCCGGCGCCGGGCGCGCGACCGCCCCGGCCAGCGCGCGCTCGAGCAGGGGCTCGTTGAAAACATACGCGTCGCCCGGCCGCCGTTCCATCGACGCGGCCGAAACGGACGCGACCGCTTCGCCCAGCGCGTCCCGCAACTGGCGGGCGACGTGATCGCGCGCCTCCGCCACCTCGCGCCGCGGGCTCCCGTGATCGACCAGGATCACCGCCGGCCGGTCGAGGGCCGCGCGCGCGATCGTTTCCCTCGCCCGGTCCGCCAGCGCCCGCGCGATCCGGGTGTCGGACTCGCGCGGATCGACGACCGGTTTCGCGATCCGGACCTCCAGGCCGGGAAAATCACGCGCCAGCGTCGCCACGCGTTCGGGGATATAGTCCGTCAGCGCCGCGCTCGGTCCGAAAAAAAGCGGGATGATCTCGAAGCGGCCGGCCCCTTCCCTGCTCCGCCGGCGGATCGCGGGCTCGAGGATCTCGGCGGGCGTTCCTCCAATCCGGCCGGCCGCGATGGCGCTCGAATGAAGCAACGAGACCGGCTCGACGCGCCGCCCCACCCGATCGCTCAAAAGGCTTGCGATCTCGCGCAATCGCATGACCGCTTCGGGTTGCAGCGAACCGTTGTCCATCAGGAATGTCGTAGTCGCCATCACGCGCAAAAAGTTGATGGGACAGCGGGAATTCCCGCGACAGCTAAAATCCTTGCCGACCCGAACCCTTTGTTCATTAACTCGCCCCCATTCGTAAGTCCGCTCCGTCCTCTTTCATGAAATCCCTTCTTCGACTCACCGTTCTGCTGGCTGCAACGAGCGCGCTGGTTTTCGCCGGATGCTCCAAGAAACCGCAACGCCCGAATCCCAGCCAGACCATCATGGGCCCTTCGAGCGGTTCCGGCCTCAACCCTGTCGCCGTCGATGGCATGGGCACGAGCCTGTTCGGCGATGCGGGCACCTCCTTGGAGTCGCGTGACCCGGGCGCCTTCGATGCCGACAACCAACTGCGCAACGTCCTGAAGTCGGTTTACTTCGACTTCGATTCCGCGGCCATTCGTGTCGCGGAGCGCGGCAAACTGACCGAAGCGAAGAACTATCTCGACGCGAACACCGGCGCCCGGCTGCTCCTCGAGGGGCATTGCGACTGGCGGGGCACGACCGAGTACAACATGGGCCTCGGCGATCGCCGCGCAGCCGCCGTGCGCGACTTCCTCGCCACGCTCGGCATTTCCACCGATCGGGTCGAAACACTCTCGAAGGGCGATCTCGAAGCCGTCGAAAGCGCCAGCGACTCGCAAGCGCAGGAAGACCGCCGCGTCGAACTCGTCGTCCTTCGCTGACGCAGCCCTCTGTCCGGAAGGACAGGGGCCGCGCCGCTCCATTCCCATCCGCTCCCTGCCATCCCGGGCGGGGCTATGAGGAAAGCGCGATCGAGGAAAGGATGTGTTGCGAAACCTCGATG
>CAZFCY010000114.1:0-16211 GCA_964517665.1 uncultured Opitutaceae bacterium | reverse complement strand
AGCCCGGCCTCCATCTCCCACTCCTCCTCGAGGCCCGGCGGGTGATCGAGGAAGAAGGCCATCCATCCGTGATCGCCGTTCGAAAAATCATCCTCGATCAACACCGAAGACGCGCCCGCGGCCCACGCCGGATTCAGACCGGCGGCCGCCAGCGCTATACAGAAGGAAAACTGAAGGTTGTTCATTGTGCCTGCCGGATCTACGCCCGGAGCGCGGCCGGCGGATTCGCAAAAAACGCGCCGCCGCCACCCGCGCCACGCCCGACGACTTCAAGGGCGCGATCAAGGAAGCGATCCGATGGGGGCACTACTTCATTCTTACAGGACAGGCGCCGACTGCTGCTTTTTACTCCACCGTTTAGTGTGACCATACAACGTTCGACGCAAATAATATAACGATGATCGCGCGGCACGGACGAAAGGAGGAGAGGCGCGCGTTCTCGTGCTGCGGCGTTCTCCAGGACTCGATTCGTCTGACGAGAAAGAACGCAAGCGTGCCCAACGAATCGTTCACCGCAGTTCGATTGCCTCAGGAAAAGCATCGGAGATCGCGCGCGAAGGCGCAAAGACGCGGAGCAGAAAACTTTCCGTCTTCGCGTCTTTGCGCCTTCGCGCGAGCCCTTCTGTTTCCGGGGAAGAGAAGCCAGGCGCGGGGTTCCAGCCCGGCGCTCCTCCGCCTCCGCGCCCTCACGCGCGCCAGCGATCCAGATTCGCGGCCACGAAGGCGTCGTCCACGAGCCACGGGTACGCCCGTGACACGCGCGTGATCTCCTTCGCCTGGCCCGGCGAGAGTTTTTCATCCGGATTCAGGCACGCGGTGGTCGTCAGCAATCCCTGCCGCCGCAGCACTTCGTGGATGCCCGGCAGGCAGCCGGCAAAGCCGTGCGCGGGATCGAAGATCGCGGCGTTCGCGTCCGTGAGTTCGACGTTGCGCGTGTTCCAGGCGCGATCGAGCCGCGAGCGGCCCCGCGCGCGCTGGACGTCGCGCAACAACGCGACCGCGCGCTCCGTCCACACGCCCCACTGGCCGAGCAGGCCGCCGGCGATGAAGCGCTCCCTGCCCGCAAAGCGAAAAGGCGTGAGCAGATCCGCGATGATATTGTCGTCGTTGCCCGTGTAGAGCGCGACGTCGTCACGCCCCGCCTCCATCACCGCGCGGACGACGTCGAGCGTGCGGTAGCGATTGAAGGGCGCGATCTTCACCGCGACGAGTTCGGGAATCTCCGCGAACCCGCGCCAGAAACGATGGCTGAAGATCCGCCCGCCCGCCGCGGGTTGCAGATAGAAGCCGATCAACGGCAGCTCCGCCGCGACGCGGCGGCAATGCGCGAGCACCTCGCGATCCGGCGCGCCGCGCCACGCGCCGAGGCTCAACAATCCGGCGCGATAACCGAGATCGCGCGCGATGCCGGCCTCGCGAGTCGCCTGCGGCGTCCTGCCACACAGGCCCGCGATGAGCGCGAACGGCATGCCCGCGCGGCGCGGCCATGCGCGCGCCGTCTCGGCCGCGAGCGCGAGCACCGGCTCGAACAGGCCGTGCTTCGGCTCGCGAATCTCGAACTGCGTCGAGTGCACCGCGACCGCGAGCCCGCCGGCGCCGGCGTCGATATAATAACGGACGAGCGCGCGCTGCCGCCGCTCGTCCCAGCGACGACGCCGGTTCAGCGCCAGCGGCAGGGCCGGGATGACGCGCCCGGCGAGCAGGTGCTGGCGAAGATCGAAATCGGGATGAGGCATCGGCGCGCGGGTGGATCGTGGTTGATGAAACGGCGCTCAATAACGACCGTCGCGGCGCTCGAAGCCCGTGGGTTTGTTCCAGGTTTTGCCCTCGTGCCGAACCCACGCGGCCGTCCAGCGCATCATGTCGTCGAGCGAAGTCGCGGGCGGGCCGAAGCGCCGGTGCGCGCGGCCGGCGTTGCTCAACCACGCCGTGTCCGCCTCCTGTCCGTCGATCGTCACCGCGCGCCCGAGCAGCTCGCCGAAACGCGACGCGAGATCGCGCACGCGCAACGTCTCCGCGCCGGTGACGTTGACCGGCGCGGCGGGCGACGCCGCGAGATCGAGCGCGCGGATCGCATGGGCGACCGCGTCGGTCTGCCAGATGACATTGACGTGCCCCATCGTGACATCGACCGGCTCGTTGCGAAACACCTTCTGCGCGATGTCGAGGAGCAGGCCGTAACGGAACTCCACCGCATAGTTCAACCGGATCAGCGCGACAGCCGTGCCGTGCCGCCGCGACGCGTCCGCAAACGCCTCCTCGCGCGCGAGGCACGATCCGGCGTATTCACCGTTCGGATACGGCTGGGTGTCCTCCGTCGCGCCGCCAGATCCCGTCGGGACGAACGGGTACACGCACCCGGTGGAAAACGCCACGATGCGCGAGGCGCGGCAGCGTTCGGCCACCTGGCGCGGCATCTCGACGTTGAGCTGCCGCAACAGGTCCGGGGCGCCGCTCGTGCCGAACTTCACGCCGGCCATGAAGAAGACGGTCGGCGCGTCCGGCAGCGCGGCCAGGGCGGCGGCGTCCGTCAGGTCGCAGGCGATGGTCTCCACCCCCTGCCGCTCGAACTCGTCGCGATCGCGCAGCGTGCGGAAGCGCGAGACCGCGACCACGCGATCCGCGCGGCCGATCGCGGCGAAGGCGCGGCGCGCCATCAGGGCAAGGTGCAACCCCATCTTTCCGCCCGCGCCGAGAACCAGCAGCGGCCCCGGGGCGGCGCGCGCGAGCGTCTCCAGGACGCCCGGCGGCGGAGCGCTGAGAAAGGCGTCGACCGCCTCCGGCGCGCAAGGCAGCCGGCCGGCGGCGCGGTCGCTGTCGATCGGCTGGCCCATGGTGTAACTGTTCAGTTACTTATTCGCGCGCGGCAAGGCAAAAGATCGCGCGGGGCGCCCGCGCTTCCCGGAGCGCGTCGAAGGCGTCACCCTGCGCCGGATCCATTCCCCGGGCCCGCCGGAGGATCCCGCGGGCTGGCGTCGAGCAGGCCATGGAGCACGAGGTCGGTCGCCTGCGCCACCCGGAGCGAGCGCGCGGGCGCGCTCGCTCCGGAGCGATCCCGACGCTGGCGGCGAGCGTGTACTGGTTCGAATAATACACGAAGCACAGGCCGATGAAGTTGACGAGGAGGTGCCGCACGTCGCGCGGCGCGCGAAAGCGCCCCTGCGCGACGCCCTCGCTCACGATCGCGCGGAAGCGTTCGAGAAACGGATTCTTGCTCAACCGCTCCGCGCGCCGCGCCACGCGCCTCCCCTGCCCCAGGTTCTCCCAGAGCAGCAGCCGGACGAATTCCGGATTCTCGTCGAGAAAACGAAAGTTGGCCGCGATGAGCTGCCGGATGCGGTCCTCGGGCGACGCCGCCTCCTGCACCGCCTCGAACTCCACGCGCTCCAGCCGGCCGAAGACCTCGATCAAGGCCGCCGCGTAGATGTCCTCCTTGCTGCCGAAATAGTGATAAACCATCCGCTTGTTCGCGCGCGCGGCCGCGACGATCTGGTCCACCGACACGCCATGGTATCCGTGCGCGGAAAACAACCTGATCGCCGCCTGCAACAAACGCCGGCGCGTGCGATCGGGATTTCGTGAGACGGTCTGCTTGGCTGCGCGGGGCATGCTTCGGAAAAGGCGGACATCACCGCCCGTTTGCGCCGCCGTGACAACCGCGGAATATGAAAACCGGTCATGAAGCCGCGCGGGCCGCCGCGTGAAGATCGGCGAGGCGGGCGAGGACGGCCGGTTCGAGGCCGGCGCGCATCATCTCTCTTGTTTCGCGGGCTCGTGAAACACATCCGCGAGCGGCCCGGCCGCGTGGGGGAAGGCGGCTTGAAAATCCCGACCCAAAAACTTTGCCACCGTGGCGGCCACCTGCGCCGTCGTGATCATCGGCGTGTCGCGCCGCTCGCCCAATGCCGGCGTGTCGGGACCGAGCACGGCGAGCCACGTCTCGTCTGAACCCGGCGCGTCCTTGCTGTGGTTCGCCCACTCCTGCGGCGAGGCGCCGCGCCCGTGATCGGTGGTGACGATCAACGTGGTGGAGCCGCGGTACTGCGGCAGTGATTGAAGCCTTTCCCACAGCTCGCGAATGAAACGATCATTGCGGCTGATCGCGGCGAGATAACGGTCGTACTTGCGCGCGTGCGCGTCGGTGTCGGGCTCGCCGAAACCGACGAAGAGCAGGCGCGGCCGCTTCGTCTCGATCATGTCGAGCGCCGCCCGGAAAACAAATGCGTCGTAATGCTCGTCGATGCCCTTTGTCGGAACGTCCTCCATCCATTGCTCGATCTCGAGCAGGCGCGGAGAGGCCGTGGCCGGGTCGGAATGCTGGTTGGTCAGCCAGAGCGGAAGGCCGCTGCGTTCGACATTGAATATATACCCGAACGTGCTCCATGCCGCGAGCGCCACGATCCTGCCGGCGAACTCCGGCTGCTGGTCCAGCCACTCCAGCACGGTCACATTCGGATTCGGAACCCGCTTGTTCGAAGTGATCTCCGGGTCCGCGAATCCACTGAGCATTTCGCTATAACCGGGATAGGAAATCATCGCCGGGTTGGTCACGCGCATCGGGCTGTTCGTGTCGCGATTGCCGTGGATT
Organism: uncultured Opitutaceae bacterium; assembly: GCA_964517665.1. Taxonomy (GTDB): domain Bacteria; phylum Verrucomicrobiota; class Verrucomicrobiia; order Opitutales; family Opitutaceae; genus Congregicoccus. The sequence continues at coordinate 11,623 of CAZFCY010000114.1, read as the reverse complement.
TGTCCGCGCGCCGCAATCTCATCCCAGACGAACGGCATGAGAATTCTCCGCTGCTCGTGCCGCGATCTGCCGGCGAACCTCGCCTCGACCCTTTCCAGGGCGCGTACGGACACGCCGCCGAAAACCTGGTTCGCGACGCCTGCGTCCGTCCCACGAAACACCTCCTGCCAGCGCAGCCCGTCGATGGTGACGAGCAGCACGTTTTGCGTTTTCAACTCCGCGCCGGGCGCCGTGGAGACGACGACACCCGAAGCAACGACCAAGGCCAGCAATCCCATGAATTTATACATTGTGAATCCTTTCAAAATAAAACCCGGCCGCGCGCATGCGGAGGCGCGGAAATGCCGAGCAGGCGCGACAACGTCGGCGCAAGATCACTCACCCCCACCCGCTCCGCATGCGCGCCCGCCTTCACACCCGGGCCGAAGAACACGAGGGGCACATGCGTGTCGTAGTTGTAGGGCGTGCCGTGATTCGTGCCGGTCGCGCGCTCGAAGAAAAACGGCTTTGCCTGATAGAAAACGTCCCCGCTGCGCTCGCGGTTGAAGCTCAGCATCGCCTGCCGCCCGGGTTCGTCGATCACCTCTCCCCTCTCGAGCTGGTCCCGCGTGTAGGCGGCCTGCACGAAGTCGAGCGCGAGCAGCGCGTCGCGCGCGACCGCCTGCGCCGCCGCCGGCTCGATCTGTTTCTCCTCGAGCGCGGCAGGCAGGAGGAGCAGGGAGGCGTCGTCGCGCGCAAGCCAGCGTTTGTCCCCGGCGAGCGGGCCGAACGCCCGATCCATCGCCTCCTCGGCTGTCGAGAGCACGAGCGCGCCGTCGACGCGGCCGGCGGGCACGGATGTATTCATGGCATGGATACGCTCGGGCATCGAAGGCGCCCCGTGATCCGCGGTGAGGACGATCAGGCATCTCCCGAGGCCGACGCGACGGTCGAGAAACCCGAAGAACCGCTCGAGCGTCCGGTCCATGCGCAGGACCATGTCCATGACCTCGTGACTGTCCGGCCCCCAGAGATGGCCGGCGTGATCAGTGGCGGAGAAGCCGAGGCAGAGCAGATCGGTGACGCCGGCGCGCCCGCCGAGGTTTTCGCTTTCGATCGCGACCTCCGCGAAGTCCTCCAGGACGTCGTTCGCGAACGGCGTATTTCCGAACGCGTTGAAAAACGCCCCGTCAGGCGACGTCGCGCCGCCATCGACGATCTTGGGAAACGTCCGGCCGAGCCTGCCCGCGTTCACGTCCTCGCCTTCCGCGTCGTCCGGCCCCTGGACCGCGTAGGCGGCCTCGGGCAGCAGGCGTTCCCAGGTCTTGCCGAACCAGGCCTCGACCTTGCCCGCGCCGTTCCATGCCTCCACCCATGCCGGGAGTGTCCTCATATAATATGTCGAGCTGACCATGCGCGCGTTCACCATGAAGTAGGCGGCATCGGCCAGCCTGCCGGTCATGAGGATGGCGGCACGGTCTTTTCCGGCGATCCCAATCACCTTGGGCCGGCCGCCGCGGGAGAGTTTCAACTCGTCGCCGACGGTGGGCACGAGCAGGTTCCTCGGCGAGCGCCCCAGCCAGGCGCCGGCGACTCCCGGGACTTGCAGTCTGGGCGGCGGTGGCAGACCCACGATCTGCACGCTGTCGTCGCCCACGCACGACACGCGTTCGAACGTGCCGCGATCGAGCCAGTCGTTGGCGATGATGCCGTTGATGTCGGCATGCACGCCCGTGAGCATCGCGGCGTGCCCGGGCGCGGTCTTGGTCACCGAGTGCCGGTGGTGGCAATCGACGAAGACCGCGCCGTTTTCCAACAACAGATTGAACCCGCCCGGACCGAAGTGCTCGCGGAAGCGCGGCAGGTAGTCGCCGCGAAACTGGTCGATGCTGATCACGACGACGAGCGCGGGCTTTTCCGGCGCGGCCCGCAGGGCGGCGCCGCCGGCCAGTGGCGCCAACACGACGACGGTGATGAGGAGGACGGCTCGAATCGGATGTGTCATTGGAAATCGAATACAACTCGCGCCCCGGCGCGCAATGGAAGGCGACGACCGGTTCCCTTCCGGGGAGCGCGACCGTCGCTCCCATTCCAGCTCCGCGCTCCACGCGCGCCTCGTCACTCTTCCTTCGCCGGCCATGGCCAGTCGGCCTTCACCGCCACGTTATAGCGCAGCGCGTAGCGATTGAGGACCGCCATCGGCCACCGGCTGACCCAGACGAGCCGGCGCTCGTCCAACTTATGTAGTGGATCCGTGGATACGGCGAAATCGACATACTCCTCGAACGATCCGCCGAATCGCTCCGGCCATCCCCGCGCGAGAGGATCCGGCGGGCCGTCGCGGCCCCCGCGCGCGCGCTGCCAGTGTTTTTCCAGCGTCGGCTTCGCCCTCTCGAGCCCGCCCCACGGCACGCTGCCGTGAAAGCCCCACTCGACGCCGATCCAAGCGCGCCCGCCATGCGCGTTCGCCTCCGCCGCCGCGCCGTCGGGCGAGAGGATCTCCCCGTGGAAATAGGTGAACACCCGCGCCACCGTCTCGCTCGCGGGATCGTACTCGATCCAGACGATCTCGTGATCGCAGGGATCGTTGTCGCTCGGAAAGGCGAGGTCGTCCTCCCATAGCAACCGATACGCGATCACCGGGAGATCCGGGTGCAGGACGGCGACGACGTCCTGGAGCGGAAAGAACTCCCCCGCGACGTTGCGCAGGCGCGGCGCAAACTTCCGCGCGAGTTCCAATTGCCGCGCCGTCGGCTCGAGTGGACGGTCGAGCGCGAGGAGTTGTCCGTAAAACCGGCTCGCCTCATTCAGGCAGCGCGCGCGATGCGCCGCGAGGGCCTGTTCGTTCAACTGCGCGGGCGTCGCAGGATCGGCCGCGGACAGATTCACGGCGGCGAGCAGCGCCAGCGCGGCGGGCAGGGAGCGCGTCCAGCCGGGTTTCATTTCCAATCGGCCAGCGGGGTCAATGCGGGCGCCGCCGGCGCCGGCCATTTCCGTCCGATCGGTGTATTCAGAATCGCGATACACACGTCCGTTTCCTGTTTTGCATTCTCAGGCGCCCCGGCCACGAGCATGACGATGCCTTCATTTTGATTCTCCACCGTGGTCGGCGGACGCGCCGGCTCGACCGCGAAGCGCGCGGCCGCCGGCGCGAGGATTTCGACCCGCAGCGTTCGACCGTTCTGCGTCAGCGTCGCAACCCGCCCCTCGCGATCGATCGACACGTCTGCCGTCGTCGCCATCTGCCAGCGCAAGGGCGTCCCCGGTTTCAGGCCGGTCACCTCGTCCTGCACCAGGACGCGCGCGCGGTCGAGCAATGCCACGCCGCGGCGGAAGGATTTCGCGTGTTCCGGATAGGCGGACGTCAGGTCGGCGATGGCAAACGCGCGTTCGGGCGTCGAACCGAAGGCGAGGATCGGAGCATCCGCGTCGGGCGATTGCAGCGCGCCGCCGGGCGCGATCGTGTTGTGACTGCGATTGTTCAACCGATAATACTGCCAGCGCGGATCATCGATCGTGGCGCCGCTCCAATATCCGGGAAGATCGTAGCCGTCCGGGCCGAGATCCACCGCCCAGCGCACGCCGTCGGCGTCGAGCATGAACGAACCCGCGTCGAGATGCCCGTGGTTCACACGGTTGCTTCCCGCCTTCAAGCCCGTCCACAACGCGCGCGGATCGCCCCACGCGCCGCGGAAGATCGCGACCTTGCTCGGACCATCGAAGCGGACGTCGAGCGGGAGCGGCGCGAACTCCGCCGGCTCCTCGGGAAACCAGACCGCGTGCAGCGCGAGAAACCGGTCTCCGGAACCGGTGTCGCGCTCGAGGGCATCCGCGAGCAGCCTGCGGCTGCGCGCGACCGCCGCCGGGTGTCCATACCGCTGCCCCAGCCACGTCAATCCGGGGTCGGCCCCCATTCCCGGCCGGCCGTCCGCGAAGTTGAACGAAAGGCCCGTCGGACTCTGCACCTGCACGCGAAACAAGGCGGTGCGGTCGAAGGCCGAGAGCGCGCCGAGCCCGAAGTCGTCGCCCAGCGCGCTTTCCAGCGCCGCGAGGATGAGGACGTTGTAACGCGTGCCGTAGCCCCAATAAACGGGACCCTCCGGATACGCGCCGTCGGGTTCGTACGCCGCCATCGCGTGCGGCAGCGTGTCGCGCAGACCCGCGACGACCTGCCGCACGATCTCCGGCTCGTCCTCCGCGAGGGCGAGCGCGGCGACGAGAAAACCGCCGTTGCAGACCTGGTTCCAGTTATTCGTCAGGTTGCCCTTCACGAACGGAAACGATATCCGCTCCGGATCGGCACGGGCGTATGCATATTTTGAATACGCGAGCGCCTTGTCGAGCAGCGCGCGCTTGATCGTGGTTCGCTCGGGCTCCGTCAGTTGGTCGTAAAGCCAGTCGTAGCCGAGGCCCAGCGCGGTCGCCATTTCGGCCACGTCAAGAAAATGCGAGGGGTTCCAGTCGGGAAACGCCGCCGCGTCGAGCATCACCCGCTTCGCGTTGTCGGCGAACCGCGCGTCGCCGGTCAAACGGAACGCCATCGCGCCGGTCGTGATGCAACCGAGCGCCCGCCGCGACTGATCGAGCATCCGCGGCCCGACGAGCACGTAGGCGATCGGCGGCTCCTCGAGATGCGACTCCGCGGCGGCGACGATCTGCCTGTGCAGCTTCGCCCGCAACGGGTCGCTCTTCGCAGCCTCGATCATGGCCGCGAAACCGGCCTCGTCGCACAACAGCCGCGGATGCGCCCGCCTCGACGAAGCCAGGGGATCCGCCGCGAATGCGGCGCCGGCGAACACCACCAGGACGGACAACAGCCAATGAAAACGATGCATGATGACAGGGGAGCGCGCGGCCCGCCACGCCGGCTGCCGGAGCGGCGCGAAGGTCGGCGGATCACGATCGAACGTCAACGAGGGTTTGACGATCGACGAGGAATTTTAGCGTAAACCGTCGGACTGCGCCGAAGCGCGCGCCTGGCAGGTATAACGACCTGCATAATGCTGTGTGGCGCGGCCCTGGTGGAGTGGTGTGGCAAGAGACACCCTGCCAGACTACTTCGAAACCATCGCGGCATCCGCCGCTCATGGGTGGAGTTCTGAAATTCCGGCGGCGCCCGCGGAAGGCGCCGTAGGTCAGCGCTGCAATCCCCGCAACACCGCTTCCACTTCGGCAGCCGTCCGCAACGCGCGCGCGGGCACGGGATGCGCATCGTCGAAGACATGCATCTTCCCGTGCGGTTCGATCGTGACGCGTGATTCGTCGATCTCTCCGGCGGCGTTGCTGGTCGCATCGAGATCGAGGCCGAGCCGCGGCGCGATGAAACGATACATCGCCGCGCGCTTCGATGGCCCGAAATCGTGACCTTCTTCGGGAAGATGGACATTCGCCACGTTGTGTTCCGCGTCGAAGCAGCGATAAATCTCACGCAAGAACGGGAATTCCACTTCCGGTGTGTTCAGGGTCCAATCCCCGCCCACAGAGATCAGAAGCATCGGGCGCGGCGCCGCCAGCGCCGCGATCACCGGGTTGCTGGCGAAATGATCCGCGCTGCGATGGATCGGCAGTCCGCCTTCGCACGGTCCGCCAAACCAGTGCGCCGAGATCATCACCGCGGGCACGCTCAGGGCGACGCGATCGTCCAGCGCCGTCAGAAAGATCGCCTGCGTGGCGCCGCCCGATTCGCCCGTCACCGCCACGCGCGCGGGGTCGGCGCCTTCAAGCGACAACAGGAAATCAACCGCCCGAATCGCGTTCCAGATCTGGATGGTCATTGCGAAGGGCTGGCGATGGGCCTCCTGGCCGAAGATCGGGATCGAGTCGCCGAACGCGAACATGTCGATCGAGAACACCACCGCGCCCATCCGCGCCAGTGCGCCGCAACGCGCCTGGACATCCGCCTTGAAGCGTCCATGTGTCGCGTAAAGCTCAGGCGCGGTGATTTTGGTCCACGTGTGTCCGTGCGTCGCCAGCACGGCCGCATGCGGTGGTTTCGCAACCGTCGGGCGGTAGAGATTACCCGTGACGAAGTATCCCGGCACCGACTCGAACGCCACGTTCTCCACGCTGTAACCGTCGTAGTCGCGGCGCTCCCGAATCACAGGATCCAGCGAAGTACGTCGCGGCCAGGGCGCCAGCCTCGCGCCTTCCTGGAGACGCTGGCGCACGTGCGCCGCGTAACCGGTCCACGATGCGCGGTCGGGAAATCTCCTCGACACCGCATCGAGCGCCGCCTTCCCCTGCTCCTGCGTCAGTCCGTTGCCCTCGTAGATCGTCGGCCCGTCGGCGGCGAGCGGCGGAAAATCCGCGGGCAGCCAGTCCAGTCGATCGGCGCCCGCAGCCGGCGGGCAGAGGGAGAGCAGGCCGAGAAGCAGACCGTGGATGCGCACGTCCCTACTTTCGCCAGACGTCCGCCTCGCCCTCGAGGAACCAGCGCGACGTCGTGACTTTCGGTTGTGTATAAAACTGCGCGCCCGCGCGGCCCTGCATGTGCAGGTCGCCGAAGAAGGATTCGTTCCAGCCGCTGAAGGGAAACATCGACATCGGCGCGGGCACGCCGACATTGACGCCGATCATGCCGGCGCGCACGCGCTGCTTGAACTCGCGCGCCGCGCCGCCCGAGCGCGTGAAGATCGACGCGCCGTTGCCGTAGCTCGACGCGTTGGCGAGCGCGATGGCCTCGTCGAGATCCGACATGTGCATCACGTTGAGCACGGGGCCGAACACTTCCTCCTGCGCGAGTTTCATGTCGGTTCGCACATCCTCGACGATCGTGGCCCCGAGGAAAAAACCGCCCGGCGCGCCCTGCACCTTCACGCCGCGACCGTCGGCGCTGACCTTCGCGCCCTCCTGCTCGCCGGCATCGACCAGCCCGGCAACCCGATCTCGATGCGCCGCGGTGATGAGCGCGCCCATGCCGGGCTGGTCCTCCACGTCGGTGCGGCCGACCGTGAGCGATTGCGCCGCCTTCACGAGACCAGGCATGATATTGCGGCCCCGGTCGCCGACCGTGAGCACGCTCGAGCCGGCCATGCAGCGCTCGCCCGCGCAGCCGAACGCGGCGTTCATCACCGCATCGACGGTTTTGGACGCGTCGGCATCGGGCATGACAACAATATAGTTTCTCGCCCCGCCATTGGCCTGCACGCGCTTCCCGTGCGCGGCGGCGGTGGCGTAAACGTGGCGCGCGACCGGCGTCGAACCCACGAACGACACCGCGCGCACGAGCGGATGCTTCAGCAACGCATCGACGCTCTCGCGCCCGCCGTGCGCGAGATTGAAGACGCCTCCGGGCAGGCCCGCCTCGGCGAGCAACTCCGTCAACCGGATCGCGGTGAGCGGCACGCGCTCGCTCGGTTTCAACACGAAGGTGTTCCCGCAAACCAGCGCGAGCGGAAACATCCAGAGCGGAATCATCGCGGGAAAATTGAACGGCGTGATGCCCGCGCACACGCCCAGTGGATGCCGCGCGAGTTCGCCATCCACCCCGCGCGCCACGTTCGGGAGTATCTCGCCGGTCAAGAGCGTCGGCGCCGCGCAGGCCAGCTCCACGGCCTCGTAACCGCGAAAGAGATCGCCACGCGCCTCCGCGTAGGTCTTGCCGTGCTCGCGGCAGATCAATCGCGCCACTTCCTCGAAGTGCTCCTCGATCAATGCGCGATAACGAAACATGACGCGCGCGCGCTCGACGACGGGCGTGTCCGCCCACGCGGGAAAGGCTTCGTGCGCCGCGCGCACCGCGGCATCGATCTCGGCGGCGGCGCCCAACGGCACCTCGGCGATGACCTCGCCGAGCGACGGATTGAAAACCGGCGCGCGCGGCGCGTCGGAAAAAGTGGTCCACTCGCCGCCGATATACGCGGGGCCGACAGGAAGTTTGTTGGAACTCATTATAGGAAAGGCCCGGACTTCAGCCGAGCATGGCGGCACGGACGATTGAAACGAGATCGTCGTAGCCGCCCAGAAACTGATCGAGTGTGTGTATCGTCGGCCCGTAGCGCGCGAACTCGGCGGGCGTCATGCCGTCTTCGTCATAGGCTTTGCAGAAGTCGGGGAACTTCGCGCGCAGCTCGGCGAGAATCGCATCATCCACCGGGTCGTCGATCGTCACGCGGGGCTCGACCGCCGAGACGTCGAATTTCGTCCACCAGTTGTAAGGCACGGTCTGGAGCACCTCGCGGCCAAGGATTTGCGACCAGTGCCCCTCGTGCCGATACGCGGCGGCAAGCAGCGTTCCCGGCCGGCCACCCGCCTTGAAGATGTGGTGCGCGCGCTTGAACACGGCGATGCCGGCCCAATCGATCACGCCGGGCGTGGTTTCGATCTTTTGCGCCCCGGCCACGCGCTTCAACTGGTCGTCCACCCGCCCGATCATGAGAGTGATATAAGGCCGGATCGCATCGGCATCCCGGCCGTCGGCGCGCGCGCGCGCAAGCCCGCGCTCGAGCGCCGCCGATACCGCCAGGGCCTGCGCAACCGAGAAGCTGACCGTGGCATTTACGCGCGCGCCGCGGGCGGTCAGCTCTTCCATCGCGGCGATGCCGGCCTCGGTCGCGGGCGTCTTGATCGCGATGTTCGGCGCCAGCGCGGACAGCTCGAGTCCCTGCGCGACCATGCGATCCTTGTCTGGATAGAACTTCGGGTTCACCTGCATCGAAAGAAACCCCTTCGCGCCCTTCGTGGCTGTATATACCGGTTCGAGCTGCTTCGCGGAACGGATGCCGAGCGCGTGGATGAGATTCCACGCAAGATCGTCCTCGGTCGCCGTCGGGTGATCCTTGATCAATTCCTCGAGAATTGGCCCGCACAATTCCGGATGGGCCTTCGCGGCCTGCGAGACGATGACAGGATTCGACGTGCCGCCAACCGCGCCGAGCGCGACGGCCTCGCCGAGTTCGGACGGCACACCGGAGTCGTTCCACCAGTCGGCGCCGAGCGCCGTCATCTGGGACATGCGAGAGATCTTCGTGGCTGTGCTCATGATGCGTGAATATAGATCAAAGGCGGTTCCAGCGTGCGCCGACCGAGCCGTGCGCGTTCGGAGCGGTGTGAGGCTCCTCGGGGCCAGCCTCGAGGCATCGAAGCAGACTTAGGAGCGGCTTCAGCCGCGATTCATTCATGCAACGCTTTCGCATCGCGGCTGAAGCCGCTCCTACCCCCATGAACGAAGCGAGCTCCGGGGAATGGACCCCGCGAATCCGGTGTTCAATACAATGGAGCTTCACCGCAAGTTCAGCGCCGCCCGGTTTTCGGCGGGACGCCTGCGCTCCCCGGAACACATCGAATACGTCATTTCGAATGGTTTCCATTTTCACAATATCACACGCCCGCATGCTTGCGGACGTACTCGCGGGCTTGTTTCGCCTTGGGAAATGCCGGCGCCTTCGCCGGATCCTCCTCGGCCTCGACGACGAGCCAGCCGCGATAGCCCGCCGCGGCGAGCGTCGCGAAGATCGCGGGAAAGTCCACCGAGCCGTCGCCGGGGATCGTGAACACGCCTTCGGAAACCGCGCGATGAAATGACCAGTCTTCGCGCCGCGCGCGCTCCGCCACCGCTGGTCGCACGCTTTTGAGGTGAACGTGCGCGATGCGAGCGGCATGGCGCCGCGCCACCGCGACCGGATCGATGCCCGCGAAGGCGAGATGGCCGGGATCGAGCAGGAGCGCCATTTCCGGCACGGAACGGAGGAGGCGCTCGAGGTCGTCCTCCGTTTGGATCACCGTCCCCATGTGATGATGGTAGGCGATCCCCATGTCGTCGGCCGCGGCGAGCGTGGCGAGGCGCCGCAGGCCATCCGCGAGCCGCGGCCATTCCGTTTCGGAAAGGCGCGGCCCGGGCGCCGGGCCGAAGCCGAGCGCGGTTGTAGTTGATCCGTGGATACAGCGTGTGCACTCGGCGACGATCGCGACGCGCGCGCCGAGCGTTTTCAGCAGGTTCAGGTGACGGCGAAACGTCTCCTCCTCCGTCGCGAGATCGCGCGAGGCGAGAAACGCGCTGTGCCATCCGCTCACGAGCCGCAACCCGTGCCGGCCGAGCGCCCCGGCCAGCGCGCCCGGCTCCCGGGGATAGGCATGTCCGAGTTCGGAGCCCGAGTAACCGGCCGCGCGCATCTCGCGCAGGATCGTGTCGAGCGGCACGTCCCAGGCGAGATCCTCGAAGTCGTCGTTGCTCCAGATGATCGGATTCGCGCCGACGAGGCAGTCGTCGGGCAAAGGCGGGCGCGCAGGAGTCATGGCGTTCCTCGATAGTAAAAGCGCTGTTTCTTCCGCGCCTGCTCGTACCGGCGCCGCGCCGCCTTCACCGCCGGCACCGCCGAAACCGCGGCGGGCGGCACATCCCACCACGAGAAGCCCCGCATGACGGAATCGGATGAAACCGGCACGTAGATCAGGCAGGTGTTCTTCTCCTCGCGCGCGGCGGCGAGGGCGTCGCGCAGCGACGCGGCATCATGGGCCGTGAAAACCGTCGCGCCGAGACTGCGGGCGTTGGCCGCGTAATCCACCGCCACGGGCGCGCCCTCCAGCCGGCCGGACGCGCGGGAGCGGTGGCGGAACTCGTTGCCGAAGCTGCGCCCGCCACAGGCGCGCTGCAGGCCGTGGATGCAGCCGAAACCGCTGTTGTCGACGAGCACGACCGTGATCTTCGCGCCCTCCTGCACGGCGGTGACGATCTCGTGATTGAGCATCAGGTAACTGCCGTCTCCAAGAAATGAATACACCTCGCGCTCCGGCGCCGCGAGTTTCACGCCGAGCGCGCCCGCGATCTCGTAGCCCATGCAGGAGTAACCGTACTCGGAGTGATAGTCCGTCGCGGACCTGCAGCGCCAGAGCTTGTGGATGTCGCCGGGAATGCCGCCCGAGGCATGGACGACGGTGCTGTTTGCATCGCAGGCTTCGTTGAGCACGCGGACGACCTCGCTTTGATACATCCGGTCGTCGCTGCCGCGGGCCTCCGGCGACGTCATCGCGCGCCACGGCTCTTCCCAATCCGCGCGCGCCGCCCTCACCGCGCGATCGTGCTTCGCCGGCGTCCGCCAGCCGCGCAGCGACCGGCGCAGCGCGGCCAGCGTCGCGCGCGCGTCGCCAATGAGCGGCAGCGCGCCGTGCTTGGCCGCGTCGGCCGCATGCGCGTTGATCGAGATGAAGCGCACATCGGGGTGTTGAAACTGCGTCTTCGAAGCGGTCGTGAAATCCGACAGCCGCGTGCCGGCGACGAGCACGACATCCGCCTCGGTCGCGATGCGGTTGGCGGCGAGCGTGCCCGTCGCGCCGACCGAGCCGAGGCCGAGTTCGTGCGACTCGAGCAGCGCGCCCTTCCCCGCCTGCGTGACTGCGACCGGAATCCCCGTCGCCTCGGCAAACTTTCTCAACTCTTCGCACGCGTCCGAATAATGCACGCCGCCGCCGGCCACGAGCAGCGGACGCTTCGCGGCGCGCAGAATCCCCGCGGCCGACGCCACCGCAGCCGCAGGCGGCACGGCGCGGTGAATTTCGTAAACGCGTTTCTCGAAAAAATGAGCCGGACAATCGAACGCCTCGGCCTGCACATCCTCCGGAAGCGCGATCGTGACCGCGCCCGTCTCCGCCGGATCGGCCAGCACGCGCATCGCCTCGGGCAGCGCGGTGAGGATCTGCTCCGGGCGGT
>CAZFCY010000113.1:6804-16257 GCA_964517665.1 uncultured Opitutaceae bacterium | reverse complement strand
TCATCAGCTCGATGTCGTTGGGATCGCGGCCGAGGCCGGCGAAGGCATCGACGAGGTAGTCGATCTCGTCGTCGGCGAGCGCGAGCCCGAGCGTCCGGTTCGCCTCCGCCAGCGCGGCGCGGCCCTGCGCGAGGATAGGAACGCGGGTCATCGGGCGCGGCGCTTCGTGGCGAAAGAGCGTCTCGAGGCGGTCGGGGTCGTTGAGGACCACCTGCGTCATGCGGTCGTGAAGGCGCGCGCGGATCGCGGCGATCTGCGCGGCGGTGAGGTGCGAGAGCGGCCCGGCGAGCGCGGCGTTGTCGACCTCCAGCCAGTAGGCGACGGCGCGCTCGATGCGCTTGATTTTCGTCAGGCCGCAGATGTGCGCGATATCGGTCGCCTTCGACGACCACGGCGAGATCGTCCCGGGCCGCGGCGCCACGACCTGCAACAATCCGGCCGGCGCATGGGTCGCGCGCCGCGGGCCGTAGGCGAGCAGTTTCCCGAGCACTTCGAGTTCGCCGTCCGTCAGCTCGCCGACGGCTTCCTCGCCTTCCGCCCGGGCCACCGGCCGCGGATCGGCCAGCTCCACGACGTGGATAAACGCGGTCGTGATCGCGCGGACGGGAACCCCGGCGGCGACGAGGTCGTTGCGGAGTTTCTCGAGACGAAAGTCGGAAAGGGCGGGCGCGCCGCGAAGCGTGAGCATGGCGAGAAGTCGGAAAATGAAGGCGAAAGGAGGAAGCGATTCCCTCACGGATCGCAACCCGCTGGCCACAGGAAAATGGGAGCGCGCGCGCTCTGGAGCGCTGCGATTCATCGCCGCTTTTGCGCTCGTTCGACCGACACACCCGCCTGCCCGCCTCCCAAGCGCCGAGCCCGGTCACCCTTCACTTTCAATTGCGCCCGGAGCGGGCCGGACGATCGCGCGAGTTGACCACGCCGGGCGCTTGTTCGATGGTCTGGCGCGCCCCTGTCTCCCCGCCCCTCCCATGTTCAACGTTTTCAAATTCTTCCCGGCCCTTCTCGCCACGGGTTTCGCGCTCACCCCATCGGCCTTCGCTGGACAGGCGCGCGCCGCCACGGCCGGCGAGCCGCTTCCGCCGCTCGCGCAGATCGTCGAACGCTCGATGCTTCCCCGGCTCGAATACCTTTTCGAACGCCTCGCGGACGAACGCATCGACCTCACGCTCGACGGCGTCAGGGTATTCGATGCGGACGACAAATTCCTGCCGGGCAAGATCGCGAAAGGTTTCTCCACCCTGCTCCTCGATCGGCCGCGCGCCGGTCCCGTCTTCGAGAAAACGCTCGCCGCCTATCGCGACATCGCCGCGATGACGGTCGACCAGAGGAACGAAAGCTGGGGCATCTATTACTACGTTTCCGCGCTGCACGAGTTCGATGAAGCCGGCCTCCTCGAAAAAGCGATCGATCCGGAAACGCTGGCCAAACTCGAGTCGCGGCTCGACTGGCGGACATTCGTGCGCGTGCCGGACTACACGCTGATCAACCTGCCGACCAACTACTACGGCGTCGCCTTCAGCATCTCGCGCCTGCGCCATCTGCTCGGATGGGAGGACGCGACGGCAAGCGAGATTCTCCTCGAGAAAATGCTCGACCACTACCGGACCTACTCGGGTGAGTTCGGCTTCTCCGACGAGACCGAGGGCCACGGCCGCTTCGATCGTTACAGCGTCCTGCTCATCGGCGAGATCTGCCAGCGTTTTATCGAGACCGGCATGGAGGTTTCGCCACAACTCGAGCAATGGCTGCGGCGCGCGGTCGACGTGATTCTCGTCGGCCTCAATCCCGAAGGCGAAGGCTTCCAGTTCGGGCGCAGCATCGGCCCGTATGCGGATTCCGCCTACAACGAGGTGCTCACGGCCGCGGCGTTTCTCGACGTCCTCACGCCGGAGGAGAAAGCCATGGCCTACGCCTTTCACGTGCGCGCCGCGAAGCGTTTCGTCGAGTTCTGGCACGACGACGGCATGAAGTCGGTCAACATCTGGGAACACGGGCGCCGCACCGACGCCTATCGCGGCAAGCATCGCATCCTCGGCGAAAACCTCAGCCTCCTTCACCAGCACATCCACACGAGCAAGCTGTGGGAAAAACTCGGGCTCGCCGATCAGGCGCCGGATCCCGGCTTCGTCGACTGGCTGCGCGCGCTCCCGCGCTTCACCCTCACGTGGTTCGCCCGCGGCGAGCACGACCGCGCGCTGCTCACCTTCCGCGACGACCTGCGCGTGGTCCAGTTGCCGTTGATCAACGGCGGCCCGTCGCAGCACATGCACAATCCGTATTTCCCCATCCCCTACTCCAGCGGGCTTGTTCAGGGGGTGGCGGACGCAAGCTTCCCGCAATTGCTGCCTCGTTTCCACCTCGCCGACGGATCGAATCTCACGGCCGCCGCGTATATCCGGAATATCAATACAAAACAGGATGGCGACACCCTCGTGCTCACTTACGAGCAGACCGAGCTCGACCGGCTCGACAAGCGCGCGCCGATCAAGGATCACCGCCTCGCCGTCGAGACGATCTACCGCATCCGCGGCGGCGAGATCACCCGCGAGGACCGCTATATCCCAAACACGCCGCTCGAGGGCGTGAAGATCACCATGGAATTCGCCTCCTTCTCCGAGGATGCCCGGATCGAGGGCAACCGCGTGATTTTCGGCCGCGGCGCCGCGCGCGAGTTCGTCGTCACCGGCTTCGATTCGATCGAGTTCGACCTGGTCGCCGGCGATCCGGAGTATCGCGCGCCGACCGGGCAGATGCTCACGCGTATCCGCTGCAGCACTACAGAGGAAAAACTCGCCGCGCCGGTCGCGATCTCGTGGACCCTGCGCTGGCAGTGACCCGTGGAAATCACACCCCCGGCCTCCGCCCGCGTCGCATCCATTTTGACTTTTTCCGCTCCCTGCCCGCTCCTCCCACCCTCATGCTCGAAGAACTCAAACGCGAAGCCTACGAGGCCAACATTCAGCTTCCGAAGCAGGGCTTGATCAACCTCACCTTCGGCAACGCCAGCGCGATCGACCGCGCGCGCGGCATCTTCGCGATCAAGCCGAGCGGCGTCGACTACGAGGCCTTGCGCGCGGAGGACATGGTGCTGGTCGATCTCGAGGGAAAGGTCGTCGAGGGAAGGTTGAATCCATCCTCCGACACGCCCACGCACCGCTGCCTGTATTCAGGTTTCAAGGACATCGGCGGCGTGGTCCACACGCACAGCTCGCGCGCCACCGCCTTCGCGCAGGCGGGCCGCGCCATTCCCTGTTTCGGCACGACGCACGGGGACTACTTTTACGGCGAGGTTCCCGTGACGCGAAAGATGACGGAGGGCGAGATTGCGTCCGGCTACGAGTGGGAAACCGGGAACGTGATCCTCGAGCGTTTCGAGGGAAGGGACGCGCTCGATTGCCCCGCGGTCCTGGTCAACCGCCACGGCCCGTTCACCTGGGGCCGGACGGTCGCGAAGGCGGTGGAAAACGCCGTCGCGCTGGAGTGTTGCGCGCACATGGCGCTGATGAGCATGCAACTCGCGCCCGGCCTCGCGCCGATCGAGCCGGAGCTGTTGAACAAGCACTTCAAACGCAAGCACGGCCCCGGCGCCTACTACGGGCAGAAGCCTTGACCTCCGCGCGAGGGGGAAGCGAAGGCCGGGCCGGAGCTGGAAGTTGTTGAAGGTGAACGCCAGCCTCCGGACTCCCGGGACGCGGGATCTGGCCTGAGCGAAGCCTGTCCGCCCCGAGCGGCGAATCGGGATTCCGGGCGCGAGCCGCCTCGAGGGACGGTTCCGGCGAACTCCGACGGGAATTCGTTGTCTGCAGCCGCGGCGCGGATTTGCCACTCGACTCAGCCCCGGCGCACCCGACACTTCCGCGCCTTCCCGGCATGTCTCCCACTTCTCCCTTCTCCGCCCTTCCGCCAGAAAAATCGACGGCGCGACGCGTCATTCTCCTGGCCGCCTGGGCGCTGGCCATCGCGCTGGGCGCGCTGCGCATGTGGGCCAACCGCTACGTCGTCGATCCCGACACGATTTCCTATCTCGACATGGCGGACGCCTACCTGCGGGGCGACTGGCCCATGGCGCTGAACGGCTGGTGGAATCCGCTCTACACGTGGCTGCTGTGCCTCATGCAGGTCGTGGCGAGGCCGGATCCACTTTCTGAATACACGGCGTTTCACGTGGTCAATTTCCTCATCTACGTCGCGGGCCTGGGGTGCGTCCATTTCCTCCTGCGGCAGATGGCGCTCCTGAACCGGCGCCGCGACCTGGAGCCCCGCTGGTCCGGCACGACCCGCATCGCGGAAGGCGCGCTCTATACGCTCGGGTTCGCGCTCTACGTCTGGACCTCGCTCGATCTCATCCGGTTCGAGCAGGGCGCGGACCTGTTGCTGGCCAGCTTCGTCTACCTCGCGTTCGGCCTGCTCTTCTGGATCGCCCGCGAGCCGCGCGCGCGGACGCCGCACGTCCTTCTCGGCCTCACGCTCGCGGGCGGCTACCTGACGAAGGCGGTGATGATGCCGGTGGCGTTTCTTTTCCTCGCGGCCAGTCTCATCGTCGGCGGCCAGTGGCGCGCGGCCATCCCCGGGGTCGCGCTCGCGGGCGTCGTCTTCGCCCTCGTGGCGAGCCCGTTCATCGCCGCGCTCTCCCTTTCGAAGGGGCGGCTCACCTACGGCGACACCGGCAAGAGCAACTACGCGCTCTACATCACGATGCAGTTCGAGAACAACTGGTCGCCTCCGTTCTTCCACTGGCAGGGCGAGGTGCCCGGCGCCGGCACGCCGGACCACCCGACGCGCCGGATCCTCGAGGATCCGGACATTTACGAGTTCGCCACGCCGTATCCGGAGGCGACCTACGGCGCGTGGTACGACCCGAGCCACTGGTACAAGGGCATCGTCCCGACGTTCAACGCCGGCCATCAACTGCGCATGCTGCGCGTCCACGGCGAGCACTATTTCAAGCTCTTTTTCGCGAGGCAGCCCGCCCTTGTATCCGGTTTCCTGATACTGCTGTTTCTCGGCTGGGCGGCGCACCGCGCGCCGATCCACCTCGCGAGCCTCTGGCTCTTCCTCATCCCCACCGTCGGCGCGCTGGGGCTCTATGCGATCGTCCACGTCGAGGATCGCTTCGTCGGCGCGTTCGTGAGCGTCGTCTGGCTCGTGCTTTTCGGCGGCGTCCACGTCAGGGCCACGCGCGAGTCGAAGCGGAGCGCCACGGCCGTGACCGCGAGCGTGGCCGTGGCCATCGTGCTCTCGAAATTCCTGCCGGGCGCGATCGACGACGCGCGAACGCTCATCCGCGGCGAGCAGGGCGCGGACGAAGTCTCCGTCCGGGTGGCCGAAAAACTGGCCGGTCTCGGCATCGCGCCGGGAACGAAAGTCGCGCACATCGGCAACACGTTTTACGCGATGTGGGCCAGGCCCGCGCGCGTGCATATCGTCGCGGAAGTGACCCAAAAGGACGCCGCGGACTTCTGGGACGCGGACGCCGCGGCCCGGCAGCGCGCCCGCGAAGCGTTCGCGAGCGCCGGCGCGGTGGCCGTGCTGACCGACATGGAACCGCCGGAGGACGAAGCCGCGGACTGGATCAAGGTCGATCCGGAAGCGAAGGCGCATCTCCGCTTCCTCCACCCGCGGCACGCCGCGGCGCCGAAGCCGTCGGAGGAATAGGCGCGAAGGATTGCCCGCCGCGCTCCAAAGGCCGGAGAAAAAATCAATCCGGCCTTCGCGTCGGACTCAGCGCACCAACGAGATGCCGACGCGGACGGTTTCGGATTTCTCCTCGTAGGAGAGCAGGCTTTCGCCGTAGCCGCGGAAGTATTGAAAAAGCAGATACGTCTGGAAATCCAACAGCTTCGTGTCGATCGGCACGGTCAGGTCGAGTTGCGCCGAGCCGCGCTCGAAATCCTTTCCCGCCCAGCCCATGATCGCGAGGGACGGGCGGTCGTTTTTCCCGAATACGAGGCGCAGGTTTCCGTGGCCGCGGTAGTCCTTCAGGCGCGGATTGTTCGACAGGCCGCCGACGTAGGCGAAGACCTCCGGGATGACGAGCAGGTGCCAGCCCTCGAGCGATCCGATCGCGAAGATCGACCGCAGGTAAGCCTGATTGAGGCTGCGCGAGACCGTGCCGTCGCGGCCATTCGACTCGTGCCGGTAGCCGAGTTGATAGCCGAGAAAACTCAGCCAGCCGCGCGTCCCCTCTTCGTCCATCGGGGTCAGCGATTCGAGGAAGAACTCCGGCATGTAGCTCGTGTCGTAAAACGGGCTCGACTGCGCGTCGATGTCCCAGAGCGAGCGCTGGGTGAATCCGAGCTGCAGCGATTCCGGCAGGATGCCGTCGCGCCGCTCGCGAAAGGTCAGGGTGCGGTATTTGAAACTGAACTGGAATTTCGCCACGGGGTCGTCGGCTCCGTAGATGAAATACATCGACTCGTGCGGCCCGAGCCGGCCGGCAAAGGTGCGCGCGATGGCCGAAGTCGCGGGCGCGGGGTCCGTGAGGCTGCTCAACCGCGGTTGATGCCCCGCCTCGCCACTCCGCGCGGGTTCCTCGCCGGCGCGCACTTCGAGCCCCGTGCGCAAGGTCGGTCCGCTCTCCCGCGGGATCTCGAGCACGAGCCGGCCGGTGGCGTCAGGCGGAAGATCGAGCGCGTATTTCCGGTGGGCGAAGCCACCCGGCGCGATCCGGGCGGGCGCATCGCTCGTCGCGCGGAGGTTCACCGGCCACGAGCCATGCCGCCCGAAAATCGTGCCGGACGCCGTCCGTGGCGCGACAAACGCGACCTCCGCGCTTGTCGGATTGACGCTCATCCATTCGAAAACGGCCACGCTCCCGACCGGCACGGCTTCCGCCGGCGGCACAAGACTGGACACCGCCCGGGCGGATGCGCTCACGCCCAGACAACAGAAGACGAAAAATTGAAGCAGTTTCATGGAAGCAAAAGTCTCGACGCGCGAGCGCCGCCCGGAAGGACACGGCTCGCAGGCGAAGCATAGAACGAATCCGCTCCAAGTCCAACGAGCCGCCGGTCCGGCGACAGGCGAAGAGCGGGAGGCGGCGGCGATTCATTTGCCCTTGTAGGCCGTCTGCTTGCAGACGCCTTCGGAGCGCCAGCGAGCTGGCGGCCTGCGGGCCGGGCGGATCGCGGGGCTACGCTTGCGCCAGGCGATCGAGTTCGGCGAAGGCGGCGGCTTTCCCGCTCGCGGGGAGCGTGGCGGCTTCGAAGCCGTTTGTGGCGATCCGAACCAATTCCGGCCGGGTGAAACCGAGGTCGAGCGCGAGCGCGGCGTATTCGTCGCTCAAGGTGTTTCCAAACGAAAACGGATCGTCCGTGCTGATGGTGCAGCGCACGCCGGCATCGAAGAGGCGGCGGATGGGATGCGCGCGCATCGACGGCGCGACCTGAAGCTTCACGTTGCTGATCGGGCAGACATCGCACGTCGCATCGGCCTCGCGCAGGAGTTTCATCACCGCCGGGTCCTCCACCGCGCGCACGCCGTGCTGGACGCGGCGGACGCCGAGTTCCTCGATCGCCTGGCGCACGTTCTCCGCGCCGCCGAACTCGCCGGCATGCGCCTTGGTCTGTTTGCCGGCGGAACGCAGGCGCGACCAGACCCCGGCGGTCCACGGTTGCAGCGGCCACGTCTCGACCCCGTGCAGATCGACGCCGGCGAGGTCGTCCCAGTCGCCGAGCTGGTCGATGACCGGCGACAACTCCGGCGTGTAGTCCACGCGCGACATGCCGGCGAACACGCGCACCGTCATCCCCGGAGGCGCGGCGGCGAGAATCGCACGCGCGATTTCAGGCCCGGGCACGCCGATGAAACCCGTGACGGGAAGATGAAAACTCGTCTCGATATAGCGCGTGTTTTGCGCGGCGAGCCCGGCGAAGATCACGCGCGCGGCCTCGTGGTAACGATCGGCGTCGGTGAACCAGAGCAGCGCGTGATCGAGCAGCACTTTCTCGAACGCGGGAAAATCCGGATAACGAAAATCGTCCGCCCACCATGGCGGCGGCCCGTCCGCAAACTTCTCCGGCGCGACACGCCGCAACAATTCCAGCGGCAGCGCGCCTTCGATATGCAGATGCGTCTCTGTCTTCGGCAGCGCCTGGATGAAGGCGGCGAGTTCGGGATCAGGTCGATGCGGCATCACGTCGGAGGGACAGGAATCCAGCGGTGGACAGGATGCGCTCGATGGACGGGTCAGACTTTCGACTTTCGACCCTTGGCTTTCGACTGCGGCGCAGCCGCCAGGTAGTCCGGGTTGAGCTTGTGGAGCGACTTCGGGATGAAGAGGCCGTCCTTGCGGATGAGCCTGCCGTCGAACCACACTTCGCCGCCGCCGTAGTCCGGGCGCTGGATGCAGACGATGTCCCAATGGATCTGCGATTTGTTGCCGTTGCCGACGGTCTCGTAGGCCTGGCCGGGCGTGAAGTGAAACGAGCCGGCGATCTTCTCGTCGAAGAGCGTGTCGCGCATCGGATGGAGGATGTGCGGATTGAAACCGAGCGCGAACTCGCCGACATAGCGCGCGCCGTCGTCGGAATCGAGGATCTCGTTCATCCGTTTCGTGTTGCTCGAGGTCGCCTCGACGATGCGGCCCTTCTTGAAGACGAGGCGGATGTTGTCGAACGACGTGCCTTGATATACCGAAGGCGTGTTATAGTGGACCACGCCCTCCACGCTGTCACGCACCGGGCAACTGAAAACCTCCCCGTCCGGGATGTTGCGGAGGCCGCCGCAGGGCATCGCGCCGATGCCCTTGATCGAAAACGAAAGATCGGTGCCGGGGCCGGCGAGGCGGACCCTGTCCGTGCGCTCCATCAGGCGGGCGAGCGCGCTCATCCCGGCGGCCATGCGGCCGTAGTCGAGCGTGCAGACGCGAAAGTAGAAATCCTCGAACGCCTCCGTGCTCATCATCGCCTGCTGCGCCATGGAGGGCGAGGGCCAGCGCAGGACGACCCACTTCGTCCTGTCCACCCGCCAGTCCTGGACGGGGCGCATCGCTTGCAGGGCGAGCTTCATGCGGTCGGCGGGGACGTCGGAGGACTCGAATATATTCTCCGCGCCGCGCAGCGCGATGTAGGCGTCCATCTTCTTCATCCGCGCCATCTCGAGTTCGGCGGCGACCGAGATCTGTTCGGCCGTGACCTCGCGGAGCAACTCGCGGGCGATGCGCGCGCGGCTCAGTTGCACATAGGGAATCGCGCCGCGCCGGCAGACCTCGCGGATGAGTTCCACCACCATCAGATCGGGAATGTCGAAGGCCTCGATCAGCACGCGCTCGCCTTTTTTCAAGAGCGTGGAATGACCGGTCAGCACGCCGGCGAGTTTCGCGAAACGGGGATCGTTCATGGAGAAAGAGTGAAGGGCGAAGGGTGAAGCGTGAAAAGAGGAAATGATCTCCTCAGCCAGGGCTGATTCATTCTGAAATACCGGCCCGAAGGGCCACCATCCCTCAGCCCA
>CAZFCY010000113.1:0-6704 GCA_964517665.1 uncultured Opitutaceae bacterium | reverse complement strand
CCTTCACTCTTTTCTCGCCGTCTGCGGGAAGCAGATGCGCGAGACCGCCTCCTCGAAATCGCCCGCGCCGCTGAGAATCTCGATCTCCAGCCGCAGATAATAAACGGGGATCGGAAAGGCCTGGCCGGTCGGAATGCGCACGGCGTCCTTTTCGGTCGTGACGAGAAACTCCAGCTCCGCGTCCATCGCCTGGCGGCAGATGTGCTCGAGTTCCTCCGCGCTGAAGCGGTGATGATCGAGGAAGCGCCGCGCGTAGAGCAGGTTGGCGCCGTAATCGCGCAGAAAGGCCTCGAAACCCTCCGGCACGGCGATGCCGCTGAACGCGCCGACACGCGCGCCGCGCAGCCGGGTGAGCGGAAATTTGTCCGCGCCGTGGAGCACCTGCAGGTATTGCGGGCGATGCGCGCACTCGATCACGTCCACGCCGGGATTGTGCCGCTCGATCAACGCGTCGAGCCGCGGATCGCGCCGCCCGTTCGACTTGGTGAGAAACACGTAGGAGGCGCGCTTGATGTGCTTGATCGGCTCGCGCAGGATGCCGCGCGGCAGGAGGCTGCCGTTGCCGAATGGGTTCGTGCTGTCGATGAGGAGGAGATTGAGCCGGCCCTTGAGCGCGAGGTACTGGAAGCCGTCGTCGAGCACGAGCGTGTCGCAACCGAATTTGCGGATCGCGTAGGAGCCGGACTTCACGCGGTTGGGATCGACGAGGACGATCACGCCGGGGAGGTTGCGCGCGAGCATGTAGGGCTCGTCGCCGGCGGTCTCGGAATCGAGCAATACGCCCCTGCCGTCGCTCACCACGCGCGGCGGCGGCGGCTCGCCCCCGGTCACGATCATGCGCCACCAGCGCCGGTGGAATTTTTCGCTCCGGCTCTTGTAGCCGCGGCTGAGGATCGCGACGCGCCGGCCCCGCTCCGCCAGCGAGCGGGCGAATTTCTCGACCACGGGAGTCTTGCCCGTGCCGCCGACGGTGAGGTTGCCCACCACGACGACGAGGCAGCCGAGGTGGTGATCGTGAAAAATGCGGTTGCGAAACAGCCACAGGCGCAACTGCACCAGCCCCGAAAAGAGCCGCGAGCAGGCGTGCAGGAAGGCCGCGAACACCGCCGCGCGCTTGCCGTGACGCCGATCGAAGACCACGTCGATGGCGAATCGCTCGAGCGCGTCGAGTTTCTTTTTGAGACGATACTTCAGCATGTCCGATCGAGGCCCGGGCGGCCCCACCCGCGCACTGCTTGATGCCAAGCCTTGGCGGAGAAAGACGAGCGCATTCTCGCGCGAGCGCGCGGCCGCCGACTCCCCAGGGTGGATGCGGGCGCCCCTGCCCGCGTCATCTCCGCAAGCTCACGAGTTGACGGCGGAGGGGCAAACTTCCTTTGTTTCGAGGCCTGGCGCGCCACCAACCGCGGCGCGTCGCTCACGTCCATGTCCAACGCAGCAGCACCGTATAAACTCCACATTCCCGGTCCCGTGCAGGTGTCGGAAAAGACCCTGCAGGCCATGACTGCGCCGATGATCGGCCACCGCAGCGCCGATTTCGTCGCGCTCTACCAGTCGATCCAGCCGGACCTCCAGTCGCTCTTCTACACGAAGGATCCCGTGTTCATCAGCACGAGCAGCGCGTGGGGTGTGATGGAAGGCTCCGTGCGCAATCTCACGCACAAGAAGGTGCTCAACTGCATGAACGGCGCGTTCTCCGGCAAGTGGAACGACGTCGCAAAACGCTGCGGAAAAGCCGCCGGCGCGCTCGAGTTCGACTGGGGCAGGCCGGTCGATCCCGACGCGGTCCGGCGCGAACTCTCCAGCGGCGAGTACGACACGATCACCTTCATCCACAACGAAACCTCGACCGGCACGATGAGCGCGATCGAAGATGTCATGCGCGTGGTCCGCGAGTTTCCCGAGGTCATGTCGGTGGTGGACACGGTCAGTTCGTTTTCCGTCGTCCCGATCCAGAAGGACGAACTCGGCATCGACGTCCTCCTCACCGGCTCGCAAAAGGCGCTCGCGCTCCCGCCGGGCCTCTCGCTCCTCTCCGTCTCGCAACGCGCGCTCGACCGCGCGAAGACGATGCCGGATCGCGGCTACTATTTCGATTTCCTCGAGTTTCTCGCCAACCACCAGAAAGGCATGACGCCGAGCACGCCGGTCATCCCGCTCATCTACGCGCTGCGCTCGAAGCTCGATGACATCAAGGCCGAGGGGATCGACGCCCGTTACGCGCGCCACGCGCGGCTCAACCAGATGGTGCGCGACTGGGGCCGCGCCAACGGCTTCAAGCTCCTCCCCGAGGAGCGCTACGGCTCGATCTCGCTCAACTGCTTCGTCAACACCCGCGGGATCGACCTCGTCGCGCTCAACAAGGCGCTCAAGTCGAAACACCACCTCGTGATCGACGGCGGCTACGGCAAGCTCAAGGGCAAGACCTTCCGCATCTCGAACATGGGCGACGAAACCGGGGAAACGATCCAGGCCTTGATCGCCGCCCTCGACGACGCCCTCGCCGAGGTGACGCAGGCGACGGGAGGCTGAAAAGCGGGCGGACCTCGCCGCCGTCCCGCTACCGCGCGAGCACCTGCTTCACGGCGGCTTTCCAGCCCGCGCAACGCGCGTCGACTTCGCCCGCGGGCATGGCCGGTCGATAGACCGCGTCCTCCCGCGGGAGCGCCGCGAGGGCGTCGAGCGAGGCGTGGATCTTCATGCCGAGCATGCCGGCCATGGCGGCTCCGAGCGGCGAGCAATCCGGCGCCGCCGCGACGCGCAGATCCACCCCGACAAGATCGGCCGTGAATTGCATGAGGAGGCGGTTCGCGGTCGCCCCGCCGTCGGCGTGCAACGCGCTCAGCCCGACACCGGCCTCGGCGCGCATCGCCTCGAGGGCCTCGCGAACCTGGAAGGCGATCGATTCCAGCGCGGCGCGCGCCACGTGCCGGCGATCGCTGTGGGTCGAAAGCCCGACGATCGCCCCCCGAGCGTCGGCGCGCCAGTAGGGAAGGCCGAGGCCGGAAAAGGCCGGCACGAGATAAACGCCGCCGGAATCGGCCACCTCCCCCGCGAGCGCCTCGATCCCGGCGGTCCGGGCGACGAAGCCGAGTTGATCGCGCAGCCACGTGAGCGTGGAGGCGGCGGCGATGACGATCCCCTCGAACGCGTAGGCCGGCACGCCGTCGCGCACCCATGCGACGGCGGTGACGACGCCGTTGTCGGAGAATTTTGGATACGCGCCGATGTTGAGCATGAGCGACGAGCCGGTGCCGAAGGTCGCCTTCGCCATTCCCGGCTCGAAGCAGCGTTGCGCGAAAAGCGAGGCCTGCGAATCGCCCATCACCCCGCAGATCGGAAGCGGCTTCGCGAGCCATCCGTCGAGCGTGGTTTCTCCGAATCGGGCCGAGCTCTCGCGCACTTCCGGCAGAGCCTGGCGCGGAGTCTCCCACCAGTCGCAAAGCTCTTCGTCCCACGCGAGCCGCGCGATGTCGAAGAGGAGCGTGCGGCTGGCATTGGTGTGATCGGTCGCGAAGACGGCGCCGGCCGTGAGCCGGTAAACAAGATAGGCATCGATCGTCCCGATCAGCGCCTCGCCGTTTTCCAGCCGCGCGCGCAGGCCCGGATGCTCGCGCGCGAGCCATTGCAGTTTCGAGGCGGAAAAATAGGCGTCGAGCTTGAGCCCGGTCTTCCGATGCACGAGCGGCTCGCGGCCCGCCCCGGCCTGGGCGGCGCAAAACGCGTCCCCGCGCCGGTCCTGCCACACGATCGCCGGATGCAGCGGCCGGCCGGAGCCGCGCTCGAAGACGACGATGGTTTCCCGCTGGTTGGCGATGCTCAGCGCGACGACCTCGTCCACGCGCGGGCCCGCGCGCTTCATGACCGCGCGCAGCACGGCGAGCGTGTTCCACCAGATCTCCTCCGCGTCGTGCTCGACCCAGCCGGGCCGGGGGTAGTGCTGGCGGTGCTCGCTGGACTCGCGATCGAGCGCGCGGCCGGAGGCATCGAAGAGCAGCGCCTTCGTGGCCGAGGTGCTTTGGTCAAGCGCGAGAAACAGCGGCATCGGGCGGAATGTTTACAGCAAGGAGAGGCGAACGGCGGCGCGAAGGAAGATCAATTCTCTCTGTCCCTTGTTTCCTTCTTTGGCTTTTGCGCGACTCGTCCGCCGGACTCACGCCCGCGCGGCCGGTGAAAGCAGCGATCGCGCGGTCGCCGCGAGGCCTTCCATCGAGATGCCGTAGTGGCGAAATATATCAGCCTGGCTGCCGGTCACGGTATATTCATCGGGAATGCCGGCGATGCGAAACGGCGTGGCGATCCCCGCCTGCAAAAGCGTCGACGCGCAGGCCTCGCCGAGGCCGCCGTGCGTCATGTGCTCCTCGACCGTGACGACGCCCCCGCACTCGCGGCCGGCGGCGAGCACGGCGCCCGCGTCGAGCGGCTTCACCGCCGGCATGCTCAGCACGCGGCAGCGCAGGCCGTCGCGCGCCTCGAGTTCCGCGGCGGCGAGCAGGGCGTGAACAACCGTCTCGCCCGTCGCGATGAAGGCGAGGTCGCGCCCCTCGCGCAGCAGGGTCGCCCTGCCGATCGCGAAGGCGCTTTCCGGCGCGGGCAGGTCGAAGAGCGGCGCCTTTCCGAAGCGCAGATAGAACGGATGCGCGGCCGCCGCGGCCGCGCGCACGGCGGCGCGCGCCTCCTGGTTGTCGGCCGGCGCGACGATCGTGATGTTGTTGATCGCGCGCAGCGCGGCGAAGTCGTGCAGCGAATGATGCGTCGTCCCCAGCGCGCCGTAGCTCACGCCCGCGCTGATCCCCACGAGCGCGACAGGATTGTCCGAATAACAGACGTCGTTTTTGATCTGCTCGAGCGAGCGGGCGGTGAGAAAGCATGCGGGCGAGACGGCGAAGACGCGCTTGCCGGCCGAAGCGAGACCGGCGGCCACGCCGACGAGATTCTGCTCGGCGATGCCGACCTCCACGATCTGCCGCGGCAGCGCCTGCCCGAACGGGCCGAGCTTGCCCGAGCCGCGCGAGTCGCTCGTGACGACGAGCACGTCGCGGTCCGCGGTGGCGAGTTCGAGCAGCGTCTCGGCAAACGCCTCGAGATTCGGCCGGCCCTTCCTCAAGCCGAGCTCCGCCGCGCGCGCGAGGGCGGCGGCGCTGTGGATCGATGGCGCGGAGGCGCTCATGCGAGGGCGGGCTCCTCCCCGAGCTGGGCGAGCGCGGCATCGAGTTCGGCGATGGCGAGCGCATATTCATCGTCCGTGGGCACGCCGTGATGCCATTTGCCGACATCCTCCATGAAGCTGACGCCGCGTCCCTTGACCGTGCGCGCGATCACCACGCCGGGCCGGCCGGGCTCGAGCGGCTTTTCCAGGGCGGCGGTGAGTTCCGCGAAGTCGTGGCCGTCCACCGCGCGCGCGGCCCAGCCGAAGGCGGCAAACTTCTCCGCGATCGGCTCGCTGCTCATGACGTCGCGCGTGCGGCCGGTGATCTGAAGCGTGTTGCAGTCGATGATGGCGGTGAGGTTGTCCAGGCCGTAGTGGGCGCCGGCCATGGCGGCCTCCCAGTTCGAACCCTCGGCCAGCTCGCCGTCGCCGAGCAGCGTGAAAACGCGATAATCCGCGGCGTCGAGCCGGCCGGCGATCGCCATCCCGACCGCGATCGGAAGGCCGTGGCCGAGGGCGCCGGTGTTCTGCTCGATGCCCGGCACCTTCCGCGTGGGATGGCCGACGAAATGCGAACGATACCCGCCAAGTGTGCTCAGCTCCTCCTCGGGAAAGAAACCCTTGTCCGCCAGCACGACGAAGAGCGCCTCGACCGAATGGCCCTTGCTCTGGACGTAGCGGTCGCGGCCGGGATCGCCGAACGTCGCGGGCGAGACGCGCAGGACGCGGTTGTAGAGGACGTTCAATATATCCAGGCACGACAGGCTGCCGCCCGTGTGGCCGGCGCCCCCGTGCTTGATATAACGCAGGACTTTTTTGCGGTAGCGCAGCGAGAGGCGCGCAAGTTCGAGATCGGTTGGCATGCTGGCGTAATGATGAATCCAGTAAATACAGATCACGGAAGGAAAAGAAGACGACAAAGGCCGCAATCGAAACGCGCGGCTCCAAACACAACGCAGACAACCGCCCCGGCTTCCCGGCCCCCTGTTTCGTGCGTCCCTCGCGCGCGCCTCACTCTTCTTGCGGCTCGTGATGATAGACCTCCCAGCCGAGGTAGCGCTCGAAGGCCTCGACGAGGACGCCGGCCGTGCTGGAGGCGTTCATGACGACGTGGTGCTCGAAGCCGTTCATGCAGATGTGGCGCATGAGCTTCTGCAGCCGGGGCACGTGCGCGACGGCGCGATTGCCGAAGGTTTTCAACTCGTCGTTCGTCAGCCGCCCCTCGCCCACGTAGGCTCGGATCCGGCCCGCGTGATCGTCCGTCGTGACCCGCCCGAAGGTCAGCGGCGCGGCGGGCGTGCGGCCGTCGAGCGCGCCCCAGGTGTTTTCCACGCCCAGGGTCGATCCGAGGATGGGCGCGGTCGAGATCTTGATGTCGGGGAGGAAAGACCTGGCCCAGTTGCCGCAGTGAAACAGCACACATTTGTCCGGGTCGTCGCCGTAGTTGTTGTTCCAGTCCACGAGCGCGCTCGGCGTGCCGGAGGCGAGCTGCATCGCATACATCGTGAGCACGCCGGTGACGTCCACCTCGCAGGCGCTGGGCAGGAGGTTCTCG
>CAZFCY010000112.1:1886-16442 GCA_964517665.1 uncultured Opitutaceae bacterium | reverse complement strand
TGGAGAAACGAGAGCCGGGGGTATTCGCGGACCGGACGGAGCCGGTCCCTCCAATACCCCGGAGTTTGCCCCGGAGATTTTTACCTCCGAAGCTTGTTTCGTTGATAGGGGTAGGAGCGGCTTCAGCCGCGATTCGTCCGCAGTTTCATGCGCCTCGATCGCGGCTGAAGCCGCTCCTGCTTCTGCTCCGATCGTCCGCACCCGCGCAGGCGCCGGCGGGCGAAACCGCCGCAACGGCAGCCCTTGCGGCGCCAGCGGGGCCTCCGTCCCGGCGGGTGAATCGAGTTCGGTGGCGGTCTCCAGTTTCTCCAGTCGAAACGCGTCCGGCCGGTGCGTGTCCTCCATCCGCGGGGAGCCGACGCGCGCGTCGCCCACGACCGCGACGAGCCGGGCGAGGGTCTCGGCGAACTGCATCGGATCGCGCAGGTCGGCTTCGAAGAGCCCCTGCTGCCGCGCCCGCGGGCGGCAGGGCTCGAGGCGTAGTTGAATTCCAACTACGGGGGAATCCGCGCGCGCGGTTTCGAGGTGCGTGTGCAGCATCCGGAAAAGCGCGTCCGCGCGGCATGACGGCTCGGGCAGCCGGAAGCGGCTGCGGCGCCTGGAGTCGTCGTCGAGCGCCAGCTCGAGCCACACGGCTCCGGCCACGAGGCGCGCGCCCTCCAGCCGGAGCGCGAGCTGGTCGATGAAGCGGCGCAGGAGAAACAGCAGCGGCTCGAGCGTCTCCACGCCGTGCTCGAACTCCGCCGCCTCCTCGAACACCTCGGGCTGTATCCGGTGTTTCAATACACGAGTCGTCCGCCCCGCCGCGCGATCCCACAGCGCGAGTCCCGCCACGCCGAGGCGGCGGCCGATCTCCTCGCGCGGAAGGTCGGTCAACTGCCCGAGCGTGCGCGCGCCCCAGCGGGCCAGCACCTCCGCGTGTTCCGGCTCGGGAGCGGCCATGGCGAGGGGAAGCCCGGCGAGAAAGGCGCGGTTGTCGCCCACGGCGAGGGCGCCGCCCGGCGTTTCCCTCGCGCCGCGCGCGGCGTATTGCGCGACTTCCGGATGCGAGGCGATGCCGGCGAAGGCGCGCAATCCCTGTTCCTCCAGCCGCGCGAGAAGCGCGCGCGCCAGCGCGAGGGGTTCGCCGGTGGCGCCCTTCAAATCGATGGTGCAAATGCCTTCGCCCGTTTCCTCCACGCGTGGCGAGAGCGAGAAGGCGGCATCGACGAGCAGGCGTCGCGCGGCCGCCTCGGCCGCGGCGGAGCGGCGGCGCACGAGCAACGCGCCGCAGCGCGCGAGCGCCTGGGTGACCGTCAAGCCAGGCTCGACCCCGGCCGCGCGCGCCTCCGCGCTGGCCTGGAGGATGGGCGATTTGCGCGTGTCGTCGGTCAGCACGGCCACGGGTTTTCCAGACAGTTTTTCATCGAGACGCGCGATTGCCTGCAGCGCGAAATCGGGAGCGAGGAGGACGAGGTAGGAGGAAGACTGAACCCGCATCGCAATCAGCCCGCCGCGACGGCGAAGGTTTCCCGCTCTTCGGCGACGGATAATTCTGCCGGCGCCCCAGGCCCCGACCGGCGGATGCGGTCGATCTCCGGCGCGAGTTGCGCGGCGATGTCGGCCTGGTCCATCTCGAGGGCGTCGAGCGACAGCGGATGGTTGAAGTCCAGCCGCGCCTGCGCCGCCGGCACGAGGCGGCGGGTGGTGAGAACGACGAGCACGGTGTCGGTCGGCTCCACCACGCGCTGCAGGCGATACCATGTGGTCGGCGGCACGCGCCGCAGGTCGCGCGCGCCGCAGCCACGCAGGTCGAGGGCGAGGAGCGCGAAATTGCTGTCGCGCGCGATGAGATCGGCCGCCTGCATGGCTTGCGCCGCGCCGGAGCAACGCACCCAGAGCAACTGCCGCAGCAGGCTGGCAGGCTCGATCGTCCCCGGATCGAAGCCGTCCGCGCCATCGACCAGCGCGAGAAAGCGATGACTCCGCCGCGCCGCGCGCAGCAGGTGCAGGAGCATCAACTGGCCGCCGCTGCTCGGCGCGGAAAACACCAGCTCGCTCAACGCGCCGCGCGGCAGCCCGCCGCCCAAAGGGCCGTCCACGCCCGCCAGTCCGGTGGCCAGCGCCCGATCCGCGTCCACCCGGGCCTCGCCGCGGCAACGCATGTCGAGCTGCCGCCGGAGCCGGGCAAAGGCTTCGAGCTTCTGTTGAGGGCAGGAGGCCATGGATCGAATAAGTGAACCTGTGTTCACCATGCCCGCAAGAGCGATTTCGATCGAAGGCTGCTGCCAAAAGCCACGATCCTGTAACGTACGTTACAGGATCGTGGCTTTCAGACGGATGGCGGGATCCCTGCCCCCGGGCAGGGCTACGAGGTGGTCGCGGCCTCGAGGATCTTGTTCAACCGGGCGACCATCGGGCGCGAATCGTCGAGCAGGCCGGCGGTGATGAGGGCGTTGTCGAGGATCTGCCCGGCGACGAGCTTCGCCAGTTCGGGCTTGGCGGCGCGCATGCCGTTCAGGCCGATGATGAGCGGGTGGCGGGGGTTGAGCTGGAGGTTGACCTTCACGGTCTCGTTGCCCGTCTCCTGGCTCATCGCCTTCATCATGCGGCGCATGTGGCCGCTCATGTGATCCGCGGCGAGCGCCATGGCGGGGCTGTCCACGAGACGATCGCTCGACTTCGCCTCGGCGACCTGCTCGCCGAGCGTTTCCTTCAGCCACGCGCAGAGTTCGGTGGTCTGTTCCTCGGTCAGCGCGTTTTCGGCGGCGGGCGGCGGGACGTCGTCGAGCTTCACGTCGGGACTGTCGGCGGAGACGAGTTGCTTGCCGTCGAACTCGCGCACGTGGCCCATGACGAACTCGTCCACCGTCTCGTAGAGGAAGAGCGCTTCGAGTCCGCGAAGTTTGAAGGCCTCGAAATACGGGCTGCTTTCGAGCGCCTCGCGGTTCGGGCCGCAAAGATAATAGATCTCCTTCTGCCCGTCCTTCATGCGCGAGACGTAGTCGGCGAAGCTCGTTGTTTCGCCCTTGGCGAGCGCGGAGGTTTCCATGCGCAACAGCTTCGAGAGCGCGGCGCGGTGGGTGTAATCGGTGGCCGCGCCTTCCTTGAGGTAGAGCCCGAAGGTCTTGAAAAACTCCTTGTAGCCGTCGGGCCGGTTTTTCGCCTCGTCTTCGAGGAATTTCAGGAAACGGCCGGTGACGATCTTGTTGAGCTTCTCGATCAACGCGCGGTCCTGGAGCGTCTCGCGCGAGATGTTGAGCGGCAGGTCTTCGCTGTCGATCACGCCTTTGAGGAAACGCAGCCATTCGGGCAGGAGATCCTTCGGTTTGGCGTCGATGAGGATCTTGCGGCAGTAGAGCGCGACGGCCGGATCGGTGCGACCCCAGCCGAAGCGCTCGGGGTTTTCCTTCGGGACGAAGAGCAGGGCGTTGATCGCGAGCGGGGCGTCGGCCGCGAAGTGCAGGCGCAGGCCGGGCTCGTCGTAGGCGTTGGCCTGGTATTTGTAGAACTCGGTGTATTCCTCGTCCTTGATCTCGTTTTTGCCGCGCAGCCAGATCGCCTGGATGGTGTTTACCTTGTCGCCGTTGAGGTTGATGGGAAACGGCACGAAGCTGGAGTAACGCTTCAGGATCTCCTTCACGCGCGTGGCGTTGGCGTAGTCGTGGCAGTCGTCCTTCAGCTCGATCACGATCTTGCAGCCGCGGCGCTGTCCCTCGGATTCCTCGATCTCGTAGCTGCCGGCGCCGTCGCTCGTCCAGCAATGGCCCGTGCCTTCGAGATGCCAGGAGCGCGCGTAGACCTTCACGCGCTTGGCGACCATGAACGCGCTGTAGAACCCGACGCCGAACTGGCCGATGAGGTTGACGTCCTTGCGGTTGCCTTCGGCGAGCGCCTTGACGAACGCCTTCGAGCCGGAGTGGGCGATCGTGCCGATGTTCTCGATCAGCTCGTCGCGCGTCATCCCGATGCCGAAATCCTGGATCGTGATCGTCTTCGCGGTGTCGTCGGTCGTGAGGTTGATCTCGAGCGGGAGCTTGTCGTCGAAGACCTGCTGCTCGGTCAGCCGCAGGTGGCGGAACTTCTCGAGCGCGTCCGCGGCATTGGAAACCAGCTCGCGCAGGAAGATCTCCCGGTCGGTGTAGAGGGAGTGGATGACGATATCGAGCAACTGCCGGATCTCGGCCTGAAACTCGAACTTCTCGACTTGTGAGGTGCTCATGCGTTCGTGATTGAAAGAGGCTTTTATGCGTCCGAAACGGCCGTGATTAACCCGCTTCGGGCGTCGCGCAAGCCGGATCGTCGGCCGTGGGAAAAGCGAATCGCGAAGAAAAGGGAAACGAAGCCGGGGGACGGCGATCGCCGGCTCTTCCGTTCCTCGCGTCTCCGCGGTTCCCTTTCCGAAAACCTACGTCGCGCGCGCGCGGTTGAAGGCGACAACGTCTTCGTAGCGCGCGCCGGTCCCGCCGAAGATGTCGAGGGCGGAGCCGATGGTGAGATCGATGCGGCCGCGGCCGAGGCGCGTGACTTCCTCGAGGTCGGCGAGCGATCGCGCGCCGCCCGCGTAGGTGGCCGGGACTGGCGTCCATTCGGCGAGTTTCCCGACCAGTTCCAGATCGACCCCCCGGCACAACCCCTCGAAGTCCGCCGCGTGGACGAGAAACTCCGCGCAAAATCCGGCGAGTTGTCCGAGCGTATCCGCATTCAGGATACAATCCGTGAAGCGCTGCCAGCGATCGGTCACGACGACCCAGTCGCCGCCGCGGCGGCGGCAGCTCAGGTCGAGCACGAGTCGCTCGCGTCCGATCGCGGCGACGAGCGCGCGCACGCGATCGAAGTCGATCCGGCCCTCGCGAAAGACCCAGGAGGTGACGATGACGCGCGAAGCGCCGGCCTCGAGCCAGGACGCGGCGTTGTCGAGGTCGATGCCGCCGCCGATGTGCAGGCCGCCCGGGTAGGCGGCGAGGGCCTCGCGCGCGGGCGCGTCATTTCCCGGCCCCAGCTTGATCACGTGGCCGCCGGAAAGTCCGTCGCGCCGATAGAGTTCGGCGTACCACGCGGCGGGTTTCTCCGAGACGAAGTTCGTGCGCAGCGCCGACGCGTCGGCCTCGTCGAGCGAGCCGCCGACGATCTGTTTCACCTTGCCGTCATGAAGATCGATGCAGGGCCGGAACATGCGAGGGGAAGGCTTTCGTCGCGCCGCGGCGGGGGCGAGAGCATTTCACGCCGCCGCGAGAGGCGAATCCGCATCCGGGCGGAGCGAAGAGCCCGCCCGGCCGTCTTTGCCGCAACAATCATTTCCCACTGCGCGCCCCGGCGCTGGGGCGGCCATTCCGAACCATTCGACTTGCGGGGGCAATCGTCGGCCCCTAGTCGTCTGCTGCTTATGAGGTTGCCCCATCTCTTGTGGACCGCCCTCGCGCTGGCGGGAGGCTTGAACGCGCTCTCCTACGGCCAGGCGTCGAATACGGGGGCGGCGCCGGGAAACGCCGCTCCGCAGCCGAGAACTCCGGGCGAGGAGGATCTTGCGCGGTTCGCCGAACTCGATGTGAACCGGGACGGCTGGCTCTCCGGATCCGAGGCCAACGGCATCCGGCATTACGACACGGACGCGGACGGCGAGGTCACCCAGGACGAGTTCATCTCGGGCCGCGCGGGCGAGCGCCTGCTCCTGCGCGACGGCGCCGTGCTGCCGGAGGACATCGATCTTTTCGAGGCGCTCGACTCGACCGGCTCGGGCTACATCTCCGGCGTGGACATCGAGCGCGGCAACGTGGCCGCCTACGACGCCGATGGAAACGGGCGTGTCACCCGGCAGGAGTTTTATGAAGGCCGCGCCGCCTTCCGTCGCGAACTCGAAGCCCGCGCCATCGCCGCGCGCGAGGCCGCGATGAAGCGCCGCCGCGCCACGGGCGAGCCGGAGCCGGCCCCGCCGCTCGATCAGGTCTTGAAGCCCAAGCCGGGGTTGATGATCGGTCGCGTGCTCACACCCGAAGGCCAGCCGGTGAAGGACTTCACGATCGAATTCGTGGGCTACAACATCGACAGCGACGACCCCCGCATCGACGGTCGCGCCATCGCCGACCCGAATCTCATCGGCCGCGTCAACGGTCGCGACGGCTACTACGAAATCCGCCTGCCGGACGGCAGCTTCGGCTTCGCCGCAAGCGTCTCGATCCCGACCGAAGGCGGCGCGAAACGCTTCCCGCTGCGCAGCGCGGACGAGCGCCAGACGATCGACTACATCGAAGTCCAGCGCAACGGCGAGGGCGTGGTCAAAAACATGGTCTGGGATCCCGCCGCGAGCGAGATCAAGCCGGGTAGCTGAACCGAAACGAAGCCAGGATTCTGTAACGTACGTTACAGGAAATGGGCTTTCAGGCGCGGGCGCATGGTCGGGCCGCCGCTCGCGCGGGGATATGGGAAGTAGGAGCGGCTTCAGCCGCGATACGCATGTCGAACCGCGTTCACATCGCGGTTGAAGCCGTTCCCACTTGGGCTCCGGGGAGCTTCACTGGCCGTTTGGCTCCGGCCTTCGAGGAGAGGCGCCCCTTCGCTTTACGCGGAGGCGCGGCGGAGGCGGTCGTTGATGGCGAGGCCGAGGGCGGAGGGCGGGGCGGGTTCGAACTCGATGCGGGCGAAGCCGGCGGCATCGAGTTCGCGCATGAGCGCGAAGAGGCGGCGCGCGGCCTGCTCGAGGTTGCCGGATTCGCTCAGCCAGAAAACCTGCGCGGGCCGTTCGCCGGAAAGAGGAGAGACTGTAGTCGGCCTCCGGATACACACGCGAGCGATGCCGGGCGGGGTGTTTTCCAGATCCTCCGGGGCGAAGGGGCGATCCCGCAACACGACCGGCGTGCGCGGGCTGTAGTGGCGGTCGAGCATGCCGGGCGCGAGTTCGCTCGCGGGATCCCCGGGCGCGTGCGACGCGCGCGATTGCTCCGGCGCGCGCGCGTGGAGGCGCGCGGGACGGCCGAGCGCGTTCTCGATCGCCTCGCGTGCGAGGCCGCCGGGGCGGAGGATGACAGGATCCTCCGGATCGCGCGCGTCGACGATGGTCGATTCGACGCCGACGGCGCACGGGCCGCCGTCGAGGATGTATGCGATGCGTTCGCCGAGGCCGGCCTGGACGTGCTCGACCGTGGTCGGGCTGACGTAGCCGAAGGGATTCGCGCTCGGGGCGGCGAGCGGCAGGCGGCAGCGTTCGAGCAGCGCGCGCATGAGCGGATGCGCCGGAACGCGCACGGCGACGGTCGGGCGGCCCGAGGTGACGATGTCCGGGATCGCGGATTTTTTCGGCAGGATCAGGCTAAGCGGTCCCGGCCAGAAACGGGCGGCGAGGAGCGCGGCCGGTTCATTCAGTTCCGCGATCGCGTCCGCCGCCTGCCGGTCCGCGACGTGCACGATCAACGGATCGTGCGCGGGGCGGTCCTTGGCCTCGAAAATGCGGCGGCAGGCGGCGGCATCGAGGGCATTGGCGGCGAGGCCGTAAACCGTCTCGGTCGGCACGGCGACGAGTTCGCCGGCACGGAGGCGTTCGGACAAAAAAAAGAGGTCCGAATCGGACCCCTTGTAGATCGTTGCCACAGGTCGTTGGACCCCGGTGGTCGGCCGGTCGCGGCGGCGTCACCCCGAAGGGCGAAGGCCGCGGCGATCGATCCGCCTCACTGCATGAGGAGGACGTTGCGGGCCTGTTTGATCTGGCGGCTGACGTGCCGCTGGTGCTTGGCCGAGAGCCCGGTGATGCGGCGGGGCAGCATCTTGCCCGTATCCGTCACGTGCCGCTGGAAGATGTGCGTGTGATTGATGTTCATCTCCAGAGGGTTGAGGCTCTGCGTCTTCGGCTGTTCGGTCTCGTTGCTCATGTGGTGCGGGTGCTGCTTTCGGTGGAAAAAGGGTTGGGATTAGCAAAGGTTCGGTGGCGGGTGTCAACCAAGGAAGTCGAAGGTTGAAAGCCTGAAAGTCGAAGGCGCGGAAGACGGAATGCCTGTGTTCCCGGCCGGGCTATGGAGCGGGTTCGTCGAAGAGCGCCTCGAGATCGGGGAGTTTCGCCTTCCAGCCGCTGGCGAGGACGTCTCCGGGGCGCGGGTCGTTCGCGCGGACGCTGCGCTGGCCGCAAAATGAAAACACGAATCCGTCGTGCGCGACCGCGACATGGCCCTTCACGGGGTAGGGGTGATGGCCGACGACTTTCCAGCGATCCGCGCGCGTGTCGTAGGCCTGGATGGCGGAAGTGACGATGTTGCGGTCCGCGATGCCGCCGAAGATCCAGATGAAACGGCCCTGGGCGAACGACGAGAATTCCGCGTGCGACGACACTTCCGGCATCGGCGCGCAGGCGCGCCACGCCCGTTTTTTCGGGCAATAGGCGAAGACGTCTCCGTAGAGGATCTCGTCCGGCGTGGACCAGTCGCAGGTGAACTTCGGGTCGCCCGGGATCGGGCGGACGTCGCGCTCCTGCCCGCCGAGGCTGTAGAGCTGGCCGTCGACGACGGCGCTGGCGCGGTGATGGCCGCCATGGGGGATCGGGGGCTCGGCGCGCCATTGCGATTCGAGCGCGCGGCCATCGGCGACGGCGAGGCTCCAATGTTCGGCGGCGTGGGTGAACCGGTCCGGCATCGCGCCGGCGACGACGTGGAGCCGGCCGTCCAGCAGGCGCGCGATCGGCGCGTAGCGTGGCTCCGGCAACGGCGGGAGCGACCGCCACGTGCGCCGCGCCGCGTCGAAAACGCTCACGTCCGCGATGCACGGGCTGGACTCGGGGCCGAGCTGTCCGCCCGCGAGGTGGATGTGGCGCGTGCCATCCGAGCAGAGTCCCTGGTGGGAGTTCGGAAGATGCGCCGGGAGCGCGAGCGGCGTTTTCCAGCGCTCGTTCGCGAGGTCGTAAACCTCGATCAAGCGGCTGACCTGCGCGAGCGTGCGATAACCGGAGAGGATGAACAACTCCCCGCCGGCCACCGCGCCGGCCGATTCCACCTTGCTCTCGAGACACGGCTGGATCCGCTCCCATCGGAACAGGTCGCCCGTGCGCCGGTGTAGCCTCGCGGCGTGCCGATCGCGCAGCCATGCGTGGGCCGATGGGCTCGCGCGCCGGATGCCGCGGAGCGCCTTGCGGGCGAGACGTTCCATCAACGGCGGGCGATCATGCATGGCGGGAGGGCTTTTGCGGTTGTTCATGCCTGCGCGGGTTTTAAGAACGACACATGGCACTCGGACCTTTGCGGCGAATCATGCTCGGCTGGAAGAAACGCCCCGATGTGAAAACGAAAGCCGCGGCCGGACACAATCCCTTGCCGGGCGAGAAAGTCGCGATCGTCACGGGCGGCGCCTCCGGGATCGGCCGGGCCAGCGCGCAGCGTCTCGCGCGCGAAGGATATCGCGTCCTGATCGGCGGGCCGGCGTCGGAAAAAGGCGACGCCGTCTGCGCCGCGATCCGTGAAGCGGGCGGGGAGGCGCGCTTTATCGCCGGCGATGTCGCGCGCCGCGCCGATTGCGAACAATGGGCCGCGGCCGCCTTGCGCGAATGGGGGCGCATCGACGCGCTCGTCGCGAGCGCGGGGGCGCGTGTTTACGGCGGCATCCAGACCGCGAGCGACGCCGATTGGGAAAAGATCGTGGGCGTGAACTTCCGCGGCGTGGCCGACTCGTGCGCGGCGGTGTTGCCCGCGATGGTCGCGCAGAAATCCGGTTCGATCGTGATCATCTCCTCCACGCACGCGCTCGCCGGGCGCGCCGACATGCCGCTCTACGATGCGACCAAGGCGGCGGTCCTCTCGCTTGCCCGCAGCCTCGCCGTCGCGCACGGCAAGGACGGCATCCGGGTCAACGCCGTCTGCCCCGGCTACACGCTCACGGAGTTTCACGAAATGAACGCCGCCGCGCGTGGCGTGACGCCGGAGCAGTTGCGCGCGGACGCATCCGGCTACGGCCTTCTCGGCCGCGCCGCGGAGCCGGAAGAGATCGCCGCGGCTGTTTGCTTCCTCGCGAGCGAAGAGGCATCCAACATCACCGGCCAGAGCCTCATGGTTGACGGCGGCGTTTCGATCGCCTCGAGATGACAATGATCGAGGGGATTGAACCACGAAGACACGGAGAACACGGAGACGGAAAAGAAGTCACCTTCTGCGCAATGTCTCTCCTCCGTGCTCTCCGAGTCTCTTTGGTTCAGTCTTCTTTGATATGTAATCGAGAATTATTTTGAGCACCTCATCCACCACGCTGGCGCGCTGGTATGCGCAGATGGCGTCGTTCATCGACGCTGGATTCACCGTCGAGCGCGCGGTCGAGAACGCGACCGGGCTCGCGGCGGCGCGGCGCGAGGGACTGCTCGCGCGGTTGCGCGCGGGCGAATCGCTCGACGATGCCATCCTGCATGGCGCGCCATGGATTCCCGATCTCGACCGGCAGCTTCTCGCGGCCGGCGCCGTGTCCGGCCGGCTGCCGGAGATGTTTCGTCGGCTCGCCGCGAAACACGAGGAGGGCGTGAGCGCGGGCCGGCGCGCGCTCATGGCCACGCTCTATCCGCTGGCGGTGGCGCATTTCGCCGTGCTCGCCTTTCCGATCAGGATCGCGGTCATCGACGGCGACCTCGCGGCCTACGGCTGGGCTGTATTCAAGATCCTG
Organism: uncultured Opitutaceae bacterium; assembly: GCA_964517665.1. Classification (GTDB taxonomy): domain Bacteria; phylum Verrucomicrobiota; class Verrucomicrobiia; order Opitutales; family Opitutaceae; genus Congregicoccus. The sequence goes on along the minus strand of CAZFCY010000112.1, from coordinate 5,843 downwards.
ATACCCGCCTGGCTGCTCGGCCTCGGTTTCCTTCTTGCGGTGAGATCTCGGTTCCGGCCCGCCGTCGCGATCCTGAATTTTCTCCCCCTGGTCGGCGGATACCGCCGGGCGCGCGCCATCGCGGATCTCGCCTTCGTGCTCGAGGCGCAGGTCGTCGCGGGGATCAGCCTGGATGTCGCGTGGCTGCAGGCCGCGATCGCGTCGGGCGACCGGCGGCTCGAGCCGCTCGCGATCGAGGTTGCCGAAACGGTGCAGCGCGGGCAGCCGGTTTCGATCGCCATTGCCGGCCGGGCCGATCTCCCGGCGCCGTTTGCCGCCTTCTGGTCGAATGGCGAACAAACCGGCACGCTCGACGCGTCGCTCAAGCACCTGCACCGGCATTTCTCCGAGATCGCCTCGCGCAAGCTGCTGCTCGCCAGCGTCGTCTATCCGAAGGCGCTTTTCGCCGTCATCGCCGTCTGGGTCGCGATTCAGATCGTGAGTTTCTACGCGGGCTATTTCCGACAGTTCGAGGAGTTGATGTGATATAAGGGCGTAGGTTTTAAGGCCGTAAGGCGCAAGCCGGGGGCGGCTTGAATTCCTTGCGGGTTCATTCCTCGAAGCTTGCTTCGTCGTCGAGGTAGGAACGACTTCAGCCGCGATCGAACGCGCATCCGCTCACGTATCGCGGCTGAAGCCGCTCCTACATTTCGATCAATGCCTCGGAGCGAGCTCCGGGGATCTTTACTCGCTTACGCTCTTAAGGACTCCGCTTGTCAGGATGCGGCAGCGCAGGCCGCCGCGGCCGCGCATCCACGCCTCGGCGCCGGGGCCGATCGCCTGGTCCATCCAGTAGCACGGGCGGCATTCCTCCGAGCCTTCGAGTTCCACGCCCTGGAGGGTGAAGCGCGCGCCGACGAGCGAAGGGAGGTCCGCGCCCTCGACGATGATATTGCGCCGCAACCGCGCGGGCGGGATGCCGGCCGGATCGAGCCCGCGATCGCGACAGAGTTGTTCAAACACCTCCCACGCGAAAAGCGTGACCTGCCCCTTGTAGTCGTTCTTGTATCCGAAAAACCGATCGCCGCGCAGCCCTTCGCCGGCCACGCACTCGACCTCGCGCACCTCGTCGATGGGATGCCCCCCCGCGGGTTTGCCGTGATGGCCGAAGTAGTTGTGGCCGGGAGAAATGAAGATGTGGCGAATGCGCACGGGAAAACGATAGCTCGATCCGGGCCGGACGCACGACGGAACAAGACATTCGTCCGCGCCGGCTCAAAGTTTTCGCAGGTCGGTGTGAAGAAAGGGCAACTCTTCCGCCAGCGCTCGCCGGATCCCGCTGAAGACATCGCGCAACTCCTGACCGCTCGCGACGATCACGCGCACGACCCAGCCGCCGTGGCGCAACCGGCTGACGCCGAGCCGGCAGGCGCCTGTATCGAATTTCCGGATACGCGCCCAGACGGGCGAGTCCGCCGCGATTCGCGTGGTTAGGACGACGATGTTTCCGAGCCACGCGTCCGGCGTCTGGTGAAAGGCCGCCGCGCGCGCCATTGCCGCGCCGTCGCCGCGCATCCGTTCGCGCAGCACGGGCTCGTCGGAGACGCGGACGTCGAGGGAGATCTCGAGATTCGTCCATGCGTGCCGCTCGCCGCGGCCGGCCCGGCCCGGCGCAAGCGCGTCGGCGAAAACAACATCTGCGTCGGGCGCCGCGTCGATGACGGTGCGCTGGACGAAATTCGTGCCCGCATGCGGACACAGCGGCTCCGGCGCGACCTCGAGCGAACTGCCGGCCGCCACGGTGAAGCGCTGTTCGCACAGGGCCGCGCCGCCGCGCATCATGAACGCGCGCGTCGCTGCCGGCGTCGTCATGCACAACGCGGCGCCCGGCTCGACGCGGACGTCCATCTCGAGCCGATCGCCTGCGAGGATGCCGGCGGTGGGATTCACCACCTGCACCTGAAGCACGCGGCCGTCCCAATAGGGCTTGCCGATGTGAAACGGCGCGCGAAACGACTGCGCCGCGAGAAACGTCGAACCATCCTCACGCCGCGCGGCCGTGAGGTGAAGATGGCCGGCGAACTCAGGCATGGGAAAGTGGCCGCGGAAGGGCGCAAGAGCGACAAAAGCCGGAAGTGGACGCGGGCCGCTTCCGGAGGCTTTCCCTCTTTGCGCCTTCTTGTGGCGGAATCATTTCATCCCGCGGTCGCGAACATCACCTCGCGCTCGATCCACGCGACGACCTCGTCGAGATTGTGGCCGCGTTTGAGATCGCAGAAGACGAACGGGCGCTCGCCGCGCATCGTCTTCGAGTCGCGCGCCATCATGTCGAGATCGGCGCCGACGAGTGGCGCGAGGTCGATTTTGTTGATGATCATGAGATCGCTGAAACGGATCGCGGGCCCGCCCTTGCGCGGGATCTTGTCACCCTCCGCGACGTCGATGACGTAGATGAACGCATCGACCAGCTCGGGCGAGAAGGTCGCGGAAAGGTTGTCGCCGCCGCTTTCGACCAGCACGAGCTGCAGATCCGGCAACTGCTCCTCGAGATTGCGCACGGCCTGTTCGTTCATCGTCGTGTCGTCGCGAATCGCGGTGTGCGGACAGCCGCCCGTCTCCACGCCGACGATGCGGGCGGCGTCGAGCGCGCCCTGCCTCTGGAGAAACTGCGCGTCCTCGAGCGTGTATATATCGTTCGTGACGACCGCCATCGAGTAGTGGTCGCGCAGCGCTTCGCAAAGTTTGAGACAAAGCATCGTCTTCCCGGAACCGACCGGGCCGCCGATGCCGATGCGTGGAGGACGTGTCATGGCTTGGAGGAAGGGAAAAGGATTGGAATCACGGAGGCACAGAGGAAAACAATCTCCACGGAAGGCGGCGAAGCGTGTGAAATCCAGACTTCGTTCTCTTCGTTGCCTTCTGTGCCAACTCCGCTCTTCCGCTCCGCGCACTCCGTGTCTGTGGCGCCCGGTTCCATCATGATATAAACAACCGGAAGTCCGCATGTTCGTGTCGGGCGCTGGCGATGTCCCACCAGGGGTTGAAGGCGCCGATGGCGTTGTCGTGCACGGCGAGCGCCTGTTCGATCAACGCCGGCGTTTGCGCGAGCACTTCGGCGAGGAGCGTGTGGATCGCGTTCTGGCCGAGGCGCAGGAGCTTCACCGCCGCGGAGAGCATGCCCGCGGCGGTGTTGTAAACGATGCCGCAGAGCACGGCATCGCGCGGCGCGCCGATCGCGACGCCCTCGATCGCAGCCGCCACGCAGGCGGGGCGTGGCCAGTTGCCCGCGGCGGCGCGGGCGTTGAACTCCGCGGCGATGCCACCGTGAAGCAGGGCCGCGAGTTCCGCGCGCTGGCGGCCGGTCGCTTCCGAGGCTTCCCGCGGTTCGCGCGTGCCGCGAACCGCGGACGCGAGCAGGCAGAGTTCGCGCAGCCGGTCCCAGTCCGCCGGAACCGCCCGGGCCGCGTCGAAGGATCGCGCGGCGATCGGAAGATCCGTGAACGCGAGGGGAGGGAGCGCGTGTTCGGAGACGAACCGCCGCAGGGTCTCGCGGTTGCGCACGATGTCCTGCTGGACGAGGCCCTCGAGGCCGAACGAATGCGCGTATCCGCCGGTTGGATACGCGGAGTCGGAGCTGTGCAGCAGCCGCGCGATCCACGCGGAAGCCGCGGCGGCGCCCTCATTCGGCGTGGACGACATGGCGGGGCGGGCGCAAAAACGGATTTTCCTGCGCGGGCGCGTGCGAGTGGTCGACCACGCGCGCGAGCCGGTGCGGATGGAACACGGCCGGGATCGCGCGAAAGGAAATGCCCACGCGCTCGAACACCTGCCGCAGCGCGGGATCGTCGGGCGCGAGAATCCGGTCCTCCCGCGCTTCGATGACGAAGTGCATGTTGCCCGCCACCCAGCCGAGCATGGCGGCCGCCTCCGGCCTGGGATCGAGCGGAATCTCGAGCACGGGTTCGGCGGTCTGGCTGA
>CAZFCY010000112.1:0-1786 GCA_964517665.1 uncultured Opitutaceae bacterium | reverse complement strand
GCCTCCGGCCTGGGATCGAGCGGAATCTCGAGCACGGGTTCGGCGGTCTGGCTGATGATGTAGCGCGCGTCGTCGTTCGCCCAGACGACATCGCCGTCCTCGAGCGGCGTCTCGACCTCGAAGCCGAACTCCACGCCGTCCTCGGCCGTGGCGCGCCAGAGGCGTTTTGCGAGCTTGTGGCGATCCACGCGGATTCGGATCGCGGGCGACATGGGGTCGAAGTCGGAGGGGGCGAGTGAGCGGTGAACGAGGCGCATGAGTTATATTGTGCGCATGTTGGCAATAAATGGAACGCGCGGCGCGGGATCCGACTGGCGCATCTTCTAGCTCTTCCGCGGCCGTTTCCGCAGGCGGCGGGCGAGCGCGAAGGCCGCGAGCGCGAGCGTGCCGATGACGACGATCGTCACGACCACGTGCTCGGGGCCGGCCATCGGATGGCGGATCACGCTCGGGATGTCGGCGTGGTCGTGCCCGGGATGCGCGGATGCGTATAGCGGAGCGATGACGGCGGCGAGGGCCGGCGCGGAAGCGCGGAGAAGACGGACGAGTCGTTGTTGCATGGCAGGCTGGGTTTCGAAGGAGGAGGATCAGAACAAGAAATAACGCTGGGCGAGCGGCAGCACTTTCGCTGGTTCGCAGGTGAGGTGTTCGCCGTCGGCCTTGACGGTGTAGGTTTCGGGATCGACCTCGATCTTCGGCAGCGCGTCGTTGAGCACCATGTCCCGCTTGCCGATCGCGCGGCAGTTTTTCACCGGCACGAGCCGCCGCGAGAGGCCGAGGGGCTTCGGGCCGTGCTTCGAGTGTATCGAGGATTCGGATACGAACGTGAGGCTCGTCGCGCCGATCGCGCGGCCCGCGGCGCCGAACTGCGGGCGATAGAACGTCGGCTGCGGCGTGGGAATCGAGGCGTTGGGATCGCCCATGTTGGCCCAGGCGATGAAGCCGCCCTTGAGGATCATTTCCGGCTTCACGCCGAAGAGCGCCGGCTTGAAAATGACGAGGTCCGCGAGCTTGCCGACTTCGAGCGAGCCGATCACGTGCGCCATGCCGTGCGTGATCGCCGGGTTGATCGTGTATTTCGCGAGATAACGGAGGACGCGGAAGTTGTCGGCGGCGGTGTGCGAGGAGCCGGCGAGTTTCCCGAACTGCGCCTTCATCTTGTGCGCCGTCTGCCAGGTGCGGCAGACGACCTCGCCGACGCGTCCCATCGCCTGGCTGTCGGAGGACATCATCGAGATCGCGCCCAGGTCGTGGAGCCTGTCCTCCGCCGCAATCGTCTCGGGGCGGATGCGCGATTCCGCGAAGGCGACGTCCTCCGGGATTTTCGAGTCGAGGTGATGACAGACCATGAGCATGTCGAGATGCTCGTCGATCGTATTGACCGTATAAGGCCGCGTGGGATTCGTGGAGGAGGGCAGAATGTTCGGCTCGCCGCACACGCGGATGATGTCCGGCGCGTGTCCGCCGCCCGCTCCCTCGGAGTGGTAGGTGTGGATGGCGCGGCCCTTGAAGGCGCGGATCGAGTCGTCCACGAAGCCGGCTTCGTTGAGCGTGTCGGTGTGGATCGCGACCTGCACGTCGAGTTCGTCGGCGACGCCGAGGCAGGTGTCGATCGCCGCCGGCGTCGTGCCCCAGTCTTCGTGAAGCTTCAAGCCGATGGCGCCGGCGAGCACCTGGTCGCGCAGCGGCTGCGGCGTGGCGCAGTTGCCCTTGCCGAGAAAGCCGAGATTCATCGGCCAGGCCTCGGCGGCTTCGAGCATGCGATGGATGTTCCACCGCCCCGGCG
>CAZFCY010000111.1:11814-16592 GCA_964517665.1 uncultured Opitutaceae bacterium | reverse complement strand
GGCCTCGCCAAGCTCGGTCCGGGCACGCTCGTCCTGACGCGGCCAAACGCACTCACGGGCTCCATCGGCGTCACCGCCGGGACGTTGCGCATGGACGCGGGCGCGACGGTGTCCGCGACCACCGTGGATATATCATCCGGCGGCGCGCGGTTGAATCTGACGGGGGGCACGTTGACCGCCACCGGCACGCTCACGGTCAATGCCGGCGGCGGCTCCGCTTTGATCGTGGATTCGGGCATCGGCGCGTTCGCCACGCTCGCGACAAACAATTCCGCCGGCGGCCTCCTCCGCGTCAACGGCGGCACGGTGACCGCGACGGGCGTGAACCTTCCGCGCAGCAACGACAACAACCTCAACTTCGGCGCGGGCTTTGTCGTGGCCGGGGGTGACGTCACGGTGAATGGAGTCGTCGGCCTCGGCACGAACAACTCGAACGGCGTGATGTCCGTCGAGGGCGGCCATCTCCTCGTCAACGGCCCGGTGCGCGTGGGCGATCTCGACAACAGCACGCGCGGCGGCGCCATGCGCGTGATCGATGACGGCACGCTCGTCGTCACAGACACGGCCGAGGGCATCATCCTCACCCGCCGCAATGGCAACACCACCGTCGCCAGCTTCGACGGCGGCACGGCGACGACCGAAATCCTTTCGATCGGCGCGAGCGACGTCACGGACGGAAATGCCACGGTCAACGTTCGCGGCGGCGCGCTCTATCTCGGCGCGGGCGGCCTCGCGCGCACGGGCACGCCCACGACAACCATCAACCTGCAAAGCGGCATCCTTGGCGCGAAGGCCGACTGGTCGAGCGCGGTGGACTTGATATTCCCGAACGGTGGAAACATCGCGATCCAGGCCGCGGACGCCGCCGACGTGGCCCGCACGATCACGCTCACGGGCGTGATCGGCGGCGCGGGCGGCTTCACGAAGACGGGCGCGGGACGGCTCACGCTCGGCGGCGCGAACACCTTCACCGGCGCGGTCGCGGTGAACAGCGGCGCGCTCGAGGTCGATGGCAGCCTCGGGGCCGGCGGCGACCTCACGGTAAATGACACCGGCTTCCTCAGTGGCGATGGCGCGATCAATCGCCCGGTCCTCCTGAACTCCGGCGGCACGGTCATGCCCGGGACGGCCACGCCCGGCTCGGTCCTCACGGTCGAATCGCTGATTTGGAATGCCGGCGGCGCCCTCGCGTTCGATCTCGACGCGACGTCCAACCACCTCGCGCTCGCCGGCGCGTTCACGAAGGGTGGAGACGAGCCGCATCCGTTCGTGTTCAACGCCGGTTCCGGCATCGCGATCGGCAGCGCCTACACGCTCGTGACGTTTGATTCGACCGATTTCACCGCCGAGGATTTCAGCTTCGACACGCTCGCGCCCGGCCTGACCGGCGCGTTCTTCGTCGGCGCGAACGATGTGACGTTCAAGGTCTACGGTCCGCCGATCATTCTCGAGTCGCCGCAGGACGCGACCGTGCTCTTCGGCGGCACGGTGACGTTCCTGGTCACGATCGGCGAATCACCCGCCTCCAGCCACCAGTGGTTCAAGGACGGCGAGCCGCTCGCGGGCGAAACGAATGCCACGCTCACGATCGCGAACGCGCAGGGCTATGATATAGGCAGTTATCACGTCGTCGTGACCAACGCCGCCGGCGCCACGTCGAGCGACGCGGCCACGCTGTCGATCGCCGCGGTCGCGCTGGTGAATCGCGGGCCTTCGCTCAACAGCTCCGACGTCGTCGGTTCGATCCAGCAGATGCTTGGTTTCAACACCACGCTCAACGGCAACACCGTCGTCACCGGCAGCCTGTTCGCGCCCGGCACGCCGACCGTGAAGCTCAACGGCTCGCCCGTCTACGGCGGCACGATCGAAGGCGGCGGCGGCGCGTCGCCGTCGAATTATAACATCACGCTCAACGGCAACACCTCGCTCGGCCATGTCGTGCGCCGGACCGATCCCGCGCCGCTCCCTGTCGCCGCGGCGCCCGTTGCGACGAGCGGCACGCGCAATGTGACAATAAACAACGCCAGCCAGTCGGTGGGCGACTGGTCCACGGTGCGCAACCTCACGCTCAACAACAACGCCGGCCAGTTCGAAGCGCCGGCCGGGGCCTACGGGAGATTTGCGGTCAATGGCAATGGCGGCTTCATCCTCGGCGTGCCGGGCGCGACGACGCCCTCGGTCTATCATTTCGAGAACCTGACGCTGAACAACAACGCGCAGGTGCAGGTCGTCGGGCCGGCGCTGGTCGTGGTCGCCAACGGCTTCAACGTCAACGGCGGCGCGATGGGTTCGGCCGCGCATCCGGAATGGCTCACGCTCCACGTCCACGGCAACCTCGCGTTGAACAGCGGCGGCACGATCGACGGTTACGTCGCGGCGCCGGCGGGCCAGGTCACGATCAACGGCAACAGCTCGATCGTCGGCGGCCTCGGCTCCGACCGCCTCACGCTCAACAGCAACGCCGCGCTCGAACTGCTCGGCCCCGCCGTGGAGGATTGAGCAGCCGGAGTCGCTTCACCGCGGAGGCACGAAGGGCGGAAACGGGTTTCATCGAGCTTGTTTGATGAAACCATTCCGCCCTTCGCAAAGGCGCGAAGGGCAAACCATCCTCACGATGCGCCGGGCCTGGCCTTCACCGTCGCCGGCCGGAGGCAAAGGCAGGGATTACCGCACGCTGAGCGCGTCCGCCGGCACTTCGGGGCCGGTTTGGACGTCGGCCTGCCGGATCGCGGGTGAGTTCACGATCGAGATGGATGCGCTGCGCGAGCCGGCGACGCGCACGGACGGCGCGCCGGAGCCGGCGGAAGCCTCGAGCTGTCGCAGCCGGATGTCCCGCGCATCGCGCAACGTGAGCGGCGCGCCTTCCGTGGCGGCGATCGAGGCGCCGGCAAACTCGATGTTTTCCGCATCCGCGATGTGGATGCCTTCGCGCGCGGTGAGGTGGACGTTCTCGAGGCGGATGTTGCGCAACGGCATCTCCGGCAGCCCGCGCATGAGGGCGGCGCGGCCGGCGCCGAGCGAGGTGACGTCGCGCATGACGATGTTGCGAAAGGCCGGCGTCTCCTCCGTCACGGGCGGGATGTTTCGTTCGCCGGCGGCGGCCATTTCGTCGCGCTCGCCCGGGCCCTGGCCGCCGTAGAAGAGATCGAAGATGATCGATTCGTTGGGGATGCCGATCATGCGGACGCGCTCGATGAGGATGTTTTCAACCACGCCGCCGCGGCCGCGCGTGCTCTTGAAACGAAGGCCGACATCCGTGCCGATGAACGTGCAGTCGGTCACGTGGATGTTGCGCACGCCGCCGGACATCTCGCTGCCGACGGTGAATCCGCCGTGGCCGTGGTAAACGACGCAATCGCGCACGACGATGTTCTCGGTCGGCACGCCGCGGCGGCGTCCTTCCGCGTCGCGGCCGGATTTGATGCAGATCGCGTCGTCGCCGACGTCGAACGTGCTCTCCTCGACGATCGCGTTGCGGCACGAGTCGAGGTCGAGGCCGTCTCCATTTTGTGAATACCACGGGTTGCGGACGTTGATCCGGCGCACCGTGACGTCCTCGCAAAGCAGCGGATGGATGCACCAGGCGGGCGAATTCTGAAACGTCGGGCCTTCGAGCAGGACGCGCTTGCAGCTCACGAGGCTGACCATGACGGGGCGAAGCGCGTCGCGGATGGACTCGAGTTCCGCCGGCGACCTCAGGTTGCGCCGGCCGCCGCCCTCGTTGCCGTCGAGCGCGCCTTGGGAGGGATACCAGATGTCGCCCCTGCGGTTGAGCGCGCCGCCGGAGGCGACGAGTTTTTTCCACTGGCCCTCGGTCATCTTCGACTGTTTCACCGGCCGCCACGATTCTCCGGAACCGTCGATGATGCCCTCGCCCGTGATCGCGATGTCCTCGAGGCCGACACCCCAGATCGGCGGCTGGCACCGCCATGAAGAACGGCCTTCGTATTGCGACTCGACCAGCGGGTAGAGCGTGCGATCGCCGCTGAACTGAATGAGCGCGCCGCGCTCGAGACGCAGCTCGATCCGGCTGCGCAGGACGATCGGTCCGGTCTGCCAGACGCCGGCCGGCACGATCACGCGGCCGCCGCCTTTTTCGGAAAGCGAGGCAATGGCCGCGGCGAACGCCTCCGTGTTCAGCTTTCCCTCGTCCGGCCGGGCGCCGAAATCCGTGATCCGCGCCTCGCGATCCGGGATGACGGGCCGCGCCACCACCGGCATTTCAGCCAGCGCGCCGGCGGAGGGAAGCGTTGTGAAAACGCCTGAAACAAGAAGAAGCAGAAGAGCGGCGAAGCGAGGCATGGGAGAGGGAGGTTGAAGGGGAGTGAAAGCTGGCGGCCAGCAAGGGCAAGGGTGGACGCCCGGATCCCTCCGCGCGTTACAGGGCGGACGCAAATCCGCCCGGCGCCGGGCCGGCGGGCAGAGAGGCCTGCCCGACCACCTCCAAGGCGCTCGAAATCGCGAACCGGGATTGATCGTTCGATCGGAAGTCTTCAGCTTCGCGGATCTCGCATGCGCATTCTCTTCGTTGCGGACCTTCACTACGCGCTCAAGCAATTCGACTGGCTCATCGCCTGCGCGAGCACCTACGACGTCGTCGCGATCGGCGGCGACCTGCTCGATCTCGGCTCGGATCTCGACTACGACGTCCAGATCATCGTGGTGGAAAGATACCTCCGCGCGCTCCGCGAGAAGACGCGCGTGCTCGTCTGCTCGGGCAATCACGATGGAGACACCTGCAACGAGGCCGACGAAGCCGTGGCGGGCTGGCTGTTCGC
>CAZFCY010000111.1:0-11804 GCA_964517665.1 uncultured Opitutaceae bacterium | reverse complement strand
TGATCGCGGGGGCGGTCATGATCTGGGCGGTGATTTTTATTATCTTGTGGCTGGCGGGCTGGCTGTTCAAGGCGAAGCGTTTCGATCTCTCGGTCGATTTCGACCACGTGCGTTTCGGCGACACGCTCGTGACCATCTGCCCGTGGTGGAACGGCCCGGTTGGCCGCCTCAACCTCGAGAGTCTGCTCGAGGAGGGCGCCGGATTGAACAAGAGCCGCTGGGTCTGGCTGCACCACGCGCCACCCGACGACACGCTGGTGAGCTGGGCCGGGCACAAGTATGGCGGCGATGGTTATCTCGTGCGCTGGATCTGGCGCCATCAACCCGATCTCGTGCTGTCGGGCCACGTGCATCGCGCGCCTTTTCTTCCCGAAGGCTCCTGGATCGATCGCCTCGGAAAAACCTGGGTGATGAATCCCGGTTTCCAGCGCGGCCCGGTTCCGGCTTCGATCTCGCTCGATCTCGACGCGATGACCGCCGAGTGGTTTTCCCAGATGGCGACCGCCGAGCGCTCGATCGAGGCCTTGTAAGGAGCATCGAGTCTAAGCTTCAACTTGAATCCCTTGCGGGTTCATTCCCCGAAGCTTGCTTCGCCTCTGAAGCCGCTCCTGCATTTCCGTCAATGCCCCGGAGCTTGCTCCGGGGGTTCTTTACTCCGCCGCAGCCGGCGTCAGGAAGCTGGCGTGACAGTCGACCGAGACCCTTGCGCCAGCCGCCTCAAGCCGGCTCCTGCTCGGTCTGCTGGCGCGGATCGTCGCGCACCGTGCCCGCTTTTTTCTCCGATGGCGGTTTCGGCTGATTGACGACAAGAGACTCCAGCACCTGATCGACCATCCCGAGGTGATCGTGGCCTTCGTACTGCTGTTTCACGTTCGTGAGGTACGCGACCATGTAGTTGAGGCGTCGCGCCAGCATCTCGGAGACGGAGAGGTGAAACTCCGGGTTGTTGCGCATGAACTCCCGCGGGTTCTCGATCACATGCGCCGAGCACGTCCCGGACGCGACGACATCGGCCGTGTGGCCGACCTCGGCGAGCAGGGAAATCTCGCCGAAGACGGCGCCGGGATCGTTGATCACGTCGATGAGAAACTCGCCCTTGCGCACCTCGAAGGCGCCGTCGATGAGCACGAGCAGCACGCCGGCCTTCGCGCCTTGCTGGAGGACGATATCGCCGTTCGCGTAGGTTCGGATGGGGTGGTTTTCGACCAGTTCGAGAATGCGGGGCATGGGGAAAGTAGCGAGTAGTGGGTAGCGAGTAGCGAGTAGAAAATCAGTGAGGCGCGCACCGCGCGGAAAGGTCGAAGCCTATATTTCCGGCGCGAAACGCACGCCTCATGCTCGCTACACGCCACCCGCCGCTTTCCGTGCCGACATCTGCAGGAAGCGTGAAAACAACAGCACGGCCGCGATGGCGAGGCCGATGGCCAGCGCCATCCAGATCCCCCGGGCGGCGAGCGTGGTGTGAAACCCCAGCCACCCTGCCAGCGGAAGGGCCACGATCCAGTAGGCGACGCCCGTGATGGCGGTGGGAATCTTCACATCCATGAACCCCCGGAGCAGCCCCGTGCCCACGACCTGGCTGCCGTCGAAGAGCTGGAAAATTCCAGCGATCACGAGCAGCCGCGCCGCGAGATCCACCACTTCGATTTCGTTGACGAACCATCCCGCGATGCCGCGGCCGGCGACGATGAAGACGAGCGTGAAGCCGCCCATGACGCACGCGCTCATCAGAAAAGCGCTGATCCCGATCGGCCGCGCGTCCTCGAAACGGCGCTGCCCGATCGCGCGGCCGATCCGCATGCTCGCCGCCATCGAGATGCCGAGGGGAAACATGAACGTGAACGACGCGCAGCTCAGCGCGATCTGGTGCGCGGCCAGCTCGGTCGCCCCGAACCAGCCCATGAGCAGCGCCGCGGCCGAAAACGCGCCGCCCTCGAACATCAGGCTCGCCGCGCCCGGAATGCCGAGCGCGAGCATGTCGCGAAAGCGCCCGCGCGACACGCCGCCGATCCATCGCGCCGGCCACGTGGCGCGAAAGACCGGCCGCCGTTTCAGCCACGCGATCACCACGATCACGCCGAAAATGCGCGACGCGAGCGTGGCCCAGCCCGCGCCGGCGAGCCCGAGCGCGGGCGCGCCGAGGTTTCCGTAGATCAGTATCCAGTTTAAGAATACATTGAGGCCCACGCTCACGAGCGTCACCGCCATCGGCCCGATGGGATGTCCGAGCGATTCCGAATACTGGCGAAAGACCTGAAAGAGGAAAACGGGCAGGAGCGAGACCGCGATCAGCTCGTAGTAGGGACGCGCCTCGGCGAGCACTTCCACCGGCTGGCCGAAGCGATGCAGCTCCGGGCCGGCGAGCAGCAGCGCCGTGGTCTCGATCGCGCTCACGATCACCGCGAGCCAGACGCCGTGGCGCAGCCATTCGCCGCAATCGCGGTTGTCGCCGGCGCCGCGCGCGCGGGAGACGAGCACCGCCACCGGCACGAGCAGCCCGAGCCCGCTGATGAACGCGAAGCCGAAGACGCTGTTGGCGAACGCCGCGGCCGCGAGCGGCACCTTGCCCACGTGGCCGATCATGACGCTGTCGGTCACGCCCATGAGGATCTGGCCGACCTGCCCGATGATGATCGGGACCGCCAGCGCAAGCGTCCGGCGCGACTCCGCGAGCAGGCGGCTCACAAAAGCAAGAGCAGCGCGCAAAAGGCGACGAAGCGAACGGAGGCACAGCAGCCATGCGCGCGTCCTCCGCATGCTTCGTTCCCTTTGTTATCTTCCGTGCAATTCATCTGCCGGGGTTTGGTTCACGACTCCCAGCGGGCAAAGGTTCCGCAGGGCAGGGTGACCCGCCCGTGGGAAACCGGCAGCCCGACCTCGCCGCAGCTCAATGCGCCGCCCGCCGGCACGTGTTGCGCGAGGATATTGGCCAGCACGGTCGGCGAGAGCCCGGTCGTGTAGGCGTTGACGAGCATGAAAAGCGGATCGTCGCTCAGCAGCGCGGCCGCGGCGGCGACGAGGCCGAACAGGCCTTCCTCGAGTTTCCACACTTCGCCGTTCCTGCCGCGTCCGTAAGAAGGCGGGTCCATGATGATCGCGTCGTAACGGCTGTCGCGCCGGGACTCGCGCTCCACGAACTTGAGGCAATCGTCCACGATCGTGCGCACGGGCGCGTCCGCGAGCCCGCTGGAGGCGATGTTTTCGCGGCACCATTGAACCATGCCCTTCGCGGCATCGACATGGCAGACGGAAGCGCCCGCCGCCGCCGCCGCGACCGTGGCGCCGCCGGTGTAGCCGAAGAGGTTGAGCACGCGCACGGGCCGGCCCGCGTTTTTGATTCGCGCGGAAAACCAGTCCCAGTTTGCCGCCTGCTCGGGAAAGAGGCCGGTGTGTTTGAAGCTCGTCGGGCGGATTTTAAACGCCAGCTCGCGATAGCGGATGATCCACGCGTCCGGCAGTTCGCGGTGAAACTGCCATTTCCCGCCGCCGCTGCCCGCGCGATGATAGATGCCGTCGCACTTGCCCCAGCCCGGCGAGGCGCGCGGCCAGATCACCTGCGGATCGGGACGCACGAGCACGACGTCGCCCCAGCGCTCCTTCTTCATGCCGTCGCCGGTCTCGATGACTTCGAAGTCGCTCCAGCCTTCGGCCAGGATCAGGCCGGTGTGTGACGCTGGGTTCATGGCTGATGCCGCGTCGGGGTGAAGTTTAAGTTGAAGTTTTAAGTTGAAGTAGCCGCAGCTCGTGACTCCGCCAGCCACCCGAAACTTCAACCTAAACTTAAAACTTCAACTTGATGCTCCCTCCCTCTCTCACGCCCACTCCGGCGGGTTTTGCAGATCGGTCTTGAGCACGCCGATGCACGGGATGTTCCGGTAGCGCTCGGCGAAATCCAGCCCGTAGCCGACCACGAAACGGTCGGGGATGGTGAAGCCCACGAAGTCGGCCTCGATCTCGACGTCGCGCCGCACTTTCTTGTCCAGGAGCACGCACGTTTTCACCGAAGCCGGCTTCCGCTTGCGGATCTCCTCGACCACGATCGAAAGCGTGCGTCCGGTGTCGAGGATGTCGTCGATCAGCAGCACGTGCCGGTTCTCGAGGTCGAGCACGAGCATGTCCAGCACTCGCGGCGGCGTGACGGGGCTGGAGCTGTTTCGATAGCTGGAAACGCGAATGCAATCGAGGCGGACGGGCGAGGTGATCTGTCGCAAAAGGTCGGCCGAGAAGAAAATCGCGCCGTTGATGATCGCGATGACCGTGATCTCCTGATCGCCGTAGGTCCGGCTGATCTCGCGCCCGAGGCGTTTGAGGCGGCTGTTGATCGCCGCCTCGGTTGCCAGCACCCGCTCGAGATCAGGGTGCGGCGGTCTTCGCTTGGTCCTCGTCTTCGGCGTGGGCATGACTAGGCGGGGTAAGCTGACGGCGCGCCAGTGCAAGCATGGACTGAATTTCCTCCGCGGCCGGGGTCGCCGCGTCGACGGCCAGCGCGCGTTCCAGAAGCGCGATGGCTTCGCCGCGCCGCTCGCGCAAGGCGAAGGCGCCCGCGCGAAAAAGAATCCGCCGCCGCAGCGAGGGCGACAGCGCGCGCGCCTCTTCCACGAGCCCGAGCAGCCAACGAAAATCCTCCGTGGCGATCGCGTTGCGCCCGAGGAGGAGCGGCATCTGGCTGGCGTTCGTCGCGCGGATCAGGCGCGCCTCGGGATCGTGCGGCGCCTCGGCGACGGCGGCGTCCATCTCGGCAAAACCGGCGTTCGCGAGCGCGCGCTTTTTCAACATCGGCGCGTCGCGCGCCTGCAAGACCATCGCGAGTCCGAGCAGCGCGCGAGCTTCCGCGCGCGCGGGCTCGCGCTCGAGCAGCGCGCGCAATTGCGCGACCGCCTCGTCCGCCGCGGCGGGCGAGCCACGCGTGGCTTCGGCGATGAGTTGCCGGGGAGCGTCGAGTTCGCCTGCGCGCGCGTCCGTCTGAGTGTGAGTGATGCCAGGCCGCGTCGGTGGCAGCCGCGCGCCTGCGGCGTCGGCCCGGGGCGTGATCAGCAGCGCCACAACGATCGCCACACTGAAGACGCCCACACTCCCCGGAACCATGCGGGCGCCCAATGTTTTCGATCCGGTCTGCCGTTCGCTCGCCCGGCATTTCCTTTGACTTCGCCCCGGCGCTTCGGCTTCTGGTGCGCGGCACGCCCGATCCGGATGATTTCGGTTAACGTTTCGCAACTGACCAAGCGCTTTGGGAGCGTCACCGCGCTGCGCGATCTCGATCTCGCGATCGAGCCCGGCGAGTTGTTTTTCCTGCTCGGGCCGAGCGGATGCGGAAAGACCACGCTGCTGCGCTGCATGGCGGGATTCTACATTCCGGACGAGGGCACGATCCATTTCGGCGAAGAGGATGTCACCCGGCTTCCGCCGCACAAGCGCAACACCGGGATGATGTTCCAAAGCTACGCCTTGTGGCCGCACATGTCGGTCGCGCAAAACGTCGCGTTTGGCCTCGAGGAGCGAAAGGTCTCGCGAGCCGAGATCAGGAAACGCGTCGGCGCCGCCCTCGAATCCGTGCGCATGGGCCAGTACGGCGACCGGCGACCGAACCAGCTCTCCGGCGGCCAGCAGCAACGCGTCGCCCTGGCGCGCGCGCTCGTCGTCCGGCCGCGTTGCCTGCTGCTCGACGAGCCGCTCTCGAATCTCGACGCGCGCCTGCGCCTCGAAATGCGCGGCGAGATCCGGCGCGTGTGCAAGGAGTTCAAACTCACGACCATCTACGTGACGCACGACCAGAAGGAGGCGCTCTCCATCGCCGACCGCATGGCCATCCTCGACCAGGGCCGCATCCTCCAGGTCGGCGCGCCGCGCGAGATTTACCGCCGGCCGGTCGATCGCACGGTGGCGAACTTCATCGGGGAAACCAACTTCATCGAAGGCGCGATTGTATCCATTTCAGGGATACGCGCGGTGGTCGAGACGCCTCTCGGCCTCTTCGAGGGCGTGCGCTCCACGGGTGGCGGGGACGCTTCCGTCGGCGCGAAGGTGACGCTTTCGATCCGCCCCGAATGCCTGAAGCTCGATCACGGGGGCGGCGAGACCGCTTCGGGCGGCAACCGCGTGGCCTGCTCGGTCGGCGAATCGATCTACCTCGGCGAGGTCGCCCAATACGAGCTGCGCGCGGGCCCGGCCACGCTGAAGGTCTTCGAACTCAACCCGCGCCATCTCGTCCCGGCGGGCACGAGCGGCCTGATCGCGTCGGTCGATCCGGAGGACGTGGCGGTTCTTCCCGGGAGCGGCGGGCCATGAATGGCGGGAGCGGCTTCAGCCGCGATGAGCGCGATCAATCGGGGCTGAAGCCGCTCCCACTTCGAGGAGGACGCGAATGGATCGGTCGGGGAGTCGTCCTGCTCGCGCTCGCGGCGACGGTCGCGCTGCCGTTTCTCCTGCGGCGGGATGAAGCGCCGGCGTTCGTGGCCGACGACACGATCGTGATCATCACGCCGCACAACGAGGCCATCCGCTCGGAATTCGCGCGGGGCTTCGCGGACTGGCATCAGAAGAAGCGCGGGCGCGCCGCCGCGGTGGACTGGCGCGTGATCGGCGGCACGAGCGAGATCGCGCGGTATTTGGATGGTGAATACACGCAGTCCTTCCGCCTCCACTGGACGCGCGATCTCGGCCGCGCCTGGAGCGCGCAGGTGGAGCAGTTTTTCGACAACCCGTCGGTCAGGCTCGACGACACGCCGGAGGACGACACCGAGGCGGAGGCGGCGCGGCGCGCGTTTCTCGCCTCCCGCGCGGGGTGCGGGATCGACGTCTTTTTCGGCGGCGGCAGTTTCGATTTCATCCGCCAGGCCGCGGCGGGCCGCATCGTCGATTCGGGCATCTTCGAGCGCCGCCCGGAGTGGTTCGGCCCGGATGTGTTTCCGCAGGCGCACAACGGCGAGATTTTCTGGGCCGAGGATCACGCCTGGGTCGGCGCGGTCATCGCGAGCTTCGGCATCCTCTACAACCGGGATTCGCTCGCGAGGCTGGGCATCGAGGAGGAGCCGGACGCCTGGCGCGACCTCACCGATCCGCGCTTTTTCGGCGAACTCGCGCTGGCCGATCCGACCAAGAGCGGCTCGATCGCGAAGGCCTTCGAGATGGTCCTGCAACAGGAGATGCAACTGCGATTGAAGGAGCTGCGCGAAGCCGGCGTGGCGGAGGACGAGGCGGCGCCGCGCGCCGTAGTTGAAGGCTGGATACGCGGCTTCGAGGTGCTGCAACTGATGGGCGCCAACGCGCGCTACTTCACCGATTCCTCGCAGAAGCCGCCGATCGACGTCTCGCAGGGCGACGCGGCCGCGGGGATGTGCATCGATTTCTACGGGCGCTACCAGGCGGAGGCGGTGCGCCGGCGCGACAACTCGGAGCGGCTCGAATATATCACGCCGACGGCCGGCTCGGTTTACAACGTGGACCCGATCGCGATGTTGCGCGGCGCCCCGCATCCGGAGATCACGCTCGACTTCATCGAGTTCGTCATGTCGCCCGAGGGCCAGAAGCTGTGGAACTTCAAGGTCGGCGCGCCCGGCGGCCCGGCGATTTTCGCGCTGCGCCGCCTGCCGGTGCGCAGGGACAGCTACGCGCCGGAGTTCGATCGCCATCGCAGTGATCCGGACGTCGATCCCTACGCGCCGGAGAACGATTTCATTTATCATCCCGAATGGACGGGCGGCGTCTTTCGCGAGATGTCGTTTCTCATCCGCGTCGTCTGCCTCGACGCGCACCGCGAGCTGGCGGACGCATGGCGCGCGATCATCGACGCGGGCCGGCCGCAGGAAGCGCTGGCCGTGTTGCAGGATTTGTCGTCGATCAGCTACGAGCGCGCGACCGGCCCGATCAAGGACGCGCTTCGCTCGGGAAAACCGCTCGACGAAGTCCGCCTCGGCCGCGAACTCTCCAACGGCTTCCGCCGCCAGTACAAGCGCGCCGCGGAGATCGCGCGCGCGATCAAGGCGGCAGACGGAAGCTGAATGACACGGGAGGCAACGGAGGCAAGAAAGGCCCCGCCGTTTCGGAGGATCGCCATGGATTCAGGCGCGATCGCCTTCCGCGCACCGATCCGCCGCGGCTAAAGCGAGCGGATCCGCTCGGCGAAGGCCTGGCGATCGGCGGCCTTGAAAAAGGACGTGCCGCAGACAAACGTGTCGGCCCCGGCCGCGCGGCAGGCGGCGGCGGTTTCGAGGTCGATGCCGCCGTCCACTTCGAGGCGGAATCGCAGGCCGCGCTCGACGCGCGTCGCATCGAGCGCCTGCAATTTCGGGAGCATGTCCGGCCGGAACGCCTGTCCGCCAAAGCCGGGCTGGACGGTCATCACGAGCACGATATCGACGTCGTCGAGGTAGGGCAGCGCCGCCTCCACCGGCGTGCCGGGATTGATCACGACACCGGCGCGGCAATCCAGTTTTTGGATGCGCGAGAGCGTGCCCGCGACGTCGTAGCCGGGCTCGACATGGATCGTGATCTGGCTCGCGCCGGCCTGCGCGAACGGCTCCACGTAATCCTGCGGATTGTCGAGCATGAGGTGGACGTCGAAGAACATCGAGCTGCGCCGCCTCAATGCCGCGACAGTCTCGGGCCCGAATGAATAGTTGGGCACGAAATGCCCGTCCATGATGTCCACGTGCAGCCACTCGAGGCCGAGCGCATCGACGACGGCGAGGCCCGATGCGAGATCGGCGTGATCGGCGGCAAGGATGGATGGAGCGAGAAGGGATGAGTGGGGCGACATGCGAAGGAAGGCGGAATTAAGAAGGCAGAATTGAGCATGGGGGAAGTCCGATCGGCAATGCTCGCGTGGCCCTGGCTCCCGGGAAGGACTGGGGGATTGTCGCCACCGGAAGGAACTTACGGATATCTCACACGCGGCTAGGTAATCTTCCCTCGGCGTTTGAGGCGAAGGACTTGCGCGATCGCAAGGCGAGCCTCCAGCGGCGGCGTCCACCCGGCCGCGCCTTGGTCGCTGCGCCCCGCGCGACGTGTGCCGATAGCGGGGGAAATGCTCCCTGGGTTCTTGCGAAAGACGTTCTTCGGCGGCTGCGCGCTCGCGCTCGCGTTCGCCGTGGCGCCATCGTTGGTGCGGCGGAGCGACGAAGCCACGCAACCGCTTGCGCGGCCGGCCGCGCAAGCGAGCCACGTCCACGGAAACAACCCGGCATTCGCATCTCCGGGAGGCGAAACAGGCATCGCCGGCTTCGACGCATGGATCGAGCGCTACTTCGCGGCGGACGTGGACGAGCGCGTGAAACTCGTCGCGGACGGCGTCGCGGCGGCCCGCGCGCGCCGCCCGGAAATGGCGCGACTGATTCAGCAGGAGCCGGCGCGCGCATTCGAGTTCGCGCCCTCCGAGCGGGAGCGCGCGCGGCTTCCGGCGGCCGTGCTCGCCGAGATGGAAACCATCGTGTCCGGATCGGGCGACGTCTTTCCGATGTGCGCGGTCGGCGAGCCGCACATGCGCGACGAGCACCAAGCGGCGAGGGTGGGAACGACGGTCTACTCCGCCCATCTTTTCGGACGCCGCGCGGGCTACCACGAGGCGCAAAACATCTCGATCCACGGCCTCGCGCTCGACGGTCATCTCGCGTTGTGGGATTCGCCCGTGCGCGAGATCGGGACAGCCGCGGACGGCGCGATCGAGCTGGAGACGAGGGGCGGGCGCCGCACGGTTTACTCCGTGGCCGAGGCGCTGGCGCTCGAGCGCGACGCGCAGGAGGAAGAGCTGCGGGTCGTCTTCAGTGCCGCGGTCGAGGAGGAGCGCGCCGAATCGGCCTCCACCGGCGACAAGAAATTTCTCGTCATCCTCGTCGACTTTCCCGACCTGCCCGGCGCGATCGTGTCACGCGAGGAAGCGCGCGCGTTTTTCGACGACGTCGCCGGCTTCTACGCGGAAAACAGCTACGGAAAACTCGCGATCGAATTCACGCTCGCGGACGGTGTGGCGCGCCTGCCGTTCTCCAGCGCGGAGTATGTCGCGACGCGCGGGCCGCAGGGGCTCGCGGACGACGCGCTCGGGATCGTTTCGGACGGCCTCGACACGTCCGCTTTCGAATGCGCGCTGTTTCTCTTCAACAACATCGCGCCAGACACGCCGGGCAACTTCTACTGGGCCGGCCTCGGCGGAGGCGGGAGGGTCTGGATCAACGGCGCGCTGCGCAAGGATGTCCTCGCCCACGAACTCGGGCATCATTTCGGCGTCGGCCACGCCTCGGCCTGGGCGCCGCGGGACGGCAATCCGCTCTCGAAGAACGGAACCAGCGTCACCTACGGCGATCCCGCCGACGTGATGGCGATGACGGCCGACGGAAACCCCGGGCACTTCAATCCGGCCTTCAAACAGCGGCTCGGCTGGCTGCCGGGAACGGCGGTCCAGGAGGCCGGCGAAAGCGGCGTGTATCGGATTTTCGGATACGACGCGCCGGACGCCGACCTTTCGCGCCCGGTGGCGCTGAAGCTCTTTCGCGGGCAGCGCGACCTCTGGATCTCGTTTCGCCAGCAGGGCTTCGCCCACCTTCCGGCGTATGCGCGCGGCGCGACGTTGATGCGCGCCAGCCTCGACGCCTACAAGGTGGAGATCCTCGACCTCAACACGCCGGGATTCACCCCCGACGATTCGCCGCTGCTTCCCGGCCAGGTCTTCGACGATCCGGACTACGGCGTGAGCGTGCGCGCCCTCGCGCGCGGCGTGTCGGGGGAAAGTGAATACATGGATTTCGAGATCACCCTGCGGCCGGCGCCGGCGAACGTGCTGGTCGATTACGGCATGACGGCCGCGGCGGTGAGCGAGGACACCTTCGACGTCGAGCAATTCTCTGCCGGCACGTGGTCGAGCCTCGCGGTGCTCCGCGACGGCAGCGTCCGGCCGGGTGGGGTGACGCCGTTTCCCGCCCTCGGAGAAATACCTTCCGACCTCGGGCGCGCGATCGAAGTCGACGCGAGCTCGGACATGCTGGGCGTGAGCGCCGCGGTCAACTCCGCGGGCCGCCCGTTCGTCTGGGGGACCAATCAGGATCTGCTCGAAAGCGTCCCGGCGGTGTTGAAGAGCGTGCGCGGCGTCAGCATCTCCGGCGATCATGTCGCGATGTGGGGCATCGACGGCGAGGCCCGGTTGTTCGGCAAAGACGGGATGCAACCCCCGGCGCCCGGCGCCGGCGCGCGGGCCGATGTGGCGGGCATCGTCTCGAACCTGACGGACTCTTTCTTCCTGCGCCGGGATGGATCGGTCAGCAGCACGAGGGCGCTGCCGGAACCGTCCGTGACGGGGCTCGTCGACGTGGTTGCGATCGCGGCCTCCGATCATCATCTGCTCGGATTGAAACGCGATGGGACGGTCGCGGCTTTTGCGTGGGGGGGGAATAAACACGGCGAGGCCACCGTTCCGGAAGGGCTTGCGCGCGTGCGCCAGATCGCGGCGGCAAACGGCATTTCGGCCGCGCTGACCGAGACGGGCGAACTCGTGCGCTGGGGCGAGGATCGCCCGGTCAATCCGCTGCCGGCCCTGCGCGTGGCGGCGATGGACGCGCGCGACCACCACCTGCTCGTGCTTCTGCGGCAGCGCGCGCCACACTTCACCCTGCAACCGGCCCCCGCGCCGTTCGATCCGGAGGCGACCGCGCGCCTGACGGCGTTCGCCACGGGATCGAGCGCGTTGTCTTATCGATGGCAGACGCGCGCGCCGGGGAGCGACGCCTGGCGGGATCTCGAGGACGACTCCCGGTTCGCGGGCGCGCATTCGCCAAGCCTGCTCATCGTGAATCCACTTTCTGAATACGCTGGCGACGAAT
>CAZFCY010000110.1:0-16722 GCA_964517665.1 uncultured Opitutaceae bacterium | reverse complement strand
GCCGCGATGAACTCGTCCTTCGCGCGGCTGGCGTTCCCGGCGTCGGCGCGCGCGGCCTTCAGCTCCCGCGACAACCGCGCCTGCTCCATGTTTGCGGACACGAGCCCGGCGAGGAGCCGCATGGCGCTGATCTCGCCGGTGTCGAACCGCGAGCGGGAAGTCGTCGCAAAAGAAAGTGTGCCCAGAATCTGGTTGCGCGCCTGTAGCGGATGGCAGGCGAAGGCCCCCACCCCGAGCGAACGCAGCGCCGCGGGCGCGTCATGCGCTCGATCGCGCAGGTTCTCGAGCACGAGCGGAGCGCGGCTCTCCGCCACCGCTCCGCACAATTCGCCTCCGAGGCGGAACTCCGCGAAGCGCGCGCGTGTGTTTTCGTCCAGCCCCGTCGAGCTCTCGAGCCGGAGCGCGTTTTGCGCGGGGTCCAGCAGATGCTCGAGGTGAATCTCGGCGCCCAGCCCGGCGGCAAGCTCGGCGAGGAGACCCGGAAGTTTCTCGCGCGTCGCGTCGGATTCCAGCAGCGTGGCGGCGGCGCGCGCGAGCAGGTCGGATCGCCGCGTCTGCCGGGCGAGCGCGTCCTTCGCCTCTCGCTGCCCGGAAGAATCCCCGGGGGCGGCGATCGGCGCCTCCTCCTTTTCGGCCGCATGCCCCGCCCCGGCCGCCGGCGGGATCGTTTCCCCCGCGGTTTGAGGCCGCGCGCGCGAAAGCGTGAAGAAAAAACAGGAGCCGCCGCGGGCGTCGCCCGGCTCCTCGTATCCACATATCCCCTGCTGCAGGCTCGCGAGCCGCTCGAGGAGGGTGAGGGTGAGCCCCTCCGACGAATCGGTGTCGGCCAGCCGGCTGAAGGGAAGGAACAGCTTGCCGCGCCCGCGGGCGGTCACGCCGGGGCCGGAATCGCGCACGTTGAAGCGGATGCCCTCGTCCGTTTCTGCCCAGGAAACCTGGATGCGCGGCTTCGGTCCGCCGTGGCGCGCGGCGTTTTCGAGCAGACCCTGCCAGATCGTCACGCACCATGCCGGCACGCCGCGCACTTCCGGCCATTCCTCCGGCTGGGTGACCTCGGCGCCGGCCTCGCGCAGGATCGCGCCGGCGTTTTCCCAGGCCTCCCAATAGCTGTCGCCCGCGGAAAAAGTCTCCAGCGGCAGGGGCTGCCCCGAGGCCCGGGTGACGAGGCTGATGCGATCGATCAGCGTCGTGATCTCGCCCGCCGCCTCGGCGATTCCGGCCAGCATCGGCCGCGCCTCCTCGGCGTCCTCGAGGATCTCGGTGAGCAGATCCGCGCTCGTGATGATGCAGCCGAGGCCGGAACGAAACTCGTGGCTGATCTTGCGCGCGATGGATCGAAGATCGCCGCGCAGCCGGCTGATCTCGCCCACCTGGCCGGCCAGGCCCTGAACCGCCAACAGCACGCCGGAAATCACCTCGACGCGCGCGTCCGCGGCGCGAAGGCAGACCACGCCGCGCGACTGGCCGGGGTCCGCCGGACGCGCGTCCATGTCCGCGTCGGCATCGAGCGCGACCACGATCCAGCGGCGCGAGCCATCGCTTTTCTCCGCCTCGGCCAGCGCCTGCAATTCGTCGCCCGGGAGGCCTTGCGCAAAGACGAAGGCGCGCGCGCGCGTTTCCGCCTCGAGGGCTTGCGCGACGTCGCGCGCCACGACCACGCCCGCATGCGGAATCACCGCCCGCAACGCCGACCGGACCACGGCTTCCCGCGCCGGATCCAGCGCGAGCAACACCACCATGGTGGAGGTCGGGTCGGGCGCGGCGGAGGACACGCCCGGAGATGTTCGCTTTAAAGACGGCCTGCGCAAACCCGAAGATGGCGGCGCTCCCCGCGCTCGGCCGAGACCGGGCTCCGGACGCGGATCGTTACTTCTTGCCCATTTTCTTGCGCGCGGCGAGCGAGCCGATCGTTCCGACCAGAAGCATGATCGCCGCCGTGCTCCCGAGGATTTTCCAGATGAGCGGATCGTCCGCCGGCTCCCCGGTGAGGAAGGTGTAGGAGCGCCACAGGAAATAGACGGCCGTGCTCAGCAGCAGGATCGAGCCGAGCGGGTGTTCGCGGATGGAGTCGAAGAAAACCATCACGAGGATGGCAAGCAGCGCGCAAACGGGGATCCAGAACATGAGGGCGGGGGGCGGGACGTCTTCGGAGCGGGCAGGTTCGAGGCGCCACGATCAACCGGCGGGCCGGCGCCAGGGTGGAAGCCGCAAACCGCCCGGGGAACGTGCCTCGTTTCAAGCAATCCCGGGCGCGCGAGGCGAGAGCGTTTTTCCGGCCCGATGAAACCGCGCGCCCCGGCCGGCCCGGGGCGGCGTCAGCCGCGCTCCTCCCAGACCTGGGCGAGATGCACGAGCGTTTCCACCGCCCTGGCCATGTCCTGAAGCGAGACCCACTCGCGCTGGCTGTGGACTTCGTGCATGCCGCAGAAAATGTTCGGCGTCGGCAGGCCGCGGGCGGTGAGGTTCGAGCCGTCGGTGCCGCCGCGGATGGCCTGCGAGCGCGGCGCGAGGCCGGCGCGGCGGACGGCCTCCCGGGCGAACTCGACCGGACGCATGTCCTTTTCGAGCCAGTAACGCATGTTTCGATACTGCTCCTTGAAACGCAGCTCGACGCGCGCCCGCGGCTCGGCGGCGCGCAATTCGTCCACGATGCGCTCGATCACGCGCCGGTTTTTCTCCAGGCCATCCAGCTCGAAGTCGCGCACGATCATGCGGATGATCGCGTGCTCGGCCGTGGCGGCGCATTCGAGCGGATGGATGAAGCCCGCGCGATCCGCGGTGCGCTCGGGCGCGAGATCGCCCGGCAGCGCGGCGAGGAAACGCCCGGCGAGGCGCGCGGCGTTGACCATGACATCCTTCGCCCAGCCCGGGTGCGCGGCGACGCCGTGGATCTCGACCTCGGCGGCGTCGGCGCTGAAGGTTTCAAAATCGATCCCGCCCGGCAGATCGCCGTCGAGCGTGTAACCGAAGTCGGCCGCGAGGTCGGCGAGGTCGAGCTTCCGCATGCCCGCCGCGATCTCCTCGTCGGGGTTGAAGCAGACGCGGATCGTGCCGTGCTTGATTTCTGGATACAGGAGGAGATGCCGCGCCGCGCTCATGACGACGGCGACCCCGGCCTTGTCGTCCGCGCCGAGGAGGGTCGTGCCGCTGGCGGTGACGACGTCCTCGCCGATCGCCTCGCGCAGGTGCGGCGTGTTCTCCACGCTCAAGATCTGCGAGGGATCGTCGGGGAGGACGATGGTCGATCCATCGTAGGCGCGATGAACGATCGGCGTGGCCGCGCCCGGAAGGTTCGTCGCGGTGTCGACGTGGCCGAACCACGCGATGCGCGGCACGGCGGCTTTCGCGCTGGTCGCGGGGATGGTCGCGAGCACATGGCCGTGCGCGGTGATCCGCGCGTCCCGCGCGCCGATCTCGTTCAGCTCCGCCGCCAGCAGGCGCAGAAGATCCCACTGGCCCGGCGTGCTCGGGGTCGTCCCGGACCGGTCGTCGCTGCGCGTGTCGATCCGCGCATAACGGAGGAAGCGCGCGAGAAGGTCTTCGGTGTCGATCGGCATGGGAGATGCGGGCGATCGTCGTCTCGCGGCGAACTCCGCACAACGCCCGAATGCGCCTCCCGTGCGATCCGCGCGTCGCGCGCGATTGCCTTCGGCCGAACCGCGCTTCATCCCGTTTCGATGGACATCGTTCCCTTTTCGCCGACGCGCCACGACGAGGTTCACGCGCTCTGGCATCAGGTTTTTGGATACACCGAAGCGCGCAATGCCCCCGCGCTGTCGATCGCGAAAAAGATGGAGTGGAACGACGGCCTGTTCTGGGTCGCGCTCATCGAAGGCCGCGTCGCGGGCACGGTCATGGCGGGCTACGACGGACACCGCGGGTGGATCTATGCGCTCGCCGTGCAGCCCGCGCTGCAACGCCGCGGCATCGGCGGCGCGCTGCTCGCGCACGCGGAGAAAAGCCTGGCCGCGCTGGGTTGCCTGAAGATCAACCTGCAGCTCCTGGCGGCCAATCATGCGGTCGCGGCCTTCTACGAGGCGCGCGGCTTTCAGGTCGAGCCACGTATCAGCATGGGAAAGCCCGTGACGGCGAATCTGCCGTGAGCGCGACGACTGAAAAACGGGCGGGCTTGCGATCACGCCGGGGGATTCGCGCAAAAAAAACGGGCGACCCGAAGGCCGCCCGCGCGCATGGAATCGTGTTGAAAAAAAGCTCCGGCGCCCCGCCTCAGAGGCCTGGCAGCATGGCGCTGTACTGCGCCGGGAGCATTTCGCGGATGTCGTTGTAGAGACCCTTGGCCGTGCCGTAGTCGGACTGCAGCTTCGACTGGATGTTGCCCAGGTCGGAACCCTGATAGCCTTTGAGCGAATCGGCGAGCGAGGACATCTGCGGCACGAGGTTTTCGAGTTCCTTGTACTTCGTCTGCACGCCTTCCGGCAGCATGCCCGCGTTCTGGTCGATGATCTTCTTGAGCGCGGAGGCGCCGGTCTTGAGCGAGCCGATCTGGGTCGAATACTGGGCGAGGAGCGAATCCGCCTCCTTCTGCATCGACGCGGCTTTCGCCTCCGCGTCGGCCTTCGCGGCCTCGGCCTCGGCCTGCATCTTCGCCGCTTCGGCTTCCGCCTTGGCCTTGGCCGCCTCGGCATCCGCCTTCATGCGGGCGGCGTCCTGCTCCGCTTTCTCGCGGGCGGCGGCGGCCTCGTCGATCTTGGCCTGCGTGTCGGCCTTCATCTTTGCCATCGCGTCCTCTGCCCTGGCCGCCTCGTCGGCCGCTTCCTTCCGGGCTTTCGCCACCATGGAATCGGCTTCCTGTTTCACGGCCGTGGCCGCGTCTGCCGCCTCCTTTTTGGCGGATGCGGCGACCTCGTTCGCCATGTCCCTGATCTGCTGCCCATCGGTTTCGGCGGCGGCGGTTTCAGAGCTGACAGTTTCAGGCGCCGGATCTGTTTTTTGACAGGCGGCAAGGAGAAGCGTGGAGGAAATGACCAGCGCAAAGCCGGCCCGCAGAGGTTGAGATCGGGTATTCATAGCGAAGAGTTGCATGACTAATGACCGCGCGGACGGCAAAGGGTTTCGTTCGGCGGGATTTCGCTATCTTTCCACCGCATTTGCTCGCCTGCGTGTTGATGGCGTCGCAATGTTCGCGCGCGAAACGGCCGGCGCAGGCGCAGGCTTTTTCCGTGGCTCAATCCTCCGTTTCCATGGCCTCCATCCCTGTTTCCAACGGCGGTCGCATCATCCGGCCCGAGCTTCCGTTTCGCTCCTTCAGGCTGCTGCTCCGATGCCTGGCCTGGCTCTCATCGGCGAGCTTCGCGCTGGTCGCGCCGGCGACGGCGATGACCGTCATTCCGCCCAGTTTCGAGGAGCTGGTGAAAGGCTCGGGTGAAATCGTGCGCGCCCGCGTGATCTCGGCCGAACCGTTTCGCGCCACGAGCCCGGGCGGCGCCTCGATCATCAAGACGCGTGTGACGTGGAGGGTGTTGAACAAACTCAAAGGCGGGGACGCGGAAACACTCTCGCTCGATTTTCTCGGCGGCCGCGTGGGAGACGACGAGTTGCGGATCGGTGGCATGCCGGAGTTCAAAACCGGCCAGGAGGACTACCTTTTCGTCGAACCGAACACGCGCGCCTTCTGCCCGCTTTTCGCGGCCGGGCACGGACGGTATCGCGTCCTCACAGAACCCACGACCGGCCGCGCCTACGTCGCGCGAGAGAATGGCGCGCCCCTGGCCGATGTCTCGCAGGTGGTCGCGCCCATGGGCGGGTCCGTTCCCGCTCCGATGGCGGCGCAAGCCTCCGAGGCGCTGACGCCCGAGGCGTTCGAGTCCGCCATCCAGAAGACGCTTCAAGGCGAGGCGCGGGACGATGCGAAATAAGCGCGGGCAGCGGTCTGGCGCCGCGGTGACGGCGCTCATCTGCGCGGCGCTCGCGGGCGCAACCGCCGCCGCCGGCTACGATGTGATCGGCGGCTGGCCGAACGGGACCATCCCGATGACGCTCATGCTCGACTCGAGCAAGGCGAAGCCGGCGATCCCCGCCGCAGGCCTGATCGACGGCTCCACGTCCTGGAACACCGCCGTCGCGCCCGCCCTGTCCGAGTGGAACGGAAAGATGCAGCGCGCACAGTTCACCGTCACCGAGGGGGACGGCGAAGCTGGCGAAACTGGCAACGGCATCAACGAGGTTTTCTTTGCTCCCGACGTCTTTGGACATGCTTTCGGCGCCAACATCCTTGCCGTCGCTTTCAGCCGTCGCGCGGGGCCCGCGGGCCTGCGATTTGTCGAGTCCGACATCATCTTCAATGTCGGCGACCCGGAGCTTAAGTGGGATTCCTACCGGGGAAACCTGCGCGGCAGCATGGATATTCAAAGGACCGCGCTGCACGAGTTCGGGCATGCCATCGGCCTCGATCATCCCGACGAGGCCATGCCGGCGCAAAGTGTGGCCGCGATCATGAATTCGACCGCCGGCAACATCTTCCAGCTTCAGGCGGACGACATCGCCGGCGCGGATCGGATCTACAACACCAGCGTCCGGCAGCCGGCGATCACGGCCCATCCGGTCGACCTCGCGCTGATCGAGGGCGCCGGCGTCGGCGGGCTCTTCGTGCAGCTCGATGGGGGTGTCCCGCCACCCGAATCCGACATTCAAAAATACACGTGGATTCTCGAGCCCCCGGGCCGGGCGGCGGAACTTCTCTTCACCATTCACGACAGCACGATTCCGCTCGGCGCCGCGCAACTCGACGACGCGGGCGACTACGTGTTCGCCGTCGCCACGCCCTTGGGCGAAACCTTCAGCGCTCCCGCGACGGTGACCGTCACGCCCGTGGCGCAAAGCAGCGCGACACGGCTCGCCAACCTTTCCACCCGCGGCCTCATCGGCGTCGGCGACAGCACGCTCATCGTCGGCTTCGTCGTGGCGGGGAACGAGCCGCGGCGGATTCTCCTGCGCGCCGCCGGGCCGACGCTGGCCGAGGCGCCTTTCGACATCGCAGGCACGGTCACCGATCCCACGCTCAGTCTGGTGGACCGCAACAGCGCGCTCGTCGCCTCCAACGACGACTGGCAGGCCGAGGGCGCGGGCGCGGCATTGACGGCCGCGTTCGCCCAGGTCGGCGCGTTTCCCTTCGTGGAAAACTCCGCCGACGCCGCCCTCATCGCGACCCTTCCGCCCGGCCACTACACGGCTCTGGCTTCGACGAAAACAGGAATCGCGGGCATCGGCATCGTCGAAGCCTACGATCTCGACAGCCCATCGAGCGGAACCAGCCGGCTTGTCAATCTCTCCACCCGCGGATACGTCGATCGCGGCAGCCGGATCATGATCGCCGGCTTCGTCGTCAGGGGCACGGCTCCTCGCAAATACCTCATCCGCGCCATCGGCGATTCACTCCAGCCCCTGGGCGTCGCGGGCACCTTGGACGACCCGATGCTGAAACTCTTCAGGCAATCCGACAATGCCTTGCTGCGCACGCTCGACGACTGGGATTCGCCGGCATTCCTCCAGCCCAAGCTGGCCGCGGCTTTCAATACCGTTGGCGGTTTCGAACTCACCGATCGTCAGGAATCCGTCATGTTTCTCACCCTCGAACCCGGCGGCTACACAGCCCAGGTCGCCGGCTTCGAAGAAGGCGTCGGCATCGCCATCGTCGAGATCTACGAATACCCGAACTGACCCGGGAATATTTTCAGAGCCGCAAACCTGTCTCGTACGTTACAAAAAAGCGGCTTTGGCGGCGGCTCCGCGCAGGGAGTCGCGGATCGAGGCGAACGCCGCGCCCGCGCCTTTTCGCGTCGCGCGGGCGCGCCCGCCCGCTCAAGGTGCCGGCGTGAATCCTGCCGTGATCGATCTGCTCGCCCGGGGCGAGAGCGCCCGCGTCGCCGCGCTCGCGGAACTCGTGCGCATCCCGAGCATCTCCGGCTCGCCCGATCACGCGCCGCACATGACGGCCGCCGCGCAATGGCTCGCCGATCGCCTCCAGCGCGCCGGGCTGGAGCACGCCTGCCTGATCCAGACCGGCGGCCATCCCGCCGTCTATGCCGACTGGCTGCGGCGGCCCGGCGCGACCACGGTGATGATTTACGGTCACTACGACGTCCAGCCGCCCGAGCCGCACGATCTGTGGATCAGCCCCGCTTTCGAGCCGGAGGCGCGGGAAGGAAAACTCTTCGGCCGCGGCACGGCGGACGACAAGGGCGGGATCGTCGCCGCCATCGCCGCCGTGGAGGCGCTTCTCACCGCGGGCGACGGACCGGCGGTGAACGTGAAGTTCTGCCTCGAAGGCGAGGAGGAGATCGGCAGCGCCAACCTCGGCCCGCTCCTGGCGCGCGAACGGGAACGCTTCGCGTGCGACCTCGTCCTGAACGTCGATGGCGACCAATGGTCGGCCGACCAGCCGCAGATCGTCCTCGGCTTGCGCGGCAGCATCGCGGCCGACCTGACCGTGCGCGGACCGGACCACGACCTGCACTCCGGCGTCCATGGCGGCGCGGTGCTCAATCCGCTCGAAGCCATCAGCCGCATCCTCGCCTCGATGCGCGCGCCCGATGGACGGATCACGGTCGAGGGTTTTTACGACGACGTCGCGCTGCCCGCGCCCGGGGAGCGCGAGGCGATCGCGCGCGTCCCCGGCGGCTCCGCGGAGCTGTTGCTCGAGACCGGCGCGCCCGCGCTGCACGGCGAGCCGGGCTTCTCTCCACGCGAGCAGATCTGGATTCGCCCCACCCTCGAGATCAACGGCCTCTGGGGCGGACACACCGGCGCGGGTCCGAAGACCGTGATCCCCGCCGCCGCGCACGCGAAGTTGACCTGCCGCCTCGTCGCGCGCCAGGAGCCGCAACGCATCCTCGAGTTGCTCGCGCGCCACGTGCGCCGCCACACGCCCGACGGCGTGACCGCGCAACTGACGCCCGGTCCCGCTCACGCGAAACCCTGGGCGATGTCCGCCGATCATCCCGCCGTGCGGATCGCGGCCGGGGTGTTGACCGAAATCTTCGGGAAACCGCCGTACGAAACCCGGAGCGGCGCCTCGATTCCGGTGTTGCCGACCTTCGAGGAAATCCTTGGCGCGCCGACGGTGATCTGCGGCTGCTGCACGCAGGACAGCAATCTCCACGCGCCAAACGAGTTCATCGACCTGGCCACGTTTCATCGCGGCACGACCGCCCTGGCCATGCTGTTGTTGCGCCTCGGCCAGACGCCTCCCGGCTCCGCGCCGCCCGCCTGAGTCTTCCGCCCCGCCCCATACCGCCTGCCATGATCCAACCCCGTCAACTCATCCCGCTTGCCGGCATTCTCGCCAGCCTCGCCACGCCGCTCATGACGACTCACGCCCAGGAAACCGACGCCGCCCGCGACACGCGCATGCAGTGGTGGCGTGAAGCGAAGTTCGGCCTCTTCATCCACTGGGGCGTCTATGCCGTGCCCGCCGGGGTTTACCGCGACAAGGAGATTCCCGGCATCGGCGAATGGATCATGCGCAACGCCGAGATCCCCGCCGCCGAATACCGGGCCTTCGCGGAGGATTTCAACCCCGTCGCCTACGATCCCGAGGCCTGGGCCGCCCTCGCCGCGGACGCCGGCATGCGCTACATCGTGATCACCTCGAAACACCACGACGGTTTCGCGTTGTTTCCCTCCGCGGCGACCGACTGGGACATCGCCGACGCGACCCCATACGGCCAGGATCTCATCGGTCCGCTCGCTGCGGCGGCGCGCAACCACGGCCTGAAGTTCGGCCTCTACTACTCGCAGGCGCAGGACTGGACGCATCCTGGCGGGGCCAAGGCGCGCTTGAAAGAAGGCGAGAGCTGGGACGAGGCGACGAAAGGCGATTTCGACGCCTACCTGCGCGACATCGCCATCCCGCAGACGCGCGAGATCCTCACGCGCTACCAACCCGACATCCTCTGGTGGGACACGCCCACGTGGATGAACGAGGCGCGCGCGAAGCCATTGCGCGACCTTCTCGCCCTGCGCCCGGGCATCATCACGAACAACCGGCTCGGCGGCGGCTTCAAGGGCGACACCGAGACGCCCGAGCAGCACGTCCCCGCCACCGGCTTCCCCGGCCGCGATTGGGAAACGTGCATGACGATGAACGACACCTGGGGTTTCAAATCCCACGACCACGACTGGAAGTCCACCGCCACGCTCCTGACCAACCTCGTCGACATCGTCAGCAAGGGCGGCAACTACCTCCTCAACATCGGCCCGACATCCGAGGGCGTCATTCCCGCCGAATCGATCGAGCGGCTGCGCGAGATCGGCGCTTGGATGCGCGTCAACGGCGATGCCATCCACGGCACGACCGCCAGCCCGTTTCACAAACTGACCTGGGGCCGCGCGACGAAGAAAACCACGGACGGCCGCACGACTCTTTTCCTTCACGTCTTCGACTGGCCGGCGGACGGGAAACTCGTCGTCCCCGGCCTGCGCAGCACGATCGCCTCGGCCCGCCTGCTCGCCACGGGAGCGAAAGTGAAGGCGCGCGCCACCGGCCACAGCGTCACCCTCGATGTGCCCCGCGAGGCGCCGGATCCGATCGTCAGCGTGATCGCGCTCGCCTTGCGCACCCCGCTCGAGGTCGGGCGCATCCTGCCCTCCGCCGACAAGAGCGGCGCGATCGCGCTCTCCGCCGCGTATGCGGACATCCACAACAACATCCGCGCCCACACCCGGCTCGCCGGCCGGGGCGACGACGCGCGCGTCACTGATTGGAAGAACGCCTCCTCGACCGTCTCGTGGGATTTCGAAGCCGCCCGGCCCGGCGACTACGCCGTCACCGCCACGATCGCGGGCATGGCGGCGAACAAGCTCGCCCTCGTGCTCGGCGGCCAAACCACGCCCGCCGAAATCGCCGCGGCCGGCACGGATGCCGCCCGCGAAGCCAGGCTCGGCACGATCCACCTCCCCGCCGCCGGCGCGCACACGCTGGAGTTGAAACCCGACGCCGAAACCTGGACGGGCCTCGAACTGATGAGCCTGCGCCTGACGCCGGTCGAATGACACATGCAGCCCTGTCCGGAAGGGCGGGTGTCAGGCAAAGTCGACACAGTAGGAGCGGCTTCAGCCGCGATCCGCGTGCCGGATGGCCAATCGAATCGCGGCTGAAGCCGCTCCTACCATTGAGATTTGACCTCCGGCCTCTGTCCCCTGCCCCTGGAAGTTTCCGCCTACGCCAGGTCGAGCAGCGTCTGCGCGCGCAACAGCCGCTGGCCGGCCTCGATGACGATGTCGGAATATTCCTGATACGCGATGCCGGCGGAGGACACCACCTCGGGCGTGACGCGGAAGACACCGCGCTCGGACTCGATCCCCGCGCCGAGCGAGCCGGCCATGCAGCTCGCGACGCGCAGGATGCGCGCGCCGGCGATCCAGTCCTCCGCCTGCTCGGGCGCATAGCGGCCCGCGACGCTGAACGCGATGTTGTCGGGAAACTTCCACTGCTGCAGCACGTGCGAGGCGACCGAGGCGTTGTCCGTGTCGAAGTTGTCCGCCTCCCACTCCTCGAGCGGCGTGTCTCCAGATCGTGGATACAGCCCGCGCATCTTCGCGATGCGGTCGAGCGCGATCATGCCGACCGGATGGAGGATGCCGGAAAGATACGCGGGCGCGCGGTCGGCGCCGGCGTTGATCGCGACCGTCTCGGCGCTGACCGCGACGGCGAGGGCGTGCCGCCACAGCTCCTCGGCCGTGATGCCGTAGTAACCGAGGGGCCGCGCCATGAGTTGGCGGCTCGCGAGCGTCGCCACCAGCCCGTGCACCTCGGCCGCGCCCAGCCGCTGCACCGCCTCCGCGATCGAGGACGCCGGTTCCGGCATCGCGAAATGCGCGCTGTTGGCGAGGCGCAGCACCTGCGCGGAGAGCGCCGTCTCCGCGCGGATGAGCCGCGTGATGTCGTCGAGATCGCCATCGGGATCCTCGAGGACTTCGAGCAGCCGGTGGAGCACGGTCGAAACCGGCGGCAACTCGGCGACGCCGGCTGCGAGTTCCTTGTCGGTCAATGAAGCGGGCATGGGGTGAAAACAGGAGTCGAAGGTCAAAAGCCTCGGGCCTCAAGCAGCAGAAAGGATCTTTGTCCGACTTTCGACGTTTGACTTTGGGCATTCGACTTCGGCCATCGATTCCACTGCCTTCGGCGGCCGCGCCAAGAAGACCTTTGTCAACCGCCGCGGGCCTCGCGCAGGATGCCGGAAATCGCGCGCCGCCGTCCACGCCCATGAGTTCCTACCGCCGTTTTCTTCGTTTGCTGGAGTCGTTCGCGATTCCAAACATCTCGCTCTATCTCGTCATCGGCCAGGTGGCGGTCTTCGGCCTGGAGTTCGTCGGGGGAAAATCGGTGGGGCCGATCGTGCTTTTGCCCGCCTACGTCCTCGAAGGCGAGTGGTGGCGGATCTTCACCTTCCTGCTCGTGCCGCCGGCGGCGCATCCGGTCTTCATCGCGTTTGCCTGGTACCTCTTCTGGATGATGGGCAGCGCGCTCGAGGCGAGCTGGGGCGTCGGGCGTTACAATCTCTATCTGCTGATCGGATGGCTCCTCACCGTCGCGGTGTCGTTTCTCGCGCCGTTCGCGATGGCGTCGAACGCCTTCATCGCCGGCTCGGTCTTTCTCGCCTTCGCCTGGCTGGCCCCGAATTTCGAGCTGGCGCTCTTTCTCGTGCTCCCCGTGAAGATCAAGTGGCTGGCGCTCATCACGTGGTTGTTTTATGGATACACACTGCTCCGCGGCGACGCGACCGAGCGCCTCGCCGTGCTGGCCTCGACGGGAAACTTCCTGATTTTCTTCGCCAAGGACATCTGGCTGACCGCGCGCCAGCACAGGCGCCGGATGGGCCGCGACGCGCAGCGCCGGCGCGAGGAGGCCGACACCACGCCGCTGCACCGCTGCAAGATCTGCGGCCAGGACAGCAACACGCACCCCGAAATGGATTTCCGCTACTGCTCGAAGTGCGTGGACGACTCCTGCTACTGCCCCGACCACATCCGCAACCACGAGCACGTGACGGCGCCGGAGGGAAGCGCGCCACCGGCCGCGCACGGCTGAGCCTGTTTGCTGTTTCCTGACCACCGTCCCCTGATTCCCGATGCCGATCGACGCCTGGTTTCCACTGAAGACAACGTTACTGGACATTTGAGCAGCCCCACCTAGCATCCACTTCATGCCCACGGCCACGGTAGCTCCCGCCTCGCAAGGTGAAGTGACGAACGAACTTCGCCTTGTGAGCGCTCCGCCGCAGCAAACTGCGCGGTACCCCAGATTTCGTTACATGGGGAGCAAGCACCGGCTCCTGGACTGGCTGCATTCAGTGTTTTGCAACCTCGAGTTCGATACAGTCATCGACGCCTTTTCCGGATCAGGATCGGTCTCGTATTTGCTCAAAGCGATGGGAAAGACGGTGATCGCCAATGATGCGCTCAGCTTTCCGAGCGTTCTGGCGCACGCAACCATCGCCAACAATACAGAAGCCCTCGATGAGTCGGATCTGGCGGGCATCCTGGCCGCCAAAGCCGGCGCCCGGGCGCGCTTCATCGAAGCGACCTTCGAGGGCATTTTCTATACACCGGGCGAGTTGCGATTTCTCGACAACGCTTGGGAAGGGATCCGAAACCTGGCATCGCCTGCGAAACGAGCACTGGCCCTTTCCGCCCTGCTCCGCAGTTGCATCAAGCGGCAGCCGCGCGGGGTTTTCACCGTTGCGGGAGACAAGAAAAATTACGACGACGGACGGCGGGACCTTCAACTCTCGCTCAAAGAGCATTTCGTCGAACAGGTCGAAGCATACAACAACGCGGTCTTCGACAATGGACGGAACAATCGCGCAATGAATGGGGATGTATTCAGCACCCCGACAGGCGCGGATCTTGTTTATCTGGACCCTCCATACGTTCCGCGGTCGGACGATAACTGCTATATCAAAAGATACCATTTCCTTGAAGGGCTTTCGTGCTATTGGGAGGGCAAGGAACTGGTCGATTCCTCAAAGGTGCGAAAGATTCGAAAACCGTTTACTCCCTTCTCGTATCGCAGAACCGCGGATGAGGCTTTCGACTGTCTCTTCCGTCACTTCGCGGAATCCACGATCGTCCTGTCCTATTCCTCAAACGCCTATCCCGACCTGAGCAGCCTCGTTTCCTCGATGCGCCGCTATAAGCGAAGCGTCGACGTCTTGAGCCGGTCCCACCGCTATCACTTCGGCACACATCTGAATGCGAAGCGAAACGAAGTACAGGAGCATCTTCTGATCGGGACCGGATGAAGCGCTACACCCAGACTCTTGAAGAGATCCAGTCTTCACTCCTGCCAGTCGAGGCAAAGTGGCTCGATGCCCACGCTGAAGAAGTCATCGCGAAGCTGCAGACGATACCCAAAAGATCAATTTACGGGCCTGAAGACATTCACAGATTGTTGTCGGGTGACTTTGACGTTGGTCTGACGTTGGCGCGGCTCTTCCTGGACTGCTCGAAGGACGAGGCCACTCACAACCTCAAGAGTGTCCTTGGTTCAGGTGGAATCGGGATCACACGATACAAGGCCGATCCTGAACACTATGCAAAGGCACTGTTGGATCTCGGACTCGCCACAGCGATGACCACAACGATCAATCGGCCCTTGCATTGGACGGATACATTGATCGAACGGTTAAAAGGAGGCCGTGGAAGCGCGATCAAGGGTCAACAGCGGGGACGCGGCATGGAGGACTTTGTCGAGCAGGCGATTCTGACTGTTTTTCCAAAGGAGCAAATCGATGTTCGCTGTCGATTTAACGGCGCGAACGGACAGAGCACTGAAAAGGCCGACTTTGCCATACCTTCACGGCAGGAACCACACATCCTGATCGAAGTGAAAGCCTATGGCGCAACCGGAAGCAAACAAACCGACGTTCTGGGCGATATCTCGCGGATCATCGAACAAAAGCGACATGATACGGTCTTCCTCCTCGTTACAGACGGGATCACGTGGAATGAGCGATTGAACGATCTTCGGAAGATCGTGAAGCTCCAGAACGAAGGGAAAATCCAACGTGTTTACACGACCAGGATGCGCAACGACCTGGTCTCGGACCTCGAGTCTTTGAAGATCGAGCGCGATCTCGGTGGCGCTCGGTGAGATCACATTGGATCGCGCCTGGTCAAAGCGGTGGCCAAAAGGCGGCCCCATCGGCCGAGACGGCAAGAATCGCGTCGCCTGATCCGTTTCGTTGCGCATCATCGCGCGCCGCATGCCGATCGACGCCTGGTTTCCCACCTTCATCTACAAAGCCCCGCTGGTTGCGCGCGCGCGCGACCGGCGGCTGGTCAATCGCGAGCTGCTGACCGAGTGCCGGCAGATTTGCGACCATGACGCGGACGGCCGGCGCTGGAGCAAAAGCAGCTATCCCGGCGGCTACACGTCGTACGGTTCGATGAGCCAGTTGCACAAGTTCTCCTCGACCTTCATGGACCTCGAGAAGCGCATCGACCGGCATGTCGCGCGGTTTGCGCGACATCTCGATTACGACCTCGCCGGCCGCGAGCTGGCGATGACCGATTGCTGGGTCAATATCATGCCCACGAACGTCGCGCACTCCTCGCACATTCATCCGCTCTCGACCATCAGCGGGACCTACTACGCGCAGACGCCGCGCGGCTGTTCCGCGATCAAGTTCGAGGATCCGCGGCTGCCGGCATTCATGGCGCAGCCGCCGCGACGCGCCGGAGCGAAACCGCACAACCTTCCGCACGTTTCCTACGAGGCCGAAGCCGGCCATGTCGTGCTCTTCGAAAGCTGGCTGCGCCACGAAGTGCCCGCAAACACGACGAAAGCCGAGCGCATCAGCATCAGTTTCAATTACAACTGGTTCTGATCGCGCCGGAGCGAGGGCGATCCCGAGGAAGCGGACGGAAGGAAACTTGCACGGACGCGGCCGGGTCGCTGTTGCAGCGTGCACCGGCCCGGCCGGCCGGCGACGGGGCCGGGCCGCGCCAACCTCCTGATGGTGTATCACGTATGAAAGCCCCGCGGCGCGCGGCATGCGCGAGGCATCGGAACACGCGTCGGTCGTCGGCGCGCTGTCGACGGCGACGCATTCACGATAAACACCAGCCATCACCCATGAAACACGAGAACGGCAAATCCGAGTTGCAGAAGCTTTTCGAAGAGCAGGTCGCAGACATCTACTACGCGGAAAAACACATCCTGAAGGCGCTGCCGAAGATGCAGAAGGCCGCCAATGGCGCGGATCTGGCGTCCGCCTTCAAGGCCCACATCAAAGAAACCGAGGGGCACGTTTCCCGCCTCGAAAGCGTCTTCGAAATTCTCGGCAAATCCCCGCGTTCCAAGAAATGCGAGGCGATCGAGGGCCTGATCAAGGAGGGCGAAGAGATCATGAAGGACTTCAAGAGCAGCGAAGCGATCGACGCCGCGTTGATCGCCGCCGCCCAGAAGATCGAGCACTACGAGATCGCCACCTACGGCACGCTCGCCTCGATCGCGGAGGACCTCGGCCTCGAACAGGCCGCACGGCAGCTCGGCGCGACGCTGGCCGAGGAGAAGGACGCAGACCAGAAACTGTCGTCCATCGCGCGCAGCGCCAACCCCGCCGCGGCGATGTAGGATATCACCGCAGTCCCGGCCCGGGAGGGCCGGGATTCAGGCGGCAGGCAACGGGAGTCGGGAATCAGGAAATACGATCGGTTCCGATCTCCGTCACCGTAGCCCTGCCCGGGAGGGCAGGGACT
>CAZFCY010000109.1:0-16912 GCA_964517665.1 uncultured Opitutaceae bacterium | reverse complement strand
AACATCACCGACTTCGGCGCGTTCATCGACCTCGACGGCATGGACGGCCTCCTCCACATCACCGACATGAGCTGGGGCCGCGTCTCGCACCCGAGCGAAATCCTCAAGCAGGGCGAAGAGGTCGATGTCATGGTCATCGAGGTCAACCGCGAGAAAGAGCGCGTGTCGCTCGGTCTCAAGCAGACCAAGAAAAATCCCTGGGACGAGATCGACCGCAAGTTCCCGGTCAACTCCAGGGTCCGCGGCAAGGTGGTCAACCTCGTGCCCTACGGCGCGTTCGTCGAGATCGACGAAGGCGTGGAGGGCCTCGTGCACGTTTCCGAGATGTCCTGGACCAAGCGCATCGCGAAGCCCAGCGACATCCTCAAGGTCGGCGACGAAGTCGATGCGGTCGTCCTCGGCATCAACAAGGAGGAGCAGAAAATCTCCCTCGGCATGCGCCAGCTCGAGCCGAACCCGTGGGACATGGTCCGCCACAACTATCCCGTCGGCGCGCACGTGCGCGGCAAGGTGCGCAACATCACGACCTACGGAGCCTTCGTCGAACTCGAGGAGGGCATCGACGGCATGGTGCACGTCTCCGACATGTCGTGGACGCGCAAGGTCAACCACCCGAGCGAAGTCCTCAAGAAGGGCGACGAGGTGGACGCGATCGTCCTCGACGTGGACGTCCAGCAGCAGCGCATCAGCCTCGGCATGAAGCAGCTCTCGGACGATCCGTGGGTGAACATCGATCGTTACTTCCGCATCGGCGATGTCGTCTCCGGCACGGTCACGAAGATCACGTCGTTCGGCGCCTTCGTCGAACTCAAGGATCACATCGACGGCCTCGTCCACATCAGCCAGATCACCGAGGAACGCGTCGAGAAGGTGAAGGATGTGCTCAAGCCCGGCCAGCCTGTCACGGCCCGCGTGATCAAGATCGACCGCGACGAGCGCCGCATCGGCCTGAGCATCAAGGCGGCGAACTACAACGCCGACGAACTCGCGGCCGAAGTCGCGTCCTACGACACGATCCAGGATCGCGGCGATCTGATGAACCTCGGCGCCATCATCGACGAGGCGACGAACAAGTAACCGACCCGCGATTCGCGCTGTTGTCCCCGAGCCCTCCGGCCCGGAGGCAACAGCAGAGCAGGTTTTTAAAGGCGCCCGGAATCCCCGGGCGCCTTTTTTTTCCTTCGGACGAACCCTGAAGCCACAATTCTGTAACGTACGCGACAATTTTTAGGCTTTGGCTTCCCCACGACCCGGTTCCGTCGCCGGTGTGTCAAAAGCCGCAAAACTGTCGCGTACGTTACAGAATTATGGCTCTTGGCTTGGACCGGGCGTCGGCCGAAAACAAAGAAAACGCCCGCCGGTGAGGGCGGGCGTGGGGGAGAGAGGGAGAGGCTGGAAGATGGTTTGTTTTCGCCGGCTCCCGGTGGGTTGCGGGCGGTCAGCTTGCGCGCTGCATCTTCTGCTTTTTGGCGATGAAGTCGCGGATTACTTCCATGCGCTCGCGGTTGCGGCGGGATTCCTCGATTTCCTCGACGGACTTCTGGCGCTCCTGGCTGTAAACCACCTTTCGCATCTTCGAGAGGGCGATGTTCTGAAGCTGGCGCACGCGCTCGCGCGTGATGCCGAACATCTGGCCGACTTCCTCGAGCGTGCGCTCGTCCTCTCCGTCGAGGCCGAAGCGAAGCTTGATGATGCGGGCCTCGCGCTCGTCGAGATCGGAGATCATCTTGCGAAGATCGGTGTTCCGGGCCTTCTCGCGCAACAGGTCGTAGGGATCGCGGGCATTTTCGTCGCCCACGATTTCTCCGAACTCGGTTCCCTCGCCGTCATCGCCGATCGGCGCATTCAACGAGGTGGGCCGCACGCTGACCGTCTTGAGGTGCGTGACCTTGTTGACGGGCATCTGCAGGATCTCGGCGAGTTCCTCGTCGGTCGGCTCGCGGCCGAGTTCCTCGGTGAGCGCCATGGCTGTCTTGCGCATCTTCGAGATCTTGTCGACGAGGTGAACGGGGAGGCGGATCGTTTTGCTCTGGTTGGCGAGCGCGCGCTTGATGGATTGCTTGATCCACCACGCGGCGTAGGTCGAGAGCTTGCCGCCCTTTTGCGGGTCGAAGCGCTCGACCGCCTTGATGAGGCCGATGTTGCCCTCGCTGATGAGGTCGAGGAGGGGCAGGCCGAAGTCCTTGTAGTCGTGCGCGATTTTGACCACGAGCCGAAGGTTGGCCTTGATCATCTGGTCGCGGGCGGATTTGTCGCCCCGCTTGATGCGCTTGGCGAGCTTCACCTCTTCGTCCGGCGTGAGGAGGGGAGTCTTCGCGATTTCCTGGAGATAGAGCTTGATCGTGCTCCGTTCGCCGGTGTCCGCCTTGGGCGCAGTGGAGCGGTAGTCGGCCGTTTCCGAGAACGACGGCGGCGCATCCTGCACCGTGATCGCGGGCTGATTCAACGTCTCCACCTCCGGCTTTTCCGATTCGAGGTCCAGACGGTTTGACGCCACTCGGGTGCGCCGCTGCTTAAAGGGGACAGTGGTGGTGGTCATGCTCATGATCGTTGATGGGAGCCAATTCCCTCGAGCTGGACGAGAAGCCCGGCCAATCGGGCGACGCCTCGGGCCGCGCTTGCAGGTCGGCTTGGGGAGCTGGCGTTTGGTTTCATGTGGGAGTGGACGAGTTTTGGGAATATTCCCTATACCTTCCCTAACAGGATTCGTTCCAAACCGGCGGATGGATGCGCCGATTTGGAGCCGATCATGCGGACCGGTCAGGGATACAGACGTTCCCGAAACGGCTTTGGATACACTCGCGGGCCGAAGTCGGCCCGCTAAAGTGAATCGGCGAGGCTCACGGCCTTGAAGAGCGCGGAGGCCTTGAAGATCGTCTCGTTGAATTCGCTCTCGGGCACGGAGTCCGCGACCAGGCCGGCGCCGGACTGGATGTAAACCTTCCCGTCTTGCAAGAGCGCCGTGCGCAACATGATGCACGAATCGAGGTTGCCGTTGTAACCGAACCAGCCGAGCACGCCGGCGTAGAATCCGCGCCGCACTTTCTCGTGCTCCGCGATGATCTGCATGGCCCTGATTTTCGGCGCGCCGCTCACGGTGCCGGCGGGAAATGTCGCCCGCATCAGATCGTAGGCGTTCTTGTCGGGGTGAAGGCGCCCTTCCACCTGCGAAACAATGTGCATCACGTGCGAATAACGCTCCACGATCATGAATTCCGGAACCGTGATGGAGCCGTACTGGCACACCCGGCCGACGTCGTTGCGGGCCAGATCGACCAACATGAGATGCTCCGCCCGCTCTTTCTCGTCGGCGAGGAGTTCCTTCTCGAGCGCGGTGTCCTCAGCCGCGTCGCGTCCGCGGCGGCGCGTTCCGGCGATCGGCCGCGATTCGACTTTTCCGTCGGTGAGGCGCACGTGAACTTCCGGCGAGGCTCCGACCAAAGAAAAATCGCCGGCCTCGAGGATGAACATGTAGGGCGAAGGATTCACCGTGCGCAGTGCACGATACAGGTCCAGGGCGGGGCGGCAAAATGCACGCTCGAAACACTGCGAGAGCACGACCTGGATGATGTCGCCCGCGCGGATATATTCTTTCGTGCGATCGACGAGGCCTTCGAATTCGGCCTGCGTGAAATTGCCCGGCGGGACGACCGGGCGCGCCGTCTCCGGAACCTCGGCCGGCCGGATGTCGGTCGGCTGTCGCAGGAGTTCGAACATCTCCTGAAGGGCCTCGCTCGCGCGCGCATAGGCGTCGCCGATCGATGCGCCGGGCGGGATGTGGGCGTTCACTTGAAGCCGGATCGTCTGCCGCGCGCGGTCGAAGATCGCGAGCGAGTCGGCGAGGATGAAATAGAGCAGGGGATTGTGAAGCGGATCAGACGGAGCGACGGGCACGACCGGCTCGATCCGCGAGATGTATTCGTAACCGAGAAAGCCGACCGCGCCGCCGACGAAGCGCGGCATGCCCGGCACGTCCACGGGGCGGTAGCCGGCCATGTCGCGCTCGAGCAGCTCCAGCGGATCCGGCGGCGTCGGCAGGCGCTCGACGGTTCCGTCCGCATGCGTGATCGTGCTTTCGGCCGGGCCGCAGCGAAAGATCTTCCGCGGCCGGCAGCCGATGATGCTGTAACGCGAGAGATTTTCCCCGCCTTCGATCGATTCGAGGAGAAACGACGGCCCGCGCGCGCGCAGCTTCGCGTAAGCCGACACAGGAGTTTCGAGATCGGCGAGGAGTTCGGTGTAAACCGGGATGATATTTCCTTCGTCGGCGAGGCGCTCGAATTCGTTGCGGGACGGCTGGAGGTGCATGATCGGAGGAGCCAGCAAACAAGTGGCTTCGTTGAAGGCGAGAATCGATTGCGCCGGCCGGGCCGCCCGCGCCACGACCGCGATTTTGCGGGGAATTCGGTTGGCGGTTCCGGTATTGCGTTCGTAATCTGAATCCATCGAAGCCCCTTGAATTCATGACCCTGGAACAAAATGTCCTCGCCGTAATCATGGGGGGGGGGAGAGGCACTCGCCTCCATCCCCTCACGAAGGAACGTTGCAAGCCTGCCGTTCCGCTGGCGGGCAAATATCGCCTGGTCGATATCCCGATCAGCAACTGCCTGAACTCCGGGATCAACCGCATGTTTCTGCTCACGCAGTTCAACACCGCGTCGCTCCACCGGCACATCCAGAGCACGTATCGCTTCGACCCGTTTTCCGGCGGCATCGTCGAAATCCTCTCCGCCGAGCAGACGGAAAAAGGGGACAACTGGTATCAAGGCACGGCCGACGCCGTCCGGCAAAACCTGCATCACTTCGCCGATCACAAGCACGACATCGTGCTCATCCTTTCCGGCGACCAGCTCTACCGGATGGATTTCCGGCTGATCCTCGCCCAGCACATCGAGACCAAGGCGCACGTCACGATCGCCGCGCTCCCGGTGGCGGCGGAAAACGTCGAAGGCCTCGGCGTGATGCGCGTGAACGACGATCTCTCGATCGCCGAGTTCGCCGAGAAGCCGAAGGACCGCGCCGTCATCGACCGCCTCGTTCTCAGCGAGGAGGTGCAGTCGAAGCTGAAGTTCACCACCGGCGGCAAGCACTGCCTCGCCTCGATGGGCATCTATGTCTTCAACCGGCGCTCGCTCGTCGAGGCGTTGAACAACAACATGACCGATTTCGGCAAAGAGGTCATCCCCAGCCTCCTCGGGCGCGCGCGGCTGTTTTCCTATATTTTCGAAGGCTATTGGGAGGACATCGGAACGGTCCGCGCGTTCTTCGACGCGAATCTCCAGCTCACGGATCTCGTCCCGCCCTTCAACTTTTTCGCCTCGGGTGTTCCGATCTACACGCATGCGCGCTACCTGCCGGCCTCGAAGATCAACCGCTGCACGTTCGACCACGTGATCGTCGGCGACGGCTCGATCATCACCGAGGCCCACCTCAAGCGCTGCGTCATCGGCATCCGCT
Source organism: uncultured Opitutaceae bacterium (assembly GCA_964517665.1). GTDB lineage: Bacteria > Verrucomicrobiota > Verrucomicrobiia > Opitutales > Opitutaceae > Congregicoccus. Next base: position 11,455 of record CAZFCY010000109.1, on the reverse strand, counting down.
CCGTTGTGCGCGAGGGCTGCCGGCTCGAGAATGTCGTCATGATGGGCGCCGACGACTACGAGAACGAGCGCGACATCCGCGCGAACTCGGAAAACGGCGTCCCGAACATCGGCATCGGCCACAACACGATCCTGAAGGACTCGATCATCGACAAGGGCGCGCGCATCGGCAGCAACGTCGTGCTCGATCCCGCCGGCAAACCCTCCGAGTTCGAGAGCCACGGCGTTTACATCCGCGACGGCGTTCTCGTCGTCCCCAAAAACGCGATCGTTCCCAACAACACCGTCATCTAACCCCGCTGGAGATCCCTCTTGTGAAACGCATCCTCGTCTGCACGGACGGTTCCGCCTATGGCCAGGTCTGCTGCCAGTACGCCGGCTGGCTCGCCGCGCGTTCCGCCGCCGCGATCGAGATCCTTTACGTGACCGATCTGCGGCAGTTCGAGATCCCGCTCATCGCCGACCTGAGCGGCAGCATGGGCATCCAGCCGTATCAGGCGATTCTCGGGCAGTTGCAGGAACTGGAGGAAAAGAAGGCCGCGATCATCCTCGAAAACGCGATCAAGGTCGTGCGCGAAGCCGGCGCCACCGGCGAGGTGCGGCACACGCACAAGACCGGCCTGCTGGTCGATTGTCTCACCGAACACGAAGCGGAGGCCGACCTGATCCTTCTCGGCAAACGCGGCGAAAACGCCAACTTCGCCACCGAGCACCTCGGCTCGACGATGGAGCGCGTGGTGCGCGCCAGCAAGCTGCCGTGCCTCGTCACCTCGCGCTCGTTCAACCCCGTTTCGCGTCTGCTCATCGCCTACGACGGCGGCGAGAGCAGCGGCAAGACCATCGAGTTTCTCGCGAACTCGACGACCTTTCGCGGACTGGAAATCCAGGTCGTGACCGTCGCCGGCTCGATCGACGCGGACGCCGCGCTCCGTCACTTGCGTGAAGCCGAGGCCCGCCTGAAACAGGCCGGTTACAATCCCGTCTGCCAGATGCTCCACGGAACCGCCGAGGACCAGATCGCCGCCTACGTCGCGGGCAACGGCATCAACCTCCTCATGATGGGCGCCTACGGCCACAGCCGCATCCGCTACCTGATCATCGGCAGCACCACGACCGAGATGATCCGCACCTGCAAGATCCCGGTCATGCTCTTCCGCTGAGCCGCGGAATCATGGGACCGGCAGGACTTATCGGGCCTGTTTTCTCCGCTTGGGCCGCGCGATCAGCCAGAGGCCGGCGATCAGCAGCGCGACCGAGAGCCACGCGCCGCGGTTGAGGCCGAGGACCGGCTCGATGCCCGGATCGTTCTGCCGGAAAAACTCGCCGAAGATCCGGACGATCGCGTAGCCGGCGAGAAACTCCCCGCCCAGCCGCCCGGGAGCCTCCCGCAGCACGGGTGTTTTCCAGACCCGCCACTGCGTGAAGATCAACAGCAGCAGCCCTTCGAGCGCCGCCTCGTAGAGCTGCGACGGATGCCGCGGCGCGATCAACACGGGCGGCGTGCCCGGCGGCGCGCTGGTGGTGAAGATCACCGCCCAAGGCACGTCGGTCACCTTTCCCCAGAGTTCGCCGTTGATGAAATTCGCGAGGCGTCCCAGCAAGAGGCCCGCAGGCGCGAGGGTGCAGACAAGATCGCCGACGGTGAAAAACGGGAGCTTGTGCTTCCGCGCCGCCCACCACGTCCCGGCAAGCACGCCGAGAAACCCGCCATGGCTCGCCATCCCTCCATCCCACACACGAAACACCGCCAGCGGATCGCGAAAGAGGTCTCCCGGCGAATAGAATAAAAACGATCCCAGCCGGCCGCCCACGATCGTTCCGACGATGATCCAGAACAGCAGGTCCGACTGCGCCTTGGGGTGGATGGGCGAGCGGCCGTGCTTCCAATACAGATGCAGCAACCACGCCGCGATGAGAAATCCGAGCACGTAAGCCAGCCCGTAGTAGCGGATCCCGATCGTCTCGGTGAACTGAACGAGAAACGGATGCGGCTCGTGAACGTAATACTCCGGCTCCATGCGCCGCCCACGCTACGCGTTTCGCCCCCCGCCACAAAGGCGAATTCTCGAAGCGTCCTGATTCCTGTTCCCTGCCTCCTGACACCTGATCCCGGGATCGGTCTTGCGGGGGCGCGTCGTGGCATGTTTGGTCGTCCGCGTGTCGCCTTCCCGCCGGACCAGTCTTTATGATTTTCATGCCGCCCGTGGCGCGCGCTTCGTCGATTTCGCCGGCTGGGACATGCCCGTGCAATACAGGAGCATTCTCGAAGAACACCGCGCGGTGCGAAACGCCGCCGGGCTCTTCGATGTGTCGCACATGGGCGAGATTTCCGTCCGCGGCGCGCAGGCTTCCGCGCTGATCGACCGGCTCGTGACCAACGATGTCTCGAAACTCGCGCCGGGCCGTGTGCTCTATTCGCCCATGTGCAACGCCGATGGCGGCGTGATCGACGACGTGCTCGTGTACAAGCGCGGCGAGGAGGATTTTCTCATCTGCGCCAACGCCTCCAACGCCACGCGCGACTTCGAATGGATCCGCTCGCAGATCGGCGACACCGGATGCGAGATCCGCGATGAATCCGCCGCCTGGGGACTGCTCGCCGTGCAAGGCCCGAACGCGCCCGCGCTCGTGCGGAGCCTCGCGTCCGTGCCGCTCGACGAAATCCGCTACTACCATTTCGCCGAAGGCGAAGTCGCGGGCGCGCGCTGCCTGATCAGCCGCACCGGCTACACCGGCGAAGCCGGCTTCGAGCTTTTCTGCCCGTGGAACGAAACGGAAAAACTCGCCCTCGCCCTCGAGCAGGCCGGCGCCGCGCACGGCCTCGTCCTGTGCGGGCTCGGCGCGCGCGACAGCCTCCGCCTCGAGGCTGGATTTTCGCTCTACGGACATGAGATTTCCGAGCAGATCACGCCCATCCAGGCCGGCCTCGACTGGACGGTGAAGCTCGAGAAGACGGACTTCATCGGGCGCGCCGCGCTTCGGGCCGAAAAGACCGATGGCCCGGCGAACCGCGTCGTGTTTTTCCGCACCGGCGACCGGCGTATTGTTCGCGCGGATACGCCCGTGCTCGCCGGGGACGAGTCCGTCGGGCGCGTGCTCAGCGGAACGATGTCTCCCGTCTTGAACGAGGCGATCGGTTCAGCCCTTGTGGCTTCGAAACACGCGGGCGCCTCGCTTTCGGTCGATCTCCGCGGCCAGCGCATCGGGCTCCAGATCGTGAAACCTCCCTTTGTCCCCCTGAAGAAATAGCCGCCTTCCCTTTTCCCACATGAGCGTTCCCACCGGCCTTCTCTACACTCGTGAACATGAATGGCTGCGCGTCGTCGACGACACGACCGCACTCGTCGGCATCACCGACTACGCGCAGAACAGCCTCGGCGACATCACGTTCGTCGAGTTGCCCAGGGCGGGCCGCGAGCTGAAAACCGGTTCGACCTTTGGCGTGGTCGAGTCGGTCAAGGCCGCCTCCGATCTCTTCGCGCCGATCGACGCGACCGTGCTCGAAAGCAACGAGGAGGTCGTCGGCGCCCCCGAGTTGCTCAACCAGGATCCCTACGAAAAGGGCTGGCTGCTGCGCGTCGCGATCAAGGATCGCGCGCAACTCGACACGCTCCTGTCGCCCGACGACTACTCGAAGGTCATCGCGGAGTGACCGGCGTATCCACTTTCTGGTGACATCAGCTCCTGCGCCGCCGCCCGGCGAAAGCCAATAATTTGTGACGTACGTTACAAAAAAATGGCTTTGGGATTCCGGCTTTTAGAGCGCGTCGATCAGAATTCGCCGTCGGAATTCCAACCCGGAGCCTTCAGGACGGCGCGGCCGGAATCGCGAGCCCGTCCAGGAACGCGCGCGCGATGATCTGATGGCCCGTCCGGTTGGGATGGACCCGGTCGTGGCTCAGCGAGCGGTTCGTCTGGTGGACGAGCGCGCGGTCGAAGGCGGCCTGCGCGTCGACGAAGACCGCGTCGAAGCGCTCCGCCAGCCGGCGTGCGATCGCTCCATAAGCGTCCATCTGCCGGCGCATGGGATCGCCGCGATCAGGCTCGATGAAGAAAGGCGACATCAGCACGAGCCCGGCGAGTTGCGGGCGCGTGGCCTCCAGCAAGGCCGCGTAGGTTTTTTCGAATCGATCCGCGTCGACCTGATCGCGCATTCGCGGCTGATCGTAGTGCCGCCACACGTCGTTGATCCCGATCATGACGCTCAACCATGCGGGCCGGTGAGCCAGGACGTCGCCGTCCCACCGCGCGGCCAGATCCGGCACGCGATCGCCGCTGATCCCCGTGTTGAGCACCCGGACGGGACGGTCCGGAAACTGCGCGCGGAGTTCGGCGTCCAGCAGCGAGACGTAACCATCGCCGAGTCCCGCGCCTTCGCCTACCGGACGCGCGCGACCGCAGTCCGTGATCGAATCGCCAATGAAAAGAAGCGTCTGGCCGGAATTGATTTTCATGCGCGGCAGGAAGGCAAATCGCGCCCGGCGCATGGCGCCAGCGGATAAGGCGCATCGGCAAAGGTCGCCGCGTTCTGCCGCTTGGGGCACGAGCAGGCGAGTTTGCCGGTCGAGCGATTACGAGAGCGGCGATGAATCGCAGCACTCCAGAACGGATCCCGCCATGTGGAGTGCGGCGATTCATCGCCACTTTCGGCCGCGTGCGCGCCTCTCGCAAGAAACTGCATCCCGCGGATCCGTGTTGCGAATTTCGCCCGGACGAAAGCGACTCTTGCCCATGCTTTCGGACGGCCTCATCCGCGCTTGGGAAACTCCCGAGCTGACCTCGCTCAACAAACTCCCTCCGCGCGCGACGTTCGATTCGTATCCCACCGCGCGCCGGGCGCTCGCGCGCGATCGCGCGAGGTCGCCGTGGGCCCTGCCGCTCGATGGCGAGTGGGAGTTTCAGCTCGCCGCGAACCCGATCGAGGCCGAGCGCATCCGCGCCGCCGGCGCCGGTCCCTGGGATCGGATCGTCGTCCCTGGAAACTGGGAAATGCAGGGCTTCGGCCGGCCGCAATATACGAACGTGCAAATGCCGTTTCCCCACGAGCCGCCGCGCGTGCCGGCCGCGAACCCGACGGGCGTGTATCGAAGGCGCTTCGACATTCCCGAAGGCTGGGCGGGCCGGCGTCTCGTGCTGCGCTTCGGCGGCGCCGACAGCGTGCTCGCCGTCTGGCTCAACGGCGTCGCCATCGGCCTGAGCAAGGACTCGCGCCTTCCGGCCGAGTTCGACGTGACGGCCGCGGCAAGACCGGGCGTGGAAAACGAACTCGTCGCCCTCGTGGTCAAGTGGAGCGACGCGTCGTTCATCGAGGATCAGGACATGTGGTGGCTCGCGGGTCTGCATCGCGAGGTTGTCCTTTGCGCCACGCCGCACACGCATCTCGCCGATGTGTTCTTTCAGCCGCGGCTCGACGAAACCTGCCGCCGCGGCGGGTTCGACCTGCGCGTCACGGTCGGCTTCGCGGGCGAACTGCGCAGCGGTTGCCGCGTCGAGGCGCAACTGCTCGACGCCACGGGCCGCGCGGTCCTGGCGCGACCACTGACCGCGACGGTGGATGTCGCGCGCGCCCAGTGCGCGTTCGACCGCAAGCAGGCGCGTTGGCGCGCGATCGTGCCGCGATCCCGCCTGCGCCTCTGGTCGCACGAGGATCCATATCTCTACACGCTGCTCGTCACGCTGCGCGCGCCCGACGGCGATTCGCACACGAGCATGCGCGTCGGTTTCCGCCGCGTGGAGGCGCGCGATCGCGACCTGCTCGTCAATGGGCGTCGCGTCCTCATCAAGGGCGTCAACCGCCACGAGCACCACGACACGCGCGGCAAGGCCGTGCCCTTCGAAACGATGCTCCAGGACGCGCGGCTGATGAAGCAGTTCAACTTCAACGCCGTTCGCGCGTCCCACTATCCGAACGACCCGCGCTGGCTGGAGTTGTGCGATGCATACGGCCTCTATGTCATCGACGAGGCCAACGCCGAGTCCCACGCGTTTCACAACCAGTTGTGCCACGATCCGCGCTACGCCACGGCGTGGCTCGATCGCGCCATGCGCATGGTCGTGCGCGATCAGAATCACCCCTCCGTCATCCTCTGGTCGCTCGGCAACGAGAGCGGCTATGGCGCGAGCCACGACGCGGCGGCGGGCTGGATTCGCCACTATGACGACACCCGCCCGCTGCACTACGAGGGCGCGATCTCGAAAAATCAAAGCCGGCTCACCTGGGCGCACGGCTCGCCCGCGACAGACATCATCTGCCCGATGTATGCGTCGATCGACGAACTCGAGCGGTGGTCCGCCTTCGCCGGAAAGCGCGCCGCCGCGTGTCGTGAAAAAACGGATACAGCCGCGCTCCTGCGCGAAGTCGAGGCGCTCTCGCCGGGCCTCGACGCGCCGCATCCGCGCCCGCCGCTGCGTTCGCGGATCGATCCGCTCCAGCGGCCGGTGATTCTTTGCGAGTACTCCCACGCGATGGGCAACAGCAATGGCTCGCTCGCCGACTATTTTCGATTGTTCAAGACCACCCCGGGCCTCCAGGGCGGGTTCATCTGGGAGTGGGTCGATCACGGCATCAAACAACGCGCTGCAGACGGCCGCGACTATTGGGCCTACGGCGGCGATTTCGGCGATGTGCCGAACGACGCCAACTTCGTGTGCGACGGCCTCGTCTGGCCGGATCGCGCGCCGCATCCCGCGATGTGGGAACACAAGAAACTCGCCCAGCCCGTTGCCGTGGAGGCGGTCGATCTCGAGCGCGGCCGCATCCGCATCCGCAACGAGCGCGACTTCACGACGCTCGCGGGCTTGCGCGGCCAGTGGGAGCTTCAGGCCGGCGGCGAAGTGATCGCGCGCGGCGCGCTGCCGCGGCTCGCGCTCGCGCCCGGCGAGGCGCGCGAACTCACGCTCAAGCTTCCCGAGGCCCGGCGCGCGGCCGGCCGCGAACGGTTTCTCGATATCCGCTTTTTCACCACGCGCGATTCAGCCTGGGCGAAGGCCGGCCATGAGATCGCCGCGGAGCAACTGGCGTTTCCCGCCGCCCGCGCCCGGCGCGCTCGAGCGGCGCGTGGAACCGGCAATCGCCCGCTCGTGATCGAAACCGCCGCCGGGATCGAAGTCGTCGCGGGCGACGCGCGCGCCGGCTTCGATCGCGCGACGGGCACGCTCGCCTCGCTCCGGCGCGATGGCGTCGAAGTGCTCGCCCGCGGCCCGCTGCTCCAGCTCTGGCGCGCCGCGACCGACAACGACGGCATCAAGCTCTGGGGCGCGCAGGAACAGAAGGCGCTCGGCCGCTGGCGCGCGCTCGGCCTCGACCGGCTTGCGCATCGCCTCGAGCGATTTGCCTGGGCGCAGCGAAAGGACGGCACGGTCGTCGTGGAGCTTCGCCATGCCGCCTCCGGCCGCGCCCGCTGGCGCGATGCCACGCACACGCATCGTTATATCCTGCGCGGCGACGGCGCGATCGTCGTCGAGAACGACGCGCGTTTCGGCGCGAAAGATTTCACCGACCTGCCGCGCGTCGGCGTTTGTCTTCATCTGCAGCCGGGTTTCGAGCATGCGCGCTTTTACGGGCGCGGTCCCTTGGAGAATTACGCCGATCGAAAAGCGGCGGCTTTTGTCGGCCTGCACGAGATGACGGTGGACGCAATGCACGTGCCTTATATCATGCCGCAGGAAAACGGCCATCGCACGGACGCGCGCTGGCTGGAGCTGTCGCGCGAGTCCGCTCGCGCCGAACGGCAAGGAGCGACCCGCTCGCCGGCGTTGCGCGTCGAGGGCGCCCCGCTTTTCGAGTTCAATGTCACGCGCTTCCCGGCGGAGGATCTGTATGCGGCGAAGCACACCATCGATCTCGCGCCGCGTCCGGAGACGTTGGTCTATCTCGACGCCGCGCACCGCGGCCTCGGCACGGCCAGTTGCGGCCCCGACACGCTGCCGCGCTACCGGATCACGCAATCGCGCCACACCTGGAGCTACACGCTGCGGCTCGCGGGCGTCGTTTGACGCGCGCGAAACGCGCGGCCCCTTCGACCTGAAACCGGCTAGAGCGCGTGGATCGCGCTTTTCGAGACGGCGAGGCCGGCTTCCTTCACGGCTTCGCTCATGGTGGGGTGGGCGTGGATCGTGCGGCCAAGATCCTCGGCGCTGCCGCCGTATTCCATGTGGGTGACGACTTCGGAGATGAGTTCGCCGGCGCCGCGACCGATGATCTGCGCGCCAAGGATGCGGTCCGTCTTCGCGTCCGCGATGATCTTTGCGAAACCCTCGGTCGCGTCCGCCGCGATGGCGCGGCCATTGGCGGCGAAGTTGAATTTGCCCACCTTCACCTCGAGGCCCTTTGCCTTCGCGCCGTCCTCGCCGAGCCCGACGCCGGCGACTTCGGGATCGGTATATACAATGGCGGGAACGAGATCCCAGTTGATATGGCCGGCCTTGCCGGCGATCCACTCGGCGACGGCGACGCCGTCCTCCTCCGCCTTGTGGGCGAGCATCGGGCCGGCCACGACGTCGCCGATCGCCCAGATGCCCTCGACGTTTGTCCTCAGGCGCGCGTCGACCTTGACGCGTTTCTTTTCATCGAGCGCGACACCGGCGGCCTCGAGGCCGAGGTTGTCGGCGAAGGGGCGGCGGCCGACGGAGACGAGCACCTTGTCGGCGGGAAACTCGAGGGGCTTGCCTTCGCGCTCCGCGGTGAGGACGAGGCCGTCCTTTTCCGGGCGAACGCCGGTGACCTTCGCGCCCGTCTCGATCGCGAGCCCCTGCTTTTGCAGGATGCGCGCGAAGAGCCGCACGACATCGTCGTCGTAGGTGGCGACGATCTTGGGAAGAAACTCCACCACCGTGACCTTGCTGCCGAGGCGCGCCCAGACCGAGCCGAGTTCGAGGCCGATCGCGCCGCCGCCGACCACGACGAGTTTTTCGGGAACGCGGTCGAAGGCGATCGCGTCGTCACTGGAGACGATCCGATCGCCGTCGAATTTCAGGAACGGCAGCTCGACCGGGGCCGAGCCGGTGGCGATGACGATGTGCTTTCCCGCATATTCAGTCTCGGCTTTTTTCCCGGCGTCGCGCACGCCGACCCTGCCGGCGGAGATGATGCGCGCCTCGCCCTGAATCACGGCGACCTTGCGCGCTTTCGCGAGAGCGGCGACGCCGCCGACGAGTTTCGTCACGACCGCGTCCTTTTTCTTCATCAACGCCGCGAGATCGATCGCGACCTCGCCGGTCTTGATCCCGTGGGCCTTCGCATGGTCGCGCGCGAAGACGAACTGCTCGCTCGAGTGCAGGAGCGCCTTGCTCGGGATGCAGCCGACATTGAGGCAGGTTCCGCCGAGCGTGGCGCGTTTCTCGATCAGCGCGACCTTCAGCCCGAGTTGCGCGGCGCGAAACGCGCAGACGTAGCCGCCGGGTCCGGCGCCGATGACGATGAGGTCGAAAGAGGACATGGCAGGGAAGAGGAGTGAGGGAATAAGGGAATGAGGGAGTGAAGGGAACGAGACGGCGATGGCGGGAGGAGGTCTTCCCCTTGCTCCCTTGTTCCCTCACTCCCTTTCTTCAAACCGCGAGCAGAAGGCGGGCGGGGTCCTCCAGGACCTGTTTCATCTTGACGAGAAACGTGACCGCCTCGCGGCCATCGACGACGCGGTGATCGTAGGAGAGCGCGAGATACATCATCGGACGGATGACAACCTGGCCCGCGATCGCGACGGGGCGGTCCTGGATCGCGTGCATGCCGAGGATCGCGCTCTGCGGCGGGTTGAAGATCGGGGTCGAAAGCAGCGAGCCGAAGATGCCGCCGTTGGTGATCGTGAAGACGCCGCCGGCGAGATCGTCGAGGGCGATCTTTCCTTCGCGCGCGCGTTTGGCGAAACCGGCGATGTCGTTCTCGATCGCGGAGAAGTGTTTCGTGTCGCAATCGCGCACGACGGGAACCATGAGGCCGCGGTCGGTCGAGACGGCGACGCCGATGTCGTGGAAATGGTTTTCGATGATGTGATCGCCGTCGAATTGGGCGTTGATCGCGGGAACCTCTTTCAACGCATGGACGGCGGCCTTCACGAAGATCGACATGAAACCGAGCTTCACGCCGTAGCGCTTCACGAAATCGTCCTGGTAGCGCGCGCGCAGGTCGCGGACGGCGGACATGTCCACTTCGTTGAAGGTCGTGAGCATCGCCGTCTCGTTTTTCACCTGCACGAGGCGTTGCGCGATTTTGGCGCGAAGCGGCGTCAGGCGCCGGCGTGTCACGCGGGCCGGAAGCGCGGCGGCGTCCGCTTGCGACGTCGCGGGCGTGGAAGGCGGTTGCGGCGCGGGGGCGCTTTTTTTGAAGCTTTCGACCAACTGGAGCATGTCGCCCTTGGTGACGCGGCCTCCCTTGCCGGCGCCTTCGACAGTGGCCGGATCGATGCCGGTCTCGGCCGCGATGCGACGCACGGCGGGCGACAGCGGCGGCGATGACGATGGTGTCTTCTCTTTTGCGGGAGTTTCCTTCGCGGCGGGCGCGGCTGCTTCCTTCGCCTTTGTCTTCTCGTCCGCGGCGGGCTTTTCGGCCTCGGGTTTCGCCTCCGCTTCGGCGGCGGGCGCGGCGTCGGGATCGATCGAGCCGACCACCTGGCCGATCTCCACTTCCGTGCCGGCCTCGACCGTGATGTGGATCACGCCGTCGCTCTCGGCCACGCCTTCGGAAGTGATCTTGTCGGTCTCGAGTTCGTAGAGCGGCTGGTCTCGTTTCACGGTGTCGCCGTCTTTTACGCGCCAGGCGGCGAGGATTCCCGAGGTGATGGATTCGCCCATCGCCGGAATTTTGACATCAATGGCCATGTTGGGGGACGTTCTCAGACCGTGAAGGCCGCTTCAAGGAATTGTGCGAGTTCGATCTTGTGCAGCGCGAGCGAACCCACGGCCGGGCTGGCGGCGGCGTCCCGGCCGGCATAGACCGGACGGTGGCCGGTGGCCTCCTCGATCAGCGGGGAGACGAATGTCCAGGCGCCCGCGTTCTGCGATTCCTCCTGGCACCAGACGACGCGTTTCGCGCCCTTGTAGCCTTTCACGATTTCGCGCAGTCGCGCGGAGTTGAAGGGATAGATCTGCTCGACGCGCACGATCGCGGTGTCCGTGGCGCCGCGCGTCTCGCGCTCCGCGATGAGGTCGTAGAAGACCTTGCCGCTGCAGAGGATGACGCGCTTCGTTTCCTTTCCGGCGGCCTCGTCGTCGATGATCTCGTGAAAGCGCCCGTCGGTGAACTCCTGCCACGGCGACACGGCGGTCTTGTGCCGGAGCAGGCTCTTCGGCGACATGATCACGAGCGGCTTCCGGAAGGATCGCTTCATCTGCCGGCGGAGCACGTGGAAAAACTGCGCGGGCGTGGTGAGGTTGCACACCTGCATGTTCGCCTCGGCCGAGAGCTGGAGGAAACGCTCGAGGCGCGCGGACGAGTGCTCGGGGCCCTGGCCGTCGTAGCCGTG
>CAZFCY010000108.1:0-17132 GCA_964517665.1 uncultured Opitutaceae bacterium | reverse complement strand
CCAAGAAATCCAAGCCGAAGCAAGCTTCGGGGTTTCCGACCCAAAGGGAATGAACGCCAATCCGGAACAATCCTAACCTCGCAGGCGCGCGGGTCTCTCATCCATGTCATCTGTGCCATCCGTGGTTTTGTCTCTCTACATTAGCGTCCATCCGCGTTCATTGGCGGTTTAGCACGCCTGGATCATGCATATCGAAGGAACCAGTTTCATCGCGGGCGCGCGTGGCCGGACCGGCGGGAAGATTTTTCGCGCCGTCAATCCCGCCACCGGCGAATCGCTCGCGCCGGAGTTTCACGAGGCTTCGTCCGAAGAGGCGAAGCGCGCCGTCGATGCCGCGGCGGAGGCGTTCTCCATCTATCGCGCGACCTCCGGCGCGGAACGCGCGCGGTTCCTCGAGGCGATCGCGAGCGGGATCGAGGCGCTCGGCGACGCGCTCCCGCAACGCGCCTCGGAGGAAACCGGGCTGCCGATCGCGCGCATCCAGAATGAACGCGCGCGCGCCTGCGGCCAGCTCCGGCTCTTCGCGGGCGTCGCGCGCGAGGGCTCGTGGGTCGATGCGCGCATCGATCCCGCCCTGCCGGATCGCAAGCCGCTGCCACGCCCGGATCTGCGGCGCATGCTGCTCCCGATCGGGCCGGTGGTCGTCTTCGGATCGAGCAATTTTCCCCTCGCCTTCTCCACCGCGGGCGGCGACACGGCCTCCGCCTTCGCCTCCGGCTGCACGGTGGTCGTGAAGGCGCATCGCGCGCATCCCGGCACGGCGGAACTCGTTGCGGGCGCGATCGACCGCGCGGTCGCGAGCTGCGGCCTGCCGCCCGGCGTTTTCTCGCTCGCGCACGGCGGCGGCGCCTCGATCGGCGTGGAGATGGTGAAACATCCCGCCGTGGCGGCCGTCGGCTTCACCGGCTCGCGCGCGGCCGGTCGCGCGCTCTTCGACGCCGCGGCGGCGCGCCCGGAACCGATCCCGGTCTTCGCGGAGATGAGCAGCCTCAATCCCGTTTTCCTTCTGCCGGCCGCGTTGCGCGAGCGCGGCGCGGCGATCGCCGGCGGCTTGCTCGGTTCGTTCACGCTCGGCGTCGGCCAGTTCTGCACCAAGCCCGGCTTGATCTTCGTTCAACGCGGCGCGGACGCGGACGCGTTTCTCGAAACCCTCGCGCGCGCGGTGCGCGGGGCGCCTTGCGGCACGATGCTCACGAGCGGCATCCGCGATTCGTTTCTCGAGAATCGCGGGAAAATCCTCGGCGCCGCGGATGTGGAGATGTTGTCCGCCGCCGAATCGCCTCCGCATGACGAGCGGACCGAAAGCCAGCCCGGCGTCGCGATCACATCCGCCAGGCAGTTCCTCGCCCACCCGGAGCTGGCGACGGAGGCCTTCGGGCCGTTCACGCTCGTCGTGCGCGCGGATTCGCCCGCGGAGATCGCCGCGTGCGCGGAGGCGCTCGAGGGTCAACTCACGGCCACGCTGCACGGCACGACCGACGACCTCGCGGCGAACCGCGACCTCCTCGCGCAACTCGAGCGCAAGGCCGGCCGGATTCTCTGCAACGGCTTTCCGACCGGCGTCGAAGTCTGCCACGCGATGAACCACGGCGGCCCGTATCCGGCCACGACGGACGCGCGTTTCACCTCGGTCGGGACGGCCGCGATGCTGCGCTTCGCGCGACCCGTGTGTTATCAGGATGTTCCCGAGGCGTTGCTCCCCGCCGCGCTGCGCGACGCCAATCCGCTCGGCATCCTGCGATTGGTCGACGGCAAACATACACGCGACGCAGTGGCGCGAACATGATCATGATCCGAAGCAAAGGAACCGCCAATGAACGCTAATTCAGAAGAGCAGGAATCAAGGACTGCACCGGTTGGCACGCACATGGAAAGTATTACAAACAAGAGGAAAAGATCTCCTCTGTTTATTAGCGTTCATTGGCGGTTCCTACTTCTGGTCCGATGAGCGATCCCATTCTCGATTCGAGCCCCGAGGCGATCTACACGCTGCGCACGACCGCGCCGGGGCCGTCCGGCGCGCTGCCGCTCGAGGCGGGGCAATTGCGCGCGATGAGCAGCGGCGATCTTTTCGGCTGGACGCAAAACACCGGCATGGGCTGGAACCCGGCGCGGTTGTTGGGAAAACAGTTTCTCATTCTCAGCACCCAGGGAGGCGTGCGCGCGCCCGACGGCTCGCCCATCGCGCTCGGCTACCACACGGGGCATTGGGAGGTCGGCTTGTTGATGGAAGAGGCGGCGCGGACCTTCGCCTCGCAGGGCGCGATCCCGTTCGCGGGCTACGTCAGCGATCCGTGCGACGGCCGCACCAACGGCACCGCCGGCATGCTCGACAGCCTGCCCTATCGCAACGACGCCGCGATCGTCTTCCGCCGGCTCATCCGCTCGCTGCCGACGCGGCGCGGCGTGCTCGGCGTGGCGACGTGCGACAAGGGCCTGCCCGCGATGCTCATGGCGCTGGCCGGCATACCGGAGCTGCCCACGATCCTCGTGCCGGGCGGCGTCATGCTGCTCGCGGAGGAGGCGGAAAACACGGCCGAGGTGCAGACGCTCGCCACGCGGTTCGCGCGCGGCGAGGTCTCGCTCGACCACGCGGCGGACATGGGTTGCCGCGCGTGCGGCTCGCCCGGCGGCGGCTGCCAGTTCATGGGCACGGCCGCCACGAGCCAGGTCGTCGCCGAGGCGCTCGGGCTCGCGCTCCCGCACGGCGCGCTCAATCCCTCGGGCGCGGAAATCTGGCGCGACCTCGCGCGGCGTTCGGCCCTCGCGTTGATCGAACTCGAGCGCGCCGGCCGGACCACCCGCGACATCCTGACCGGCGACTCGCTCCACAACGCCATGGTCCTCCACGCCGCCGTCGGCGGCTCGACCAATCTCGTCCTGCACATCCCCGCCATCGCCCACGCCGCCGGGCTCGCGCGGCCGACGGTGGACGACTGGACGCGGATCAACCGCGCCGTGCCGCGCCTCGTCGATGTGTTGCCGAACGGCCCGAAACACTTCGCGACCGCGCAGGTGTTTCTCGCCGGCGGCGTGCCGGAGGTGATGCTGCATTTGCGCGCGCTCGGCCTCTTGCGGCTCGACGCGCTCACGGTCACCGGCCGGACGCTCGGCGAGAATCTCGCCTGGTGGGAAACGTCCGAAAGACGCCGGCGCCTGCGTGAAAAACTGCGCCAGCTCGACGGCATCGATCCGGACGACGTCATCATGACACCCGGCCGCGCCAAAGCGCGCGGACTGACGAGCACGGTCACCTTTCTCCGCGGCAACCTCGCGCCCGAGGGCGCGCTGGTGAAGAGCACCGCAATCGCCCCGAAGCTGATCGATGCCGACGGCATCTATCGACACGAGGGACCCGCGCGCGTCTTCGCGGGCGAGGACGCCGCCATCGCCGCGATCAAATCCGGTTCCGTGCGCCCGGGCGACGTCATGGTCCTCATCGGCATCGGTCCCGGCTGCGGCATGCCGGAGACGTATCAGATCACGGCGGCGTTGAAACACGTGAAGGGCGGCGAGCGCATCGCGTTGATCACCGATGGCCGCTTCTCGGGCGTTTCCACCGGCGCGTGCATCGGGCACGTCAGCCCCGAAGCGTGGGCGGGCGGGCCGATCGCGCGCGTGCGCGACGGCGATGCCATCCGGCTGCGCGTCGACACGAAAACACTGGAGGGCACGATCGATCTCGTCGCGCCGGACGCGGCGGGTTTCGCGAATCGCCCGCCGCATCCGGACCTCGCGATCGATCCGCGCGTGCCGGCCGACACGCGACTGTGGGCCGCGCTGCAAAACGCGAGCGGCGGCTCGTGGGGCGGCTGCGTTTACGATGTTGAACGGATCGGTGAACTGCTCGCGCGCGGACTCGCTTCCGAGGTGGCCGCGCGCGTGGAGCAACGCGCGCCATCCGGCGAACGGCCGCCAACACGATAGACGCGCGCTTCACAACACGCGCGGGACGCGCGCGGCCACCTTACAGGCCGGGGATCCTCCAGCCTTCGCGATAGGCGCGGCGGACGAATGCGTTGGCCTCGGACACGTTGCCGAAACGCAGGGCGTCCGCGTCCCACTCGAGCGTGGTTTGCGGGAAACGCACGGCCACGCTGCCCAGCAGCACCGATTCGGTGAGCGGCCCCGAATAATCGAAACTGGCCGAGGGCTTCGCGCCCGTCCTGCACGCCTCCGCCCACTCCGACCAGTGGTGCGCGTCGTTCACCTCGGGCATCGGGTGGTCCTTGAATTTCTCGAGCGGAAACAACACGGGCGCGGCGATGTGCGGCAGGTGCATCACGCCTTCCGTTCCGACGAGGATCGAGCCCTGAAAGAAGGGTTTTTCCTCCTCGTGGAGAACGCGCTCATCCTCCGGCTTTGGCCGCGCGACCAGTTCCATGATGTGAGGCGGCGGACGCTCGTCCCCGTCGTACCACGTGACATCGACGGTCCTGCCGGCGGTGAACCGGGTGCCGGGAAAAACATAGCGCACGCGGGCGTTGATCGACCAGTTCCACGCATCCGGCGCCGGGCCTTCCGAGCGGACACTCGTGGGCGCGGTGAGCGCGAGCGCCTCGAAGACGGGATCGAAGATGTGGCAGCCCATGTCGCCAAACGTGCCCGTGCCGAACTCGAGCCGCTTGCGCCACTCGAACGGATGGTAGTAGCCCTCGACGAACGGCCGCGGCGCGCAGCCGCCCAGCCACAGATCCCAGTCGAAGCCCGCGGGCGGCGCGTCGTTCGTCACCGGCGGCGCGCCGGTGTCGCCCCATTTTTTTCCGCTCCAGGTGTGAACCTCCTTCACCCTGCCGATGGCGCCGCTCTGCACGAGCGCCACCATCTGGCGGTAGGGTTTCTGCGAATGCACCTGAATGCCCATCTGCGTCACGACGCCTTTCTCGCGCGCGAGGCGTGTCAGCGCGCGCGTCTCGCGCAGGCTGTGCGTCAGCGGCTTCTGGCAATAGACGTGCTTGCCGAGCTGGAGCGCGGAAGCCGCCATCAGCGCGTGCTGGTGATCGGGCGTGGAGACGTTGACTGAATCGATGTTGTCCCCTTCGCGATCGAGCATCTCGCGCCAGTCCCGATAAACCTTCACCTCGGGATGCCAGCCCTTCAACTCCTCCAGCCGGTTCGAGTCCACCTCGGCGACCGCGACGAGCTTGACGAACGGGTTGCTGCAGATCGCCTGGATGTCGCTCCACGCCATGCCGGACGCGCCGAAGCTGGCGTGCCGCAACATGCCACTCGGCGGGGCCGAGCGCAGGTTGCGCGTGATGAAGGGCGCGGCGACGGCGGTGGCGCCAAGAGCCTTGACGAACTGCCGCCGTGTAAATCGTGGGGACATTGCTTCCATGGGGTGGACGAGGCCCGATGCTGGCCCGATCAATCGGCGGAAAGCGAGCCATTCGGCGCCGAACAATCGCCGCGGGACGCCATTGAAGACGAGGGTCGCGCCGGTCGGAGTTTGGAGTCCCGGCTTCAACCGGTCCCACCTGCCGCCTGAAGGCGGGACTCCAAACTCAACACGCGTTCCGCCTGCGCAAACTGAAAAAGGCGGCCGCGCGCGTGGTTCGACGCCGGCTTGTCACGGGAGCCGTTTTTTCGCCCGGCCCTCGGGCCAGTCGACCAGGCCCTCGACGCGCCAGATCAGGTCTCGATCGATATAGGGCGGGCGATGCCTGTATTCAGCCATCAACGACAGCTTGCGCCGAAGCAGGTCGGGGAGGTTTTCACCGTAGAGAAACGTGCTGTCGCCGACGCCGGACACGGCCATGAACTCGGTCGTCGAATGCTCGATCAGCTCCAGCAGGCCGCGCGTGTTGTCCAACTCGAGGTCGATCGTGCGCTGAAGGCTTTCGTTGTGTCGCGCGCGGGTGGCGTCGTCCTTCGCCTCAAGGTAACCATAGACGTCGGCCACCCAGGCGCAGACATTGCGCAGCGCGGCGCACCAGTGCAGGTAGCCGCGAACGCGATCGCGCAGATCGACGAAGACCGGCCGCGCCTGCTCACCCGCCGCGGCGACGAGCGAATCGAGTTTCTCCAGCACCGCGCGAATCCGCGGCAGCGTCTCGCGATCGAAGTCGCCGCTCATCCTCGCGCCCGACTCTTGCGTGATGAGATCGAAGAGCACATCGCGCCCATAATCGACGCGCCCCGGATTGTTGCTCTGCACGCACATGAAGCGCTCGTAGTAATCGCGGTCGGCCTCGGGAATCGCCTCGATGTCCGGCGTCATCGGCCGGTCCCACGTGCGCTGCCACATGAATCCGAAGACACTGAAAAGCGGCACCATCGGCTGCCACAGGATGGCCTCCTCGAGCGCGTCCCACGCGGCGACGAGATCCGGCGCCTGTTGCTCGCCCACCCACGCGCGCGCCAGCGCGCCGAGGACGTCGTCCAGCGAACGCTCCGGGGTGAACTGCACCGCGCGAATGACCGCCGGATTCGGCCACCACGGCATCCTGCTTGTATTGGTCAGGCCGCCGAAACCGTTGACGCGGCTCGCGCCGAGTTCGCGCAGGGCGGTGAGCTTGCGGTGAAGCGCGCGCGGATACGGCAGGCCGAGGAGCGGCTCGTGGTTCCAGCATCCCGAGGCGGTATAATGAAGCGAGGGCTCGATGCCGCGGGCGCGCAGCCCGGCGAGCTTTGCCGCCTCGCCCGGGTCGAGGTTGTCGTGAAGGAGCGTGCCGGCCACGCCCTTCTGATCCGTGTATCGAGGATGTGAATACGGCATGTCGTAGCCGTGCACGAGCAGCGAGGGCGCCTCGAGATCGACGCCGGCGCCGAGCCCGGAAAGGATCGCGTCGTGCTCCACCTTGTAGGGCTCGATGCGGAAGAACACCTTGAACTCCGGGTTGGTCGCGCGCGCGGCGTCGCGCAGGAGTTCGAGGTAGCGCACGATGCTCGCGGCCGCGGCCTCGGCGATCTTCTGGTGGTTGCGCCATTCGCGGATCATATAGGGTCCGCCGTTGCGGCCGACGTAGAGCGAGGCGGTGTGCTCGAAACCGGCGCCGCTGTCGTTCGACCAGATGGAAATGGAGTCGAGGTCGGGCACGGCCTTCATCAGATGCTCCATGCATTCGCGATAGTGCCGCCGCGTGACCGGATGATCCTGCGCGAGCGTGTAGCGCGGCAGCCGCGAACGGAACGGATGATCCACGCGCGCGCCGCGCAGGGTCGGATAACGCGCGAAGAACCGCTCCGGCAGCGTCCGCGGCTCGAACATGACCACGCCCGGCTTGAGGCCGTACTTGCGGCCCGCGGCCGCGAGCCTGCGCAGGTGTTGCAGGTTCGCGTCGAGGTATTGCGAAGGCCACAGGCCCTTGGTCAGCGGGGTCTCGACGAAGTGGTTGAAGCCCGCGCAATAGTTGTAGAACTGCGCGTAATATTCAGTCGGCGTGGTGTCCTCCATCGCCATCGCGGCTTGAAGCCCGTTGACCTCGAAGTGCGTGAAGCCATTTTCCGCCAGCGTGCGCGCGTAGTGGTCGACATCGACGCCGCGCATGGTGCGCCAGTATTGCGTGAGCGTCGCGTCCCACAACACGCGATTGAACGCGAAGGTCGGTTTCAACAAGACGCCCTTCGCGAGGTCCGCGGGATCGGCCTCGGCCAGCAGCCGCGCCGCCGCGAACAGATGCGCGGGCTCGCTCGAGACAATCTCGCCGGCGCCGTCTCCGTCCACGCGCAGCCACATCCACGACTGCGCGCGATCCGCGGGCGCGCAGTCCGGTGTCATCCAGTTGCGCGAGGCCAGCGAAACGCAAACCGCGCCGGGCTGTGGAGAATCCGCCTCCTCGACCGCCGCGCCGGTGAGCCGCGCGAGTTCGAGCGCGGTCGTCTTCTCGACGGGCGCGCAGGCTTTGGGGTGACACACCCGCGCGATGCGCGGCGCGGAACCGGGGAGGGGAAAGCTGGCCATGCTGGACCAAGGCTGCACGCGCGCGGCGGAGACTGACAAGCGCCGCGCCACCCGCCCGCCGCGCCATCAATCGGTTTTTCCAAAAGGCACATCCGTTGCGACAGATGCACAAGAAAAGACGGTCGCGCTCCGCCGTGGAGGGCTCCAACGTCGTTCCGCAACCGGCGCGCGCGGACGCGCCTTCTTTCGCCTCCCCCCACGAATGGATCGCATGAAATACGCCCTGCTGTTCCTCGCGTGCGGCGCGCTCACCGCCGCCGCGGCGCCGCATCCAACCACGAACGCAAAATTCGCCGAAGCCTTCGCCGGCGCGTGGGCGCTCGACCTCGCCCACAGCGACGAGGTGCCCGCCTGGAAACAGATGGAGCTGATCATCGCCATCGACTCCGGATCCGTCGCCATCACCCGCAATCTCGGCTGGGGGCGCAGGCGTTTCACCGCCTCGCTCACGGTCGAGCCCGGGGCCGATGCCGCCACCCTTCCCCTCGAATGGTGGGCGGACAACCGCCACCTCGGCATCTATGCGGCGGACGATCGCGAGCAGACGGTGGAGGCCGAAGTGCTCGACGAGGGTCGCGCGCTCCGCGTCGAGACGCGCTTCACGGTGGAAACCCAGCAACGCGCCGCGCCCATGCGCATCACGGCCGAATACCGGCTCTGGCCCGACGGACAGCGGCTCACGCTCATCGAACTCCGCTCCTCGCGCGCCACCCCGATCACTTACACGTTCACCCGCAAGCCATGATCCGCGCCGTGTCCGTTTTGCACATGCCCGCTCGCCTCCGCTCCATCCCTTCCCTGTTCGCCGCGCTGGCCTGCGGTCTCGCCTCGCCCGCAAGCGCCGCGCGCGCGCCCGCGCCGGAACGAACCGTGCCCGAAAGCGCGCATGTCTACACGCTCGGCGAGCAATTCACGATGTCCGCCGACCTGCCCGAAAACGCGATGATGATCAGCCTGCAGGGCCTCGCGAACACCGGCGCGCCGCGGTTGTATCTCGACTATCCGAAGGATTGGGCCTGGCGCGACCTCGCGCCCCTGCGCGACTTCATCGCCAAGCGCCACGGCGTCGCGTTCGAACGGCTGAACACACCCGACGAGGCGCTGGCCGCGCTCGGGAAGCACGCGAAGGGCTACGTCGTCTGGGACAAGGAGGTTCGCACTTCTCTCATCGTCGCGTTCACCGTCTGCGGGCTCGAGCGCGCGCTCATCGTGAACGAGGACCAGATCCCGCTGGCCGAGAAACACGGCCTGAAAAAACTCGAGGATCTGCGCGGCATTTTCCGCGGCAAGCCCGACCACGAGATCTATCAAATCGCGTTCGATCGTTATTGGGACCGCTGCAGCCGCGACTACGTTTTCTGGCTCGGCGGTGTGCACGGCGAGGCGATGGAGCCGGGCGTGGCCGACTTCGGCATCATGAACCGCGGCTTCTTCTGCGACCTCTCGGCCAACCCGGTCGATGTCGAGGAACTCGCGCTGCAGAAGCGCATCCTCGGCGACATGAAGCCCACCGCGATCGTCATGGGCTGGCACTCCTACAAGAAGGACACCGAGGGGCAGCACGTCACGCTCGTCTCGAGCTACGGCCTGCGCGTCGAGGGCCTGAACACACTGCCCAATATCAGCTTCACCAGCCAGATCCCGATGACGGCGGACTTCAAATTCGAGAACAACCACAACGTCGCGCCGGGCGGGACGTTGCAGGCGGAGAAGAAGGTCTATCTCGCGCTCGTGCAAACCGACAGCATGGGCATCGGCGCGTGGGTCCTGCCCGGCCGCGGCAAGCTGCCCTACGCATGGCAGGTCTTGATGAGCTGGTCGCGCATCAACCCGATCGCCTTGCAATATTTCTACGAGCAGCGCACGCCCAACGACTACTTCATCGGCGGCCTTTCCGGTCCTGGATATATGTATCCGAAGGCGATCCCGGCCGACAAATTTCCCGGCCTCATGGCCGAGGCGCGAGAGATGATGAAGACGCTCGATCTGCGCGTTTTCGAGATCATGGATTATTCGCAGGGCAACCGGCACATCGGCAACACCGACCTGCCGCGGGAACTCGTCGATCGTTATTACCGCGCGTTTCCCGACGTGATCGGCTTCATCAACGGCTACGGCGCCGCGCGCACCTTCGATCTGCGCGAAGGCCGGCCGTTCCTCTCCTACGAATACTACCTCGATCCCGAGCGACCCGAGGCCGCCGCCGCGGCGGATCTCGAGGAGTTGATCGCGCTCAACCAGGACCGCCCCTATTTCCTCCTCGTGCACGTGCGCGAATCCAGCTCGATCGAACGCGTATCCACTATTTTGGGACGGGTCGTCTCGCCCGTGGAAATCGTGCCGCTCGACAAGTTTCTCAAGCTCGCCGCATCCGCGAAAACCTACCGCACGCGCTTCCAGAAACCGGACGATCCGATCGACCTCAATCCGTAGCCGAAAGGGAGTCGAAGGCAGGAGACACCCGGAGCGCAGTCGCGTTCTCTTCCCTGCCCCCCGTCGAGTCGGGGCGCGGGATCAAACTCCGGCCTCCGGCTCACGTGATGGTGTCTTCCGACTCGACGGCCACGCGTTCGACGCGGACACGGCGGGGACGCTCGGCGTTGACCTCGAGCGCGGTGACTCGGTAGTCGCCGGTGGCGATTGTTTCGCCGCGCTTGGGCACGCGGCCGATCTGGCGCAGGGTCCAGGCGGCGACGGTCTCGCGCGGAAGCCATTCGAATGGCCAGCCTGTTTCCGCCTGGAGTTCGCGCACGGTGACTCCCGCGTTGACCACGATCGAGTTTTCCGAGCGCTCGTGGATCGGATTGCTCTCGATGTCCAGCTCGTCGCGGATGTCACCGATGATCTCCTCCAGCACGTCCTCAAACGTGACTAGGCCGGCGACGCGCTTCTCTTCATCGACGACGACGGCGAGATGGTTGCGCAAGCTGCGAAACCGCTCGATCATCGTGTGCACGGGCGTGTTCATCTCGAAAACGAGGGCGGGGCGCATGAGCGGTTGAAAGGGCGTGTCCGGGCCCAGGGCCTGCAGTTGCCAGAGCCATTCGCGGACGAGCAGCATGCCCTCGACCTGGTCGAGCGAGCCTTTGCAGACGGGAAAGCGGCTGTGGCCGGCGGTCTGCGCGATGCGGAGGTTCTCGGCTGGGGGTTGGTCGAGCCAGAGGGCGACGATCTGTTCGCGCGGCCGCATGATCTGCGCGGCGTAGGTTTCGCGCAGGCGCAGCGACTGGACCATGAGCTTGTTGATGAGCGCATCGCCCGGATGCGAGTGGCGCGCATGGCTGAAAACGTATTCCAGCTCCTCGGCACTGAACGCGTGCTCGCCTTCGCCCGCGGGGCGCAGGCCGGCCCAGCGCAGGAAGAGATTGGCCGTGCCGTTGAGCACCCAGATCGCCGGAAAGAAAATATAGTAGAAGAGCAGCAGCGGCGCCGCCACGAGGAGGGACACCCGCTTGGGCCGCTGGATGGCGAGGGATTTCGGCGCAAGTTCGCCGAAGACGATGTGCAGGAACGTGATGACGCTGAACGCGAACGCGAAGCTGATCGACGAGATGGCGGCGGGATCCGTCACGCCCCATTCGGAGAGCAGCGGCGCGAGACGGTGGGCGAGAAACGGCTCGCCCACCCAACCGAGGCCGAGGCTCGCGAGGGTGATGCCGAGCTGGGTGGCCGAGAGCGCGGCGTCGAGGTGCCGGGTCGCCTTGATCGCGAACCTGACCCGCCAGCCCCCGGTCTTGATCAGCGGCTGCAACTGACTCGCCCGCACTTTGACGAGGGCGAACTCGGCCGCGACGAAGAACCCGTTGGCGAATACCAGGCCCAGAATAATGATCGTCTCCGCAGCGATCCCAAAGAAAGTTGTCATGCTTTGGGGCGACAGGTTGGAGGTGATCCGGAAAAATGCGAGTTCCAGCCGCAGATCGACGGTGCGATTTTGCGTGTCGACCGGGCCGCTTCAGAGGGCAAATCCAGTGGTGATTCCGGCAGCCGGCCGGCAAAAAAAGATCCGGGCAGGCCATCGGCGACCTTGCAGAACTTTCCCGCGCCCGTGTTGAGTGTGCGTCATCTTCCTTCGCCGACGGCGCGTGGCATGCACCGCCGTGGGGTCCGGCCTCATGCACAACATCGATTTGATCCTCACTCTCACCGGCGGCTTCGTCGCCGCGGTCACGCTCGGCTACATCACGCAGCGTTGCGGGCTGTCGCCGATCGTCGGGTATCTGCTGGCCGGAGTGATCGTGAGCCCGCACACGCCGGGATTCGTGGCCAATTCCGAGATGGCGGAGCAGTTGGCGGAGATCGGTGTGATCCTGCTCATGTTCGGCGTGGGTCTGCAGTTTCATTTCAAGGAACTGCTGGCCGTGAAACGCATCGCGGTGCCTGGCGCGGTCGTGCAAAGCCTTGTGGCCACCGCGCTCGGCGCGGTGGTGATGCACGAGTTGGGCTGGAGCTGGTCGGCCGGCATCGTCTTCGGCCTGGCGATCTCGGTCGCCAGCACGGTGGTGTTGACCCGCGTGCTCTCCGACAACGGCGATCTTCATACGCCGACCGGGCACATCGCGATCGGGTGGCTGGTGATGGAGGACTTGTTCACCGTCTTCGTGCTGGTGCTCCTGCCGGCGATCTTCGTCGGGGCGAGCGGGAGCGGAGTGGGCGCCGGAGTGGAGTTGAACATGGCCACGGTCGCGAGCGCGGGCGGAATCGCGGCGGTGAAGATCGTGGCGCTGGGCGCATTCACTTTCGTGGGAGGCGGCTGGCTGATCCCGCGCCTGCTCACGAGCATTGCCAAAACGGGGTCGCGGGAGCTGTTCACGCTTTCCGTGCTGGCGGTGGCGCTCGGGATCGCGGTCGGCTCCGCCACGATCTTCGGCGTCTCGATGGCGTTGGGCGCGTTTCTCGCGGGGATGGTGGTGGGGCGCTCGCAATTCAGCTTGCGCGCGGCCACCGAGGCGCTGCCGATGCGCGACGCGTTCGCCGTGTTGTTCTTCGTGTCCGTCGGCATGTTGTTCGACTGGCGCAGCCTGGTCGAGGAGCCGATGCTCGTGCTGGCCACGATGATCGTCATCCTCGTCGGCAAGCCGGTGGCGTCGTTCGTCATCGTGATCCTGATGCGCTATCCGCTGAGGGTGGCGCTTTCCGTCTCCGTCGTCCTCGCGCAAATCGGCGAGTTCTCCTTCATCCTCGCGACGATGGGAAGGCAGTTGAACATCCTTCCACCCGAGGCGGCCAACATCCTCGTGGCCTGCGCCATCCTTTCGATCACGCTCAACCCGCTGACCTACCGGCTCATCCCTGCCATCGAGCGCTGGCTCGACAAGCACGCGCCCGGGATGACGCGCTGGATGCGCGGCCGCGCGGTCGGCTCGCTTGCGCAAGCCGACGAGGTCCAGCCTGCGCGCAGCGCGCACCGCGCGGTCGTGATCGGCCACGGGCCGGTCGGGCAGACCGTCGCCCGCCTGCTCAGGGAAAACGAAATCGAGCCGACGATCGTCGAACTCAACGTCGCGACCGTGCAGCGGCTGCGCGCGGAGGGCATCCGGGCCGTCTATGGCGACGCCTCCCGCACCGAGACACTGCGCGAAGCCGGCCTGGCCGAAGCGCGCGCGCTGGTGCTGAGTTCCTTCGGTGTCAAGGACGGCAAGGAACTGATCCGGCTCGCCCGCGAGATCAACCCGCGCGTGCAGGTCATCGCCCGCACCGCCTACCTGAGCGAACTCGGCGAACTGCGCGAAGCCGGCGCGGACCAGGTCTTCTCGGGCGAGGGCGAAGTGGCGCTGGCGATGACGGAATACGTCCTCAACTCCCTCGGCGCCACGCCCGAGCAAATCGATCGCGAGCGCGGCCGCGTCCACAACCAGCTTTTCGGAACGGCGGCGGCCGACGGCGACACCGAGGCCCCGGCGCCACCGGCGGCCCCATGAGGGTCGCGCTCCCTTCGCAAGCGACCGGCGGGCACTCGTCTTCCGTCCCCTGAATCCCGGTTCCCGGGCAGGGATTTACCGGCCGCCCCACCGCAGCACGGTGAGCGACCAGGCCGGGAACGTGTGCGCGAGCGCGCCGCTGTCGCCGCTCAGCTCGACTTCCGCCGGCGCGACCTTTGACGGATCCTCGAGGGAGTTTTCGTCGTCCGGCCCGCCCGAAGTGAGGACGATGGCCTTCCACTTCGTGTTTCCCCGTTGCGCCGTTTCCCCGCCGCCCTCGAACGCGATCGTCGTCTCGCGCGCGGTGTCGTAGGGATTGGCGACGAAGACCACGATCCCGCCGGTCTCCTCGTCGCGGCCGGCGGCGACGAAGAGCGCCGGAACCGACGCGGGCCGGTAGGGCTCCCGCGCTTCCGCGCCATAGGTGGCGACGGCATTGCGCGGCAGCGGAGGCAGCGTAACCGACGGGCCCTCGACGCGCGACGGCAGGTAGGTATCCGGACGGTGGATACCGAAAAGCGCCTGGACGTGATACGACGGCGTGCCGTAGGCCCGCGTGTTGTCGAACCAGATCAGGTCGGGCGCCCACTGCGACGCGCCCACTTTGGCAAGGAGCGGCGCGTAGGCGGACATCGTGACGACGTCGCTGTTGCGCACGAGGCCGGTCATGAAGGCCGCCTCGCTGATCGCGCCGCGAAGGTTGTTCTTGCGCGGGCGCCCCTCGTGCGCGGCGAACTCGCCCGCGAAGACCTTCGGGCCGTTGCGGTCCTGCGTGTCGTAGCGGCTGGCGTTCTCCAAAAACCACTGCGGCGGCCGGTAATAGTGCTCGTCGACCACCTCGGCGGACATGCCGCCGCGAAACTTGTCCCATGCGAGCTGCCAGTGCCCGTCGTCCACGCCGGGGCCCGAAGTGGAGACGATCTGCATCTCCGGATGCCGCGCCTTGATCGCCTTCTGAAAAACCGGATACCGCTCGAAATAGGCCTCGCCCCACTGCTCGTTGCCGACGCCGATGAACTTCATGTTGAACGGCTCCGGATGACCCATCGCGGCGCGCTTCGATCCCCAAAAACTGGATACAGGGCCGTTGGCGAACTCGATCAGGTCGAGCGCGTCCTGCACGAACGGATCGAGTTCATCGAGCGGCACGAGTTCCTTGCTTTGATACTGGCAGGCCATGCCGCAGTTGATGATCGGCACCGGCTCCGCGCCGATGTCCTCGCAAAGCTGGAAATACTCGAAGAAGCCGAGCCCGTAGGTCTGGTAATACTGCGGCGCGGTCTGGTTGCGAATCGCGTCCTGCCATCGATTCCAGTTCTGCCGCCGCTCCGCGATGTCGCCGATCGTCTCCTTCCACTGGTAACGGTTGGCGAGATCCATGCCCTCGACGATGCAGCCGCCCGGAAAACGGAGAAACGCCGGCTTCATGTCGGCGAGCATCTGCACGAGATCGGCGCGCATGCCGTTGCGGCGCTGCTTCCACGTGTGTTCGGGAAAGAGCGAAACCACGTCGAGATCGACCTGCCCGGCCGCGGTCGCGAGCACGACGAGACGCCCGTGCAACGCCGCGCCCGACGCCGTGATCGCGCCCTCGAGCCTGCCCCATTCGCCGCCCGCGGGCTCGAGCGCGCATTCGCCGAGCGGGCGTCCGGTCTCGTCCTCGAGCACCACGCGCAGCTTTCCGCCCGCGGAGGCGAACACCGCGTCTCCGCGCGCGCGCAGGCTCACGAGGTAGCGCTTTTCCGCCTCGATCACGACACCGCCGAATCCGTAGTTGGCGAGCCCCACCCCGTCGCCCGCGTCCTCGATGGCGAGCCGCGCGAAGCGCGGGTTGTTCTCATTCAACGGGCGCTCGTCGCCGATCGTCGCCGCGCCCTTGCCGCCGCGGTTGACGAAGCCCCACGAGTAGAAGCGCTCGTCATGCTCGAACGAGCGATTCTGCGCCAGTTCGGCATAGAGGCCGCCATCGCCCGCGTAGTTGATGTCCTCGAAGAACAGACCGTGGAGCAGCGGGCTCACGGCATGACCGGCAGCCTCGAGGTCGATCGTCACCTTCACGGGTTCCGCGGCGTGCAGGGCGGCCCCGGCGGAAAGCGTTGTCATGAAAATGTGGATACGAAAACGGCGGAGATCAGGTAAACAGCGCATGTGTCGATCGCTTGCGGTTTGCTTCATTGTCGAATGTAGGAGCGGCTTCAGCCGCGATTCCGGCGTGCATTCATTCCTCGCTGGGAATCGCGGCTGAAGCCGCTCCTACATTTGGCCGGTCGCGAGGATCATCACATCATCGGTGGTTGCAAATCGATATGCGTGACGGCGTCCCGATCGCACGAGAGGAGGCCGTCCTTTTCGACAAGCTCCACCACCTGGATGGAGCTGCGGCGAAGCGAAAGGCTGTCGCCGTCCGCGGGCGAGATCGTGCCCGCGCGACCGGGATGCGTGAAATAGAAAACGTAGGCGCGACCGTTGTTCACGACCACGCCCGGGTGGCCGCCGTTGACGCCGTCGTCCGCGCCCTTGCCGGGCACGCCGAGGAGGTTGTCCTCCTGCGCGGTCCAGTTCAACAGATCGTCGGAACGGTAAACGCCCAGCCCGCGCCAGAGGTCCACGAGCATCCAGCAGGCGCCCTTCCACCGAAACACATATGGCCCCTCGCCGGGCCGGTCGCCGACGCCGGCCGCCTTGCCCTTGTCCTCCCAGGAAAACAGATCCGGGCTGTCGGCGAAGTAGATCGATTTGCCGTCGCGCTCGTTATTGTACCACATCCGCCAGCCGCCTCCGGGCAGTGGATACACACAGGCGTCGATCACGCGATCCGAGGCGAGATCGAGCGCCGACCGGTATTTCCAATGCCGCAGGTCGTCGCTCGTAAGATGAACGATGCGGCGCGGATGCTGCCAGTTCTCGAACACGCCGGGCACGACGGTGAGAAACATGTGATGCGTCCCGTCCGGCGCGGTGACGACATCCGGCGCCCAGTGCGTCGGCTCGCTGCCGCCGATCTCCGCCGGCAACTCGATCTCCGCGACACCCGCGTGCTTCCAATGCGCGCCGCCATCCGCGGACTCCGCGATGCCGATGTGCGTGCCGTGCACCCACGCGACGCCGGAGAGGCCTTCGACGTTCGCGCGGCGATTGGTGTAAAACATCCACCAGCGCTGCGCGGACGGATTCCAGAGCACGACCGGATCCGCCGCGCCATCGAAAACCGGATCGCGATAAAGCGGCTTGGCCGCGGCGTGATCATCGGAAATTTCCGCCGCGCGAAGCGGCGATGCGCCGAAGAGCCCGACTGCGGCGGCGGAAAT
>CAZFCY010000107.1:4501-17363 GCA_964517665.1 uncultured Opitutaceae bacterium | reverse complement strand
GCGGAGATCGACGCGGCATTCACGCCCGGCAGCGACCGCTACAGCGGCCACCTCCCGACACTCCGAACGAGCAACGCCGGCCTCCTTGCGCTCTATCGAAGCGCCGTCATCGGCGTGATCTACTGCAAGCGCATCGGAACAGCCGTTCGCGGCGGGCGGACGTATGTTACACTGATGCCGCGCTATTGGGTCACGTTGAGCTGCATCAACGACTGGTCGCTCAGCGCGTGGCTGCTCGCGATGCTCGATCCCCGCTGCCTCCGCGAGTCGATCGAGCTCTGGCTCACGCGGGATATTTACAGTCACTTCGGCGTCGAGTACGTGAGTGGTGGAAACTCGGGCAATTGGTATTCGTGCAACGACTTCGCCATGACGCGCCTCATCATGGCCTACGTTCGCGTCACCGGCGACCTCGCGTTTCTCGACACCCGTGCCGGAGAGCGGACGGTTCTCGAGCACCTTCTCGGCATGGCCGCGCACCATCGCGCGCTCGACCGCGGCCACGGGCTCGCCGACTACGGCGATCGCAACAGCCTGCTCGAGTGCGTCGGCAGCTACACGCACGAGGTCGCGTCGCTCAACGCCGCCAACATCTGGATCCTGCGCGAAGTCGCGGACCTCCTCGAGCATCTGGGTCGAGCGGACGAGGCGGCAAGGCTGCGCGAGGAGGCGGATGCGCTCGTCCCGCGCGTGCAGGAGCTTTACGTCCCAGGTGGCGGGTACTGGGCGTGCCGCCAGCCGGACGGCTCGCTCGTCCCGGTGCGGCACGCCTGGGACTTCGTCCACGTGCTCAATCTCATTCCGCAAGACCTCGCGCCGCGGCAGGTGGAGGAGATGCTGAGGTTTTTCGAAACTGAACTGATGACGGCCACATGGATGGCCGCATTGTCGCCTCTCGACAGCGACGTGGATTTCTCGCTGCGGCCCGACCACCAGTGGAACGGCTGCTATCCCGGCTGGGTCGGCCTCGCCCTCTGCGCCCTCGCGCGCGCGGAACGCTGGGACCTGCTCGAACGCTGGCTGCCCGGCCTCGCGCGCAGCGCCAACCAGGGCCCATTCGCGCAGGCTCATTTTGTCGAGGCAGCCGCGCCGCTCGAGAACGGCGGCGCGCGCAAAGCGCCCACCGAGTGGCCCTATATCAACGACTGGGCCATCCTCTGCGTCGGCGGCTTCTTCGAGTTCATCGTGATGCACCTCTTCGGTCTGGAGTTCGGGCTGGATGGAGCCCGAAAGAGCGGAGACGAGCCGATCAAACACTTCGACCCGGAAGCACGGCTCGAGCACGTGTAACAGGTCTCGACCTGGCATGATCCGCGCGAACGGAAAGGGTCGGAAGAGAATGGCGCCAGGTTAAGCCAAAGCGGCAGAGCCGTCCCGGCTCTGCTTTGTCAAGATCGAGCCATAGCCGAAAAAGGCGCAAATAGTGGAACTTCCTTTTGCGCTTTTTGCGCCTCTTTGCGAGCATCCTTCCGCTTTTCCCGTCCTTTCGTGGCCACCATCCAATTCTCGACAAAGTAGAATTAGGATGCGCGCCAAAGACCCCGGCCGGACCGGAAGACTCTCCGCCGGAAACGTGCCACATTGAACGCCTTCCTCCCCTGTTCTCTCCATGAAACAACCCCCAACGCTCCCCTTCGTGGCCTCGCTCCTGTCGATCGCGCCTCTGGCCGCTGCGATGCTCCTCTTCCCACCCTCGCCGGTTTCGGCAGCCGCCGACAGGCAGCTCGCTTTTCCCGGCGCCGAGGGTTTCGGCGCCTACGCCAAGGGCGGGCGCGGAGGCCGCGTCCTGCACGTCACCAACCTGAACGACAAAGGCCCCGGCAGCCTGCGCTGGGCCGTCGAGCAGGAAGGCCCGCGCACGGTCGTCTTCGAAATCTCCGGAACGATCGAGCTGACGACGGGCCTGGATGTCGAGAACCCGTTTATCACCATCGCGGGCCAGACGGCGCCGGGTGACGGCATCTGCGTGAAGGGCGAGACGGTGCGCATCCAGACGCACGATGTGATCGTGCGCTACCTCCGTTTCCGCCTCGGCGACGGCCGTCACGGCCAGGGCAGCCTCCAGGGCAAGGACGCGCTCAGCCTCTCCGCGGGAACCGACATCATCGTGGATCACTGCTCGGCGAGCTGGAGCCTCGACGAGGTGCTGTCCGCCTCGACCCGGAGGCCGACGCTGACGCGCGTCACGGTGCAGTGGTGTTTCATCACCGAGGGGCTCAATCCCGATGGCCATGGCTTCGGCTCGCTCATCCGGGGAACCGGCGGCGCGCAATACAGCTTTCTCCGCAATCTCTATGCGCACAATCGCGGCCGCAATCCGCGCCCGGGCAACTACGATTCCAACCCGCACGACAAGGACCCGGAGGGACTGCTGCTCGATTTTCGCAACAACGTTATATATAACTGGGGCGGCGGATATGCGGGCTACAACGCCGACTCCGTCAGCGTCACCCGTCTCAACTATATAGGCAACTATCTGCTGCCCGGAGCCGACTCCGAGCCGGACGGGTTTGCCTACTCGACGGGGTCGCCTTACAACCGCGCCTGCTTCGCCGGCAATGTCTTCGATGGAAAGGCGCCGGAAGACCCATGGAGCCTGGTCGCCTTTCGCAAGACCTGGACCGCGGACGACATCCGCTCCTACAAACAGAGCCGGCCGTTCGAGGCCGGACCGGTGATCACGAACGATGCGGCCGCCGCCTATCGGCGCGTGCTGCACAGCGGCGGCGCCAGCCTGCCGAAACGTGATGCGGTGGACGTGCGCATCGTGCATGACGTCCGCAACGGCGCCGGCCGGATCATCCAGAGCCAGGAGGACGTCGGCGGCTGGCCGGCGCTGCGGTCCGCTTCGGCCCCGGCGGACACCGACCGCGACGGAATGCCCGACGCCTGGGAAGTCGTGAACGAGTTGAATCCGAACGATCCGGCGGACGGAAGCAAAGTCGGCTCCGACGGCTACACACAACTCGAGCGCTACCTCCACGAGATCGGCCGCTGGCAGGAACCGCAGACATGATCGCCAGGGCACTTCCGGAGGACAGACTTGCGGAGTCATTCATTAATGCTTGCATCGGCGCCACCGCCGCGTGACGCGGCGGTATGGTCCCACGCGAAGCCGCGAAGGCCGCAAAGATCCGGCGGCGTTTCAAACCAGAAGACCGCCTGCATCCCACCCCCGCTTTCGACCTCCCGGCGCTCCATCGAACCAGCAACCGATCACGTCTTCTTCGCGCCTTCGCGCGAGAACCTCCGCCCTCGGGATGCTCCGAGGCATTGGAGGGTCCACCTCCGTGTGGACCGCCGGGCATCCGTTCGTTGCGAATCCATCCGCCTCTCGATGGCCGCGACCACTTTTTTATTCCACTGTCTGGCGCGGCCTTGCATCATTCGGCAAGCGAACCCATTGTCGGGAAGCCCCACAAGAAACAAAAAAGAATCCATATGTCATACGAAGTAAACAAGTCGTCCAACGAGAAGTTCTTCTTCAACCTGAAAGCCGGGAATCATGAGGTGATTCTCACGAGCGAGATGTACGAGCGGAAGGCGTCGGCGCTCGCAGGAATCGCCTCGGTGCAGCGCCACTCCCCTGACGACGCGAATTACGAGCTTAAACGCTCGAGCAAGGATCAGCCTTATTTTGTGCTCAAGGCCGCAAACTCCCAGGTTATCGGTCGCAGTGAGATGTATTCTTCCGAAGCCGCGGCCAGGAATGGAATAGAGTCGGTGAAGAAGAATGGCGGTTCCACGGATATCAAGGATTTGACATAAAGGCGCCAGAGTCCGCGCGGACGTCTGCTCGCCGGAAGGCTTGGGATGGGAGCGGGAGCCGTTGAAGGCGCGGATCCGACCGAGGGGCCAAACGGCCATCTCCACCGGGCCATGGGATGCTTGATGCGCGCGGAGCGTCGCGACGGCCTGCCTCGCAACGATTCCGAACCCGAAACCGTCACGGAGTTCGCGGCCTGAGGACAAAACATCTCCGCTTCAACCCTCGATCCCCACAAGCCGGCCATCGCTTCCACGCGCGGCCGGCTTTTCTGTGCCCGGGCGGGATTGCTCGCTCTTCCACCGCTTCATCGGACCAGCGACCCGCCATGTCTTCTTCGCGCAGTCGTGGTTCGCGCGATCTCCCTCCCTTCGCCAAACGCGCTCGCCTCCGCGCCGCCTTCCGGCTCCGATCGCGCGATGAAACCCCTGTCGCTCGCCGGCGTCGCCGCGTTCCTCGCTTTCGCGCTGAACGGCGCGGCCGCAACCACGCCCGCCGAAACGCCCGCGCCCATCATCTGGCGCCTCGATCAAGCCGCCCGCGTGGGCGGGCACGCGACCGCCGTGCTCGGGAACCCCGTCGCGAGCGCGGCCGACGGCCTTTCCGGCCTCAGCTTCGACGGCGCCGCCGACGCGGTCGTCGTGCCGGCCAACCCTCTCGCCGGCTGGGAGGCCTTTACCGTCGAGATCCTCATCCGCCCCTCGGCCGACGGGAAGCACGAGCAGCGCTTTCTCCACCTCGCGCAAGGCGAAGACCACCGCGTGCTCATCGAGCTTCGGATGAACGAGGACGGGCGCTGGTGCGTGGACACGTTTCTCTGCTCGGAAGAAAACCGGCTCGCGCTCATCGACCGCGCGCGTCTCCATAAACCGGATACGTGGACGTGGATCGCGCTCACCTACAAGGACGGCTGGATGGCGCATCACGTCGACGGCGTGAAGGAATGCGAGGGCGCGGTGAACTTCGCCGCGATGACCAGCGGGCAGACATCGATCGGCGCGCGCCTCAACCGCGTCCATTGGTTCAAAGGCGCAATCGCCGAGGCGCGTTTTCACCCGACCGTGCTCGCCGCCGCGGAGATGCAAAAGGCGGAGAAGCGGGAAGCGACAAACGAGTAGCGAGGTGAAAAAGATTCGCGCGCGCGGCCATTGCCACCCCGGGCGCGCCGGCGCGATCCACGCGCGACGGGGCTCCGCGAAGGCGAAGGCCGGAATACTGTCTCGTACGTTACAGAAACGTGGCTTTCGCTTTGTTGAAAGACAGTGTGTCGCGGTTGACGGGCCGGCTCGCCGCGCCGCGAGCGCGACGGAACACGGGCGCGGACGAGCGGTCTGCTTGCGCGTGGTTCTTCCGGATCACACGCACGCACGCTCTTACTGTCTGAACTCGCCTCCCTTCTTTTTCTGAAACAGGGCGCTTATTGCCCATGCATACATAGGAGTGCCTCAATCCAACTGCCCGGCGCTTTATTTATGTCCCCCCTTCCGACGCGTCTCATCGTCACTGCGCGAGTATCGCCCGCCCGGCGTCTGCCGGCCTGTTGAGACTGTTTTTTCCGCGAGCCCGCCCGACGCCACGACCGTTCCGTCCCCTCGCTCCAACCTTTGTCACCAACACAAACCATCGACCGGTAACGCCGGCAGCCTCGTCCGCTTCCGGAAATGGAAGCCGCCTTCATGCGCGATCGACTACGCGCCCGAAGGGACGCCGGCTGAAGACACTTTTGGAGGATGTTCCTCCAAAGAAGCCAAACCACAAACCCATTAAAACTGCTTCGGCAGTCCGAGAAATGTCCCACCTCATATCTCGATATCAGCCCTGTCGCCGGCTTTTGCTTCCGGCATGCGCATACGCGCTCCTGGCCACGCCAGGCTTCGCGCAATCCACCGCCTCCCCGGCCGGCACTTCCATCGGGGGAGTGGGAGAGGACGTCGTCGAACTCTCCCCCTTCGAGGTCGACGCCTCGAAAAACATCGGCTACTACGCCGAAAACACCCTCGCCGGCAGCCGCCTCAACTCGAGTGTCGGCGACCTCGCGGCCTCGATCACAGTCGTCACCAAACAGCAGATGGTCGACACCGCCGCGATCGACATCAACGACGTGTTTCTCTACGAGGCGAACACGGAAGGCACGGGGAACTTCACCGACATCAACATCGACACGCGCGGCGCCGTGCAGGATCGCACTGCCGGCTTCCAGGGCGGCGCGCCTTCGCTTCCGTTCACACCCTACACATCGAACCGCGTGCGCGGCATCCCCACCAGCGTGGACAAGATGCGCGACTATTACCCGGGCACTTCGCGCCTGCCGTTCGATGCCTATAACACGGAGTCGATCGAGATCAACCGCGGCCCCAACTCGATCCTCTTCGGCCTCGGCAATCCCGGCGGCATCACCAACCAGACAGTGACGCGCGCGCAGCTCCAATCGCCGAGCAACCAGGTCCTCGTGCGCTTCGGCGACAACGGCGCGTTTCGCTCCAGCGTCGGCTTCAACCGCCCGCTCATCGAGAACAAGCTCGCGGTCTATGTCTCGGCGCTCTACGACGAGCGCGGCTTCGAGCGCAAGCCCTCGCACGACGTCACACGCCGGCAATACGGCGCGGTGACGTTCAAGCCGTTCGAGAAAACGACGATCCGCGCGAACGTCGAATTCTACGAAAACGACAACCGCCGGCCCAACTCGGTCACGCCGCGCGATTTCGTCACACCGTGGATCGAGGCCGGCCGGCCCTCCTACAATCCCGTCACCCGGATGCTGACGATCAACGGCGTCACCACCGGTCCCTACGACGGCTCCACCGCCGCGGGCATCGACGGCCTGCGCCTCGCCTCGCAGGGGGCCGTCGCCTTCGAGGGCGCAAACGCCAACGGCAGCAACCGCCCGGTCGCGTTGATCAGCGAGACCGGCGCCAACCTCGGCATGGTCATGCGCCACATCTCGAGCACGCCCGCCGTGGCCGGAACCTCCGCCGAGTTCAACTACAACACGCCCTTCCGCACCACGCGCTCGGAGGGCCCTTACCGTTACCGCAACCTGCCTCCGAGCGGAGCCGCGGCCGGCCTGGCCTTCGCCCAGCGGGGCGTGAACGACCAGTCGATCTACGATTGGGAGAAGATCAACATCCTCGCCGGCAACTTCGGCAACGACGACGCCCGCACCTATAACATCGAACTCGAGCAGAAGATCCTGCCCAACCTCGATCTCCAGCTCGGCTGGTTCAAGGAGGACTTCGATTCGTCGGTGCAATATTACATCTCGCAGCAGACCGGAACCACGCTCTATATCGACACCAACACGGTGAACCTCGACGGATCGCCGAATCCGAACTTCGGCCGGCCCTATGTCGAGGCGATCCAGCCGGACGGCTTCGAGCATCCCGAGAACAACGACGTCGGCCGCGCCACCCTCGCCTACGAACTCGATTTCCGGGACAGCGCCAACTGGTTCCGCTGGCTCGGTCATCACCGCCTCATGGGCCTGGGACAACGGCACGACCAGGAGCGCTATCAGCTCCGCTATCGTCCCTACTTCTCGAGTTACAACCAGTTCATTCCCGTCGTCCCGAACGTCTGGGCGGGCAATCGCACGCAGAACGCGATCGAGCGCCGCTTCTACGTGGGCGGCAACGACGGCGTCGTCACCAACAGCTCGCCCTACTACCCGAACGGCACGCGCCCGCACACGTTCCGCTGGTTCAACCCGAGCGCCGCGGGCGTCGATCCGAACACCGGCCTCGCCGGCGCGTGGGAGACGGCCACGCTCACGGAGGACACGGACCTGCACTTCGTCTCCAGCCACACGAAGCAGCGCATCGACTCGCTCGCGTTTGCCGCGCAGAGCTATTTCCTCGACGACCGCATCGTCACGACCTTCGGCAAGCGCCGCGACAAGAGCACGGCGAAAAACAGCCTCGGCCTCGCCATCCGCAGCGACGGCCTCACCGATCCTGCGAATCTCGAAGTCTTCGGCGATCCGCAGGAGGTCAGCGGCAACACCACCAGCTACGGCGTGGTCGTGAAACCGCTGAGCTGGCTGAGCCTGCACTATAACAAGTCGGACAACTTCAACGTCGCCGGCCTTCAGACCGACTTCTTCGGCACGCCGCTCTCGCTGCCCACGGGCGAAGGCGAGGACTACGGCTTCAGCGTCACGCTGCTGGAGAACAAACTCACCGCCAAGGTGAACTGGTACGAGGCCTCGCAGGAAGGCGCGCGCGGCGCGGTCGTCGCCCAGCCCCTCACCCGCACGATCACGGTCGACGACACGTTCTTCCGCACCTGGGCTCAGTGGGTGACAGGCAGCGCGACGGACAACTCCCCCGCGGTGCTCGGGATCCTCGATCTCCCTGCCCTGCACGCGGCCGCCCCACGGGACACGTTCTTCGGCATCCCTGTCACCGGCACCAGCACGGTGGCCTCGAAAGGCATGGAGATCTCCCTGATCTACAATCCGCAGCCGAACTGGACGCTGAAGTTCACCGCCGGCCAGCAGGAAACGGTGTACGACAAAATCGCGCCGGAGTGGGACGCCTGGGTCGCCACGCGCATGGGGAAATGGACCGGGGCCACCGCCGCTGGTTTTCCGAACTTCTGGCAGACCACCGGCGCCGACCTCGAAGGCTCGGGCCTGGGCGGCATCGGCCTCGGAGCGACGCAGACCGTGCAGGACTGGTGGATCACGAACGTCGAGGCCGTCATGAGCACGGCCAAGCGCAACGAAGGCAAGGTCACGCAGGAACAGCGTGAATGGCGCGCGAATGTCATCACGAACTATCAGTTCACCGAGGGCCGCTTCCAGGGTCTCGGCATCGGCGGCGCGATTCGCTGGGAGGATTCGGCCGCGATCGGCTACCTCGCCGCGCCCGCCGATCCCGATGGCGTCCTGCGCCTGCTCGACAACGACAACCCGGTCTTCGACGACTCGGAAACGCACCTCGACTTCTGGGTCTCCTACAGCTTCCGCCGCGTGCCCTACTTCGGCGACAAGGTGCGCATGAAGGTGCAGCTCAACGTCCGCGACGCGCTCGAAAACGGCGGCCTCAAGCCGATCGCCGCGAATCCGGACGGCGAGCACGTCGCCTTCCGCATCGTCAACCCACGCGAGTGGTTCCTCACCACGACCTTCGATTTCTGATCGCCGCCTCCGCTGTGGCCCGGCCGCGGCGGAAACGGCGCTTTGGGAAAACCCCCGCTGCTGAAACGCTCCCGCCCGCGAGGGCGGGAGCGTTTTCCTTTTGCGCGGCCCGCCCCGGGAGCGGCGCGACCGGGCGCGCCAGCCACATCCCACGCAAATCCATCTTCGCTTTCGCCCTCGCCCGCACACTGCCTCTCGCCCGTCTTCTTTCGTGACCAATCGCCGCTGAAGTCGTTCGATCGTCGCAACGCTCCGGCCGTGACCGCCTCGTTTCCAGCCCCTCGCCCCACGCCTTTCGCCGCGCCCCGGCGCGCCTTCGGCGCAGCCGCGCTCGCGCTCGCGGCAAGACGATGACACCCTCCCGCCCCTCGCCCCCCGCCCCCCGCCTGCTCGCGCTCGCCGCCGCCGCTCTGCTCGTGGCGGCGGTCGCGGGCGTTTACTGGCCCTCGCTCGAGGCGCCCTTCGTCTTCGACGACCTGACTTCGATTCAGGAAAATCCGTCCATCCGCCGGCTCTGGCCGCTCTCGATCCCCCTTTCCCCGCCTGGCGGCACGGGCACGACGGTCGATGGCCGGCCGGTCCTGAACCTGTCGTTCGCTTTCAACCACGCGATCGGCGGACTCGACACGCGCGGCTATCACGCGCTCAACGTCGCGATCCACCTCTGCTGCGGGTTGCTCCTCTTCGGCATCATCCGCCGGACGCTTTCGTTCGCGGCTCCAACGCCGCCGGCAATCCCGGATCGCATCCGCACGCTTGCCACGCCGCTGGCCTTCATCGCGACCGTGCTCTGGCTGCTTCACCCGCTCGCCACGGCCGCGGTCAGCCACACCTCGCGCCGCGCCGACACACTCGTCGCGCTCTTCCTGCTCGCCACGCTCTACGCCTTCATCCGCGCGCAACGCTCCGCGGCGGAGGGCAAACCCGCGCCCGCTCCTGAATCCACGGACGCGGTGACGGATCGAATCGTGTTCCGGCGGGGATGGCTCATCGCAAGCGTCATCGCCTGCGCCCTCGGGATGGCGACAAAGGAAACCATGGCGGTCGCGCCGCTCATCGCGCTGCTCTACGATCGGACGTTCATCGCGGGCGATTTCGCCACCGCGCTGCGGAAACGCCGGGGGTTTCACGCCAGCCTCGCCGCCACCTGGGGCATCCTTGCGCTCCTCATCCTCGACTCCGGAAATCGCGGCGGCACCGCCGGCCTCGGCACGGAGGTTTCGTCGTGGCACTACGCGCTCACGCAAGGCGAAGCCATCGCGCGCTATGCGCAGCTCGCGTTCTGGCCGGCGCCGCTGGTTTTCGATTACGGCACAAGTCTCGAAACATCATTCGCGCGCGCGCTTCCCTCCATGCTTTTCGTCGGCGCGCTCATCGCCGCGACACTCGTCGCCCTGCGGCGTCGGAGCGCGATCGGTTTTCTCGGCGCGTGTTTCTTCCTGCTGCTGGCGCCTTCCTCCAGCGTCGTTCCGGTCGCCACGCAAACGATCGCGGAACACCGCATGTATCTTCCGCTCGCGGCGCTGGTCGTCGCGGCCACGAGCCTCGCCGTTTTCTGGTTGCGCAAGCCCGGCCTCGTCGTTGCCGCGGCGCTCGCGCTTCCGCTCGCGTGGCTCACGGCCGCGCGCAACGGCGACTATCGCGATGAACTCACGCTCTGGACCGACACCGTCGCCAAACGCCCGGAAAACGCGCGCCCTCATCCGAGCGGGCCGGCGCGCCGAGGCGATTTCGGCCTTCGAAAAGGCGGTCGCGCTTCAACCCGCCAACAGCGGGGCGCGCTCCAATCTCGGCAGCGCCCTGCTCGAGGAAGGCCGGATCGAGGAGGCGGTCGCCCACCTCGGCGAGGCCGCGCGGCTCGACCCGGATTCCTTCGCGGCGCAGGCGAACCTGGGCAACGCCCTGCTGCGCGCCGGCCGGCCGCGGGACGCGCTGGCCCCGCTCGCCGCCGCGGCGCGCCTCGAACCGGCGGTCGCGGACGCGCAGTTCCGCCTCGGCCTCGCGTATTCACAAAGTGGAGACGCCACGCAGGCGATCCGCCAGCACGAGCGCGCGCTCGCGCTCGATCCGCGCCACGTCGATGCCCGCTACGCGCTGGCCGGCCTGCTCGCTCGAACGCACCGCCTGCCGGAGGCCGCGGCCCAGTTCGAGGAGGTCATTCGCCAGGATCCGACGCATCTCGAAGCGCTCAACAATCTCGGCAATGTCTGCCTCCTGCTGCGACGTCCGCGCGAGGCGATTCCACACTACCAGGCCGCGCTCGCCTTGAAGCCGACCGCCACGACACACGCCAACCTCGGCGCGGCCCACCTGCTCACCGGCTCGATCGCGGAGGCGATCGCGGAGTATCGCGCCGCGCTGTCGCTGGATCCCGACTACGCGCCGGCGCAG
Organism: uncultured Opitutaceae bacterium; assembly: GCA_964517665.1. Taxonomy (GTDB): domain Bacteria; phylum Verrucomicrobiota; class Verrucomicrobiia; order Opitutales; family Opitutaceae; genus Congregicoccus. The sequence continues at coordinate 6,069 of CAZFCY010000107.1, read as the reverse complement.
ACGGGACTCGAGCAGGCGCTCGCGCGCAGTCGTCCGTGATCATTCGAAGAGTCTTTTCTCACCGATCCGCATCCGGACGCTGTGGCGCGGGGCGCGTCTTCCATTGCAGATGCATCGCCACAAGGCGCACCGCGATGGTCACGCCGGCGCCGGCGATCATGATGGTCGGGCGGCTGAAATCCATTTCGCGGATGGCGAGGAAGGCGATCGCGCCCACCAGCGCGGCGGTCGCGTAGAGTTCGTCCGGCCGGAAAATGAGCGGCACTTCGCGGCTGAGGACATCGCGCAGAACGCCGCCGAATACCGCCGTGATGCAGCCGAGGAAAATCGCCGCCCACCAGGGTTGCCCGAGGTTGAGCGCGGTGGCCACGCCCGTGCTGGTGAAAACACCGAGCCCGATCGCATCGAAAAACCGGATCGGACGCGTCATGTGGGCATCGATCCACCGGGCGGCGAAATAGGTCACGACCGTTGCCACCATCGCCGCCACCAGCAGCCACGGCGCGCGCAGAAAGGGAACCGGAAAGTCGCCGACGAGCATCGAGCGCAACGTGCCGCCGCCCGTCGAAGTCACGAGCGCGAGCGCAAACATGCCCACAAAATCCATGCCCTTGCGCGCCGCCGCCAGCGCGCCCGTGATCGCGAAGACGAACACGCCCGCCATGTCCAGCGTCGCCAGCGTCACCTCGAAGGTCATGGCATCGGATGATTCGAGAAAACGCGGCGCGCAAAAGGAAACGAAGGCGGCAAAGGCATCACGGGGAAGCGGACGACTTCCGCCGCTGATTCACCGCGAGAGGACGATGCCCATGCAACATTTCCGCCCTTCGTTTCCTCGGTTGTTTTATGTGCAATTCACCTCCGAAAGGCGCGACGATCAGCGCGCGAGGATGCGGTCGATCTCCGCCAGCTCTTCCTTCGAGAAACCCGTGTTCGCCAGCGCCGCGACGTTGTCCTCGATCTGGCCCGGTTTGCTTGCTCCGATCAGCGCCGTCGTCACCGCGGGATGCCGCAGCACCCAGGCGAGCGCCATCTGCGCGAGCGACTGGCCGCGCCGTTGCGCGATCGAGTTCAGGCGGCGCAGGACCTCGACCTTGTCGTCGGTGATGCTCTCCGGTTTGAGGAAACGCGGATCGCGCGCGGCCCGCGCATCGGCGGGAATGCCGTCGAGGTAGCGGCCGGTCAGCAGGCCCTGCGCGAGCGGACAATACGGGATGCAGCCGATGCCCTCCTGCTCGAGCGTCTGCAGCAGGCCGTCCTCGATCCCGCGCGCAAACATGTGGTAGCGCGGCTGGTGAATGAGGCACGGCGTCCCCAACTCGCGCAGGATGCGCGCCGCCGCCGCCGTCTGTTCCGGGTTGTAGTTCGAGAGCGCGACGTAGAGCGCCTTGCCCGCGCGCACGGCCGAGGCGAGCGCGCCCATCGTCTCCTCGAGCGGCGTCTCCGGATCGGGCCGGTGGTGATAGAAGATGTCGACGTAGTCGAGGCGCAGGCGTTTCAGGCTCTGGTCGAGGCTCGAGAGCAGGTATTTGCGCGATCCCCAATCCCCGTACGGCCCGTCCCACATG
>CAZFCY010000107.1:0-4491 GCA_964517665.1 uncultured Opitutaceae bacterium | reverse complement strand
CCGGCCTTGGTGGAGATGATCAGCTCGTCGCGATGCGCCGCGAGATTCTCGCGCAGGATGCGTCCGAAGTTGATCTCGGCCGCGCCCGGCGGAGGGCCGTAGTTGTTGGCCAGATCGAAATGCGTGATCCCGAGATCGAAGGCGCGCAGGACGAGCGCGCGGCTCGATTCGTGGCGAAAGTTGTCGCCGAAGTTGTGCCAGAGCCCGAGCGACAGGCGCGGCAGTTTCAGGCCGCTGCGTCCGCAGCGGCGGTAGAATTCGGGATTATCGTAACGGGAGGGATTCGGGATGTGGCTCATAAGGAAATTTCCGACGAGGGGACGTCTGGCATTGGAAACATATTCCACAGGTCGTCGGCAATTCCGAAGGGCATCGAAGGAAACGTAGGAGCGGCTTCAGCCGCGATCCGAAAGCGTGGCGCGGGCGGAATCGCGGCTGAAGCCGCTCCCACCCCAAGGACGAAGTTTCCCTCGCGGGCTCGACGTAGGCCGCCAGCTCGCTGGCGCTCCGGGTCCTCCGGACCCCGCAAAGCGTCTGCAAGCAGACGGCCTGCACAATACCGACCTACGGCCGCGGCTTCACCCGCTCGCTGATCGCGAGCGTATTGAAATCCAGGATACGCTCGAGCCGGCCGTGCGTGATCGTGAGTTTCTTCGAGCCCTTTTCGGCATCGAGATACGGCCCCTCGAAGAGCTTCCACTTGCGGTAGTCGATCGCGCGTCCATCGACGACCGGCGCCTTCCCGTAGGTCGCCACGATCCGCTTTCCGCGCAGTGATGTGAATTTCACCGTCGGCGTGGGCGCGAGCGTGAACTCGAGCGGCAGCGCGCGAATGGCCGCCTGGAATGCCTCGAAACTTCCGAACTCAGACGCGCTCGCCGCCTGCACGATGGTTCCGTTTTTCAGATGCGGGCTTTGCAGGATGCGGTCGCCGAGATCGGCGCGCTCGCCCCCCGCCCACATCGACACGTATTTCTGGTAGGGTTTCCACGTGTATCCGGCGAGCGGACGGTAGGCGATATAGGCGTCGCCGCCCTGCGCGAAAATCCAGCCGGACCCGTCCTCCGTGAGGTTGGCGAGATCCTTGGAGAAGAAGCCGTTGATGTGCGGGAAACGCTCGCCCTCCGGAATGTCGTAGAGCGCGATGATCGTATCCAGATCCTGAACAACCTGCTCGTAGGGCGAGCATCCGAGAATCTTGTCGGGCTGGTCATAGGACGGTTTTCCCTCCCGCTCGACGCCCTTGATCATCGGCTCGGGATACGTGCTGAAATGCATCTGCATCGCCACTGAGGAGGAATGCGGATGGAGCGAAAATATCGTGTTGTTGACGCCACGCGGATCGGGCACGCTCCAGGTCACATCCCACACGTGCGTCTGGATGGGGTCGGAAAGGCCGCCTTGATAGGAGCCCACGGCATAGTCCTCGCGCATATAACTGGTCTTGTGGATGGGAGGCGAAAGCTCGTCGCTATAACGCCAGCGGCGGCGGGTGCGGCCGAGGTCGCGCTGCGTGAAGTCGCCCTCGCGATCCATCGCGATGCGATAGATCACCTCGGGCACTTCGTATTGCTTCGCGACGACCGCGAAGTACGTGCCCCAGCCGCCATAGCCGGCGGTGGGCGGCGTGTTTCCAAACAGAACCCAACTGAAGAAACTGGCCAGCGCGTTCCAGCGCTCGAGCACGGAGATGTCGTCGGTGCGCGAGTTCGCTCCGCGCAGGACGCCGTCGAGGGTGTTCGCCGCCAGCTCGGCGAAAAGCCAGTCGAGCATCATATGCCCGCGCTGGCGCATCTCGAGATCCTTCGCCCACGTGGCGAGAAACAGCATCGGGATCGCATATTCGCCGATATAGTGCGACGGGTTGTACTCGCCCTGGCCGATGGTCGTGGTGATGTCCATCCAGTCGATGAGATAGGCGCGCGACTCGGCCAGGTTTTCCTCCGAACTCAAACCCGTGTACCAGGCGCCGCCGGGTTCGTTCGGATACAGCTCGGACATGAGATAAAGCGAGGTGTAATACATCGCGAAATGGTTCTCCGTGTCGCCGCGCAACTGCCGTGTCGTGCGCCAGGTGTCACGAATGGCCGCGCGCGCCTCGGGCGAAAGCTGATCGCGGCCGGCAAACGAGACGCACACGACGGGAAACATCCAGAACGGGCCCGTGCCCGGCTCCTTCATCAACTCGATCACGCGACTGGAGCACGCCTCGACGTCCTCGCCGCGCGCGAGTTTGATCGCGATGGCCGCCATGCTCACCGTCGCCGGATCCTCGAAGTTCACGCGGCCGGACACCCAGTCGAGCACCTCATCGACGCGCCCGAGGTATTGGGCGCGGCGCTCGACCGGATCCTCGACCACGACACGCGAAGGCGGCGGCCCCTCGAACGAGGGCTGCGCCGGGGCGCGAGGCGCGGTGGCCGCGAGCAGAAGCGAAACGGTGGCGATACGGGAAAGTTTCATCGTGGATGCGCGCATGGGTCAGCGGTCCGTCTTGGGGACGATGACGAAGTTGTTCACGGCCGATCCCTCGAGCGCGTCGCGCTCCCAGGCGCGCCCAAAGTCGTCGGAATGGAAGAGCGTCTCGCCCACGATGCTCGCGTAGAGACGCCCCGAATGCGGTTCGACGCCGACGCGCCACGCCCGATGCGGCTCCGGCAGACCGGCGTTGCGGTCGGTCCACGTCCTGCCACCGTCCTCGGAGGTGAGCACGCCGTAAGTCCAGCTCGCGATGGCGCAACGTTTCGCGTCGGTCGGATCGAAGGTGACGTTGTAGAGCGCATGCTCGGACGGCACGCCGGCGAGTTTCGTCCACTTCACGCCGCCGTCGGTGGACGCCCACGCGCCGTCGGCCTGTGTCACGGCAAGCCAGTGCCGTGGATCGTGCGGGGATTGCTGGATGTCGTCCACCGTCGCCTTCGTCGGCAGCACGCGTCGCCAGGATTTCGCGCCGTTTTCAGTGAGATAAATGCCGGTCTCGCACCCCGCGAGCACACGCCCGGCGCGGGTGCGATCGACCTCGATCGACTGCGTGTATTTCCCGCGATCGGGAAGCCCCTTCTCGCGACGCGCCCAGCTCTCGCCGCGATCGGTGGAAACGGCGACTCCATCCGGCAGCGCGAGGTAAACATGATCGGGCTCGCGCGGATCGACGCTCACGTCCCGGCCTTCCGTCATGTTCCATCCCGTGGTGATCTTCCACGTCCTGCCGCCATCGAGCGTGCGAAAGCAGCCGTTGAGCGTGGCCGTGTAATGGACGTCGTGGTCGCGCGGATCGAACGCCACCGCGGTGATGGTGGATTCGTTGGGGCCGAAATGCCTCCAACTGCCGTCGTCCTCGAGATGGAACAGGCCGTTGGTCGTGACGATCTTCGAGCCGATGACGTAGTCGCGGTTGATCGTCGCGCAGATGTAGAACTCGTGCCCGCGCGTCTTTTCAGCCGACGGGGCGGCGGACGCGGGCGGCATGAAAAGCGAGCCGAGCGAGGCGCTGCCCGCGACGAGCATGGCGTGGAAAACTTTCGAATGAATCATGGGGCGCCCCCGGTTCTTGGCTTCCTCCGCGGTCGCTTCAAGGGCCGATGCCGCGGCGTCCCGGACCGCCCATCCATATCGCCAGCTCGTACATGCGTCTCCTTCCGATCTTCCCCCGCCAGGCGTCGGGCCGAAATTCCACAACGCGATCGCCCGCGCGCGCATTTGACCGCGCCTGCAAATTGTTCAGTGATCATCGCCCATGGAAATCCTGGAGATCGTCATTTCCCTGCTGGCCGCGGCGCTCCTGCTCACCGGCATCGCCTACTCGAAGATGGGGACGAGATCCCGCATGGAATATCGGGCGGTGTTCGTCGGGCTCGCCGGTGTCTGCATGTCGGGCCTCGTCCTCCTCTACGCGGTTGCGGGAACCCGCCAGACCAAGGCGCTGATGGCCTGGGGCATCGTCTTTCTCCTCCTGTCGCTCACCTACTCCGCCTACGGCCTCCTGAAGATCCTCAAGGCCAGAAAACAAACCACCGGGACCGGCGAGAACCAGCACTGAGCGGCGGCGGGCTCGGAGGCCGGCTCTCCATGCTTGTTCGGGAGAGAGCATGGGATTGCCGCTGATTGCTGGTCGAGGCGCGAGCGCAGGAGCCCTGCGAGTCTGTGCGCAACCCCCTGCGCCCCAAGCGCAGAAACTGGAGGCGCGGGCCGGAATCGGACTTGCCTTACCGACTCAGACACAAGGGATTGTGACTCATTCGCCTCTGATCGCAAGGAGAATTCGGCCTAACTCGCGAACAATTTTCCACGACCCTTTCAGTGCCGTTACTGACAGTTTCACTGACAGTCTCGCCCCACGCCGAAAATTCTCGGGACCTCGGTAGTAGTTACTCTCGTTATGAGTAACGAAACGACAGTGAACTTCGAGGGGTTCCTTGCGAACGCCTCTTGGATATTGAGCGGGATCGGCGTTGCGGCGCAGACTGCCATCACAACGGGATTGGCCTGACA
>CAZFCY010000106.1:0-17396 GCA_964517665.1 uncultured Opitutaceae bacterium | reverse complement strand
CCACGGGCGTCGTGATCGCCTACGAACCCGTCTGGGCCATCGGCACGGGCCGCAACGCCACGCCCGAGCAGGCGCAGGAGGTGCACGCCTTCATCCGGAGCTGGCTGACCAACCGTTTCAACAAGACGGTGGCGCAAAAAGTCCGCATCCTCTACGGCGGCTCGATGAAACCGGCCAACGCGCCCGAGCTGCTCATCCAGGACGACATTGACGGCGGCCTCATCGGCGGCGCCTCGCTCGAGGCGAAGTCTTTCATCGAGCTGGTCAAGGCCGCCATGGCCGCCGGCTGACGGAGACCGCTCCTCGTAGCCCGGCCCGGGAGGGACGGGACTTTTCCGCCGGCGCGTTGTGAGGGTGTGATTTAAAGCATGGATGCCGCGAAGGTGGCCGGGCAGGTCCCTCTGCCCGTGGTTTGGGGCGAGGCCGTCCACGCAGATCCGACAACGCGCAAAAGGATCTGCGCGTCCATCACCGCATCTGTCACTCGCAATCGCATGTCCCGTGTGATCAACCGAATTCTCGCCTGCGCTTTCAGCCTGTGCCTCGGAGTTTCCGTGGTCGCGCTCGAGGCACGCGCTGACGCGGATCCACCCGCAGCCTGGCCTGGGGTCGCCTCCGCGGAGTCCGAATTGCGGCGCGAGATAGAAGCGGTCTTGCACGACACGCGCACGCCGGGCGCGGGAGTGGCGATCGTCCGAAGCGACGGTTCGGAATGGATCGCGGGCATCGGCCTGGCGGGTCTGGTCACAACTCGGAAGCGGCGCGCTCATCGGGGTGGTCATGATCTGCACAGCCGCGTTTGCCCTTATCTGGATACCGCAGGCGATTCGCGGTCGCGTGCGAGGCGTGGCGCAACTCGGCGTCCGGATTCTGCCGTTGCTGGCGACGCTATCGGCAGCGGGACTTGCAGCGCTTGCGGGAAGATCGATGACGGGAATGGATGTGATTCTACGCCTCGGCAGCGTGACGCCATGGTCTCTCGGCATCTTCCTTCTGACGCTGGCGCTCCCGCTGTTCTCGGTTGCGGGCATCGTGCACGCCCTCGGCTCCCGGCACGCCAACATTCACCGCCTGGTTTGGTGGCATGCTCTCGTCACCTCGGTGATGCTCACGATACTTGCGGGATATCTCGGCCATTGGGGCATCCTCGGCTTGCGAACTTGGATCTGACCGGAAAATAAAACCGAAAGGCGCCTTGGGCTCATTCCCGCGAGTTCGGCATCCCTCTGATCGCGTTTCCCGCGCCAGCAGCCTCTGCCGGCGCTGGGCGGTGGCGTCACCGGTTCAGGCGAGGACGATGGGGAAGCCGGCTTCCACGCAGGCCAATCTACGATGCCTTTGGCGGCCCGGATTTGCTCTTCGGCTTTTCCATGGGAAAGAGCGCTATACCGTGAAAATGTGCCATCCCTTTGTCGAAGCTGGCCACGGGCTCACCGCCATGGCGCGCCGAAGCGGCCAGATGGGCGTTGCCGAATGAAACCTTGTTGGAGGTGATGCCTTTCAGCGCATCCATGGTCATGCCATCATCCTCGCAGACGATGGCGCCCGTGTTCAGCAGGCTTGCCAACATCTTCGCCGCATCCACCCGGACGATGCCGTAGCTCGTGGCGAGCACGTAGAACACCTCCATCAGCGTCACCGCGGATGCGAGAAGCGTGGGAGAACCAGCCTGAGCGCTTTTAAACAGATCCGCAGCGAGTGGAGATTGCTTCGCGTCGTCATTCCGAAGGAACCGCAGGATGACGTTTGCGTCCACATGGACCCGGTCGCTCATCGTCCAGCTTTGCGCTTGCTGGCGTCAGCGGACATGGCTGCGAGCGCGTGCTCTCTCTCCTTCGGATCGCGTGGAATTTCGTTCGCCGCCGCGCCGAACAAGTCCATGACATCCGGAGCGGGCCGGACGATGGCGGACCCGTCTGGATTTTCGTCCCACACGATTTGCGACGTCCGCCAGCGCTGCCGAAAGCCGAAAGGAACGGTCGTTTGGCCCTTACGTGTGATTGTTGTTCTTACCATGGCCGAATTGTAATGCGAAGGGCGTCTGGGGCAAGTTTTACCAGGTCAGGTCTCTTGGCGTTTTCAGGGGCGGCGCCTCGCGCGGTGGCACTCCGCTTTTTGAAAGGCGCGGGGTTCGTTTCCGCGGGTTCCTTCGATCACTTTTCCCGCGCCAGCATTTCGCGGGTGAGGGCGAGCAGGAAGGTCGTGTCCCCTGGCAGCCGGGCGAGCGCGGCGAGGGCCGATTCGGTGTGGTCGCGGGCTTGCTGGCGGGAGGTTTCCAGGCCGTGGAGGGAGACCCAGGTCGTTTTTCCGGCGCGGGCATCTTTTCCGGCGGTTTTGCCGAGGGTTTCCGAGTCGCTCGTGGCGTCGAGGATGTCGTCGACGATCTGGAAGGCGAGGCCGAGGTGGGTTCCCGCGGCGCGAAGGGTTTCGAGGTCGCCCGCGGGAAAGCCCGCGCAGAGTCCGCCCATGACGAGCGCGGCTTCGATCATGGCGCCGGTTTTGTTGCGGTGGATGAAGGCGAGTTCGTCGGCCGTCACGCCCGCGCGCTTCTCGGCCTGGATGTCCGCCATCTGCCCGCCGATCAACCGGCGGCTGCCGGCGGCGACAGCCAGTTCGCGGACGAGCGCGACGGCGAGGGCGGGGCTGTCTCGAAACTGCTCCGAGAGGAGCGCGAAGGCGTGGGTCAGGAGCGCGTCGCCGGCGAGGATCGCGGTGGCTTCGTCGAACTTGCGATGGCAGGTGGGGCGCCCGCGCCGGAGGTCGTCGTCGTCCATGGCCGGGAGGTCGTCGTGGATGAGCGAATAGGTGTGGACGCACTCGATCGCGATGGCGGCGGGCAGGGCGGGGGCCCGGCGGCCGCCGAGCGTGGCGACCGCGAGGGTGAGGACGGGGCGCAGGCGCTTCCCGCCGGCGTCCATGCTGTAGCGCATCGCCTCGTGGATGCGCGCGGGGCGGGTGTCGCTCGCGGGCAGGAGGTTTTGCGCCCCTTCCTCGATCTCGCGCTGAAAGGCGGCCAGTTTTTCTTTGAAGTCCACTTTGCTTGGCGTAGGTTCGCGCCACTTTTGACCATCGGTAATGGCAACTCTGGAGCAAGTCTGTAGGCGCGTCTTCGACGATCCCGCGTGGCTCATCAAGACATTGGTGGGCACGTTGTTGCTGGTCGTGCCTCCGCTTGCCTTCGGCTACATCTACCGGCTGACGGAACAGGGCCGGCGGGGCCAGCCGGTGGAGCTGCCGGACTGGGACGACTGGCGGAGTCTGTTCGTGGACGGGCTGCGCATGCTCCTGTTGCTCCTGATCTTCACGATCGTCCCGCTCATGGCCGGCTGGCTGGCCGCGGTGGCGCTGTCGTGGCTGTTGCGCGGCGTCCCGCTCTTTTGGGCGTTTGCCGGGTTTCTCTATCTGCCGCTGGTGCCGGTGCTGGTGCTCGCGCTGCCGATCACGGGGGCGAGCCTCTACCGTTACCAGCGCCGCTGGGATTTTCGTGACGCGCTGAGCCTTCCGACGCTGATGCGCATGGTGGTGGCGACCCGGGGGAGGTGGATCATTCCGACGCTCGCCTACATCGGCTCGATGGTGGTGCTGTTTCCGATCGTGCCCTACGCTTTGTTTACTGGCGGGGTGGTTGTGTTCTACTATTACGCGCTCGTGTTTCACCAGACGGTGTCGAGCGCGCGACCGGCCGCTTCCGACCTGAACGTGAAAAGATAGTCAAGGAGCCCACATGCCGACTTACGAGTACGCCTGCCGGTCGTGCGACGAGGTGTTTGAAATATTTCAGTCGATGCGCGATGCGCCGCTGACGAACTGCCCGAAATGCGGGAAACCGGGGGTGAAACGCCTCATCGGCCGCGGCGCGGGAATCATTTTCAAAGGTTCCGGCTTTTACGAGACGGACTACAAACGCGCTTCACAGAAAAGCGAAGCGGGCGCGGCGAAAAGCGAATCGGCCGGCGGGTCGAAGGCGGACGCGTCGGGTTCGGGTGAATCGTCAAAAGGTTCTGATTCTGGGAAGTCTTCGGCTTCGTCTTCATCCTCCACGACCGGATCCGATTGAGCCTTCGTTATGCGGAGGTCGCGCAAGAAGGGCCAGGAGTCCGGATTCGCCATGTTGGTCGCCGAGGCGATTCTTGGTGTGTTGCTGGGAGGCGCGTTCGCGTCTGTCTGGCTCGCGATCCGGCCGGTCCCGGTCGTCGATGCTCCGCCCAAGATCGAGGAAGGGGAGGCTCCCCGGCGTCATCAGGTCGCTTACGTGAGCGGGCGCGAGACGCCGCTTCGCCAGTCGCAGTGGAAGCGCAAGCAACGCGCGTTTCTCGAGCAGGATCCCAAGGGCCTGGAGCTGGCCGAGCAGGATGTGAACCACTGGATCGCGACCGAGTTTGGCGCGCTCGAGCTGGGCAGGAAATGGGAAACCTACGGCCTCGAGTATCAGGGCGGACTTCCGAAGTTTCGGTTCGACGGCGATCGCGCGTGCGTCGGCCTCGTGACCGAGGTGAAGGCTTTTCAGAATGAGCGCAAACTCGTGGTGCAGGCCGAGGGCTCCTTCCAGGAGCGGGGCGGGAGTTTTCAGTTTGTCCCGGACAGGATGCTCGTCGGCGCGCTGCCGATTCCGTCTGGAATCCTGCGGTCCGTGGTCGCGGACTGGTTGATCGGTTCGCTCACGATTTCCGAGCCTTTCGCGAAGGGCTGGAGTCAGGTCGACGACGTGAAAATCGAGGAGGGGCGGATGAAGGTCGGCTTCCGTCAACCCGCGCCGACAGTCGTGGTGGAGTCCGCCCCGGAGCCTGTCGAGAGCCCGATGGTCGCGGCTGAGGAAACCCTTTCCGATCCCGCCGTTGCCGCGCTGGACGCGCCCGAAGTCGCCGCGCCCGCGGCCGAGATGGAGGCGGAGTCCGCGATCGAAGCCGGCGCGGAAGAGTTCGTTTCATCCGAAGCGCCTGCCGGCGAGACCACGACGCCCGCGCCCGAATTCGCGCCGGAAAGCGACGTGGACATCCAGGCTCCATCCGAGACAACGCTTGAAGGCGCCGAACCAGCCGTGGTCGGGATCCCGGACGCCGCGGAAACGCCGGCTGAAACTCCGCCGGCCGAACGGGCAACAGCGCCTTCGCCCGACGAGCCGGCGATCGAGCCTGAGGCTCTCCCGCCCGCGCCGCAAGGGGACGAGCCCGTTGCGCCCGCGGACGAAGCCGCGCCTTCCGCTCCTCCGGCTCCCGCGCCGGAAGTGTGATCAAAACGCGTTCAAGAGCCTGTCGATGCGGACATGCTCCTGTATCAGCTTTTTGATGACGGGAATCTTGTCGGTGTCATAGGGCTGCGTTTTCACCGTCATGTTGTGGATCGCGGAGGCGACTGAATAGCTGTCGTCCTTGACTGCGATGACCGGGATGGTCGTCTGGGCGAGCAGCTCCAGGATCTTCGGATGCGGAAGGAGGTCGCGCGTGAGGATGATGGCCGAGATGCCCTGCTGGCCGAAAGTTCCGGCGCTGGCGATCGCCGCGAGGATGATGTCGTCGCGGTCGCCGGGTGTGATGATGAGCGTGCCGGGCAGGAGGTAGTCGACGATGCCTTTCGCGGTCATAGCGCCGATGACGACGCGGAGGATGCGCTCACCGCCGGCGTTGTCTCCGCCGTTGATCCAGCGCCCGGAAGTCTCGTCCACGATCTGCGCGAGGTTGGGGGCCGAGAGCATTTTCTGGATGGGAAGCACGCCGAGCAGCGGGACGCCGAGCTTCTCGAGGCCCCTGCCCGCGTAGTCGGTCACCAGTTGCATCTTCTCGGGCTCGACCTTGTTCAGGACGGCGCCGATGACCTCGACGCCCTCCATGTCGAAAAGCGCCTTGTTCAATGCGACCTCATCCACGGGCCGGCCGATGCCGCCCTGGGCGACGATGATGGCCTTCGCGCCGAGCAGCCTGGCGACGCGCGCGTTCGAATGATCGAAGACCGCTCCCACGCCGGCATGCCCGGTGCCCTCGATGATGGTGAAATCCTTCTCCCAGGAAACGCGATCGAAGGCGCGGCAGATGCGATCGACGATGATCGCGCGATGAGCGTCGGGATCCTCCAGATAGCGGCGCGTGAAGGTCGCGTCGATCGTGACCGGGCTCATGCTTTCGAGCGGCACCTGCACGTGGAAGATCTGATCGAGCAGAAACGAGTCCTCATCGACGAGGCGCCCGTCGATCTCCACGTAGCGCTGGCCGACCGGCTTGATGAAGCCGATGCGCGTGTAGAGCGCGTGCAACGCCTCGAAGAGCCCGAGGCAGGTGGTCGTTTTGCCGTCGTTCATCCGCGTGGCCGCGACGAAGATGCGCTTGGTCACGGTGTTGACCGGCTGCGAGATGAGGATGCCTTCGGGAGCCTGCTGCATGGAGATGGGATCAGGCTCCGAACAGGAGCCGGCGGTCGATGGCCTGGCAGCCGATGATCGCGGCGGCGCCGAGGATGTCGTGCGCGCTGGCGCCGCGGCTGATCTCCGCGGCCGGCTTGCTCAGGCCGGTGATGATCTGGCCGTAGCCGTTCGCGCCGGCGAGGATCTGCACGAGTTTCGATCCGATGTTTCCACTGTTGAGGTCGGGAAAGATGAGCACGTTGGCCCGGCCCGCGACCTCGCCGCCGACCGCCTTCGTCCTTGCCGTGGCCGCGTCGAGCGCGGCGTCGACCTGGATCTCGCCCTCGATCTCCATCGGCAGATGGAGGCGCGCGGCGTTTTCGCGGGCGAGCGTAGTTGCTTCACGGATACGCGCGAGCGACGCGTGCGAGGACGACTGGTTGGTCGAGAAACTGAGCATGGCCACGCGCGGCAGCGTGTTCGTGAGGTGATGCGCGAGCGTCGCCGTGGTCACGGCGATGTCCGCGAGCTGCTCGGCGGTCGGCTCCGGCAGCACGCCGCAGTCGGCCATGAAAAGCACGCCGTCGATCCCGACATTGCGCGCCTCCATGTCGATGATGAGGAGCGAGGAGGCGGTTTTCACCCCGGCCTGTTTCGGGATGATCTGAAACAGCGGGCGCAACGCGCTCGAGGCCGAGGCCGTGGCGCCGGAGATCAACGCATCGACCTGGCCCATCGAGAGCATCATGGTGGCGAAATGGCTGTTCGCGGTCATTGCCGCGCGGGCTTCATCGGCGGACACCTCCGCGCCCTTGGCCGCTCGCAGGCGGATGTATTCCGCGGCCAGCTCCTCGATCTCGTCGCTGCGGTCGGGCTCCATCATGCGCATGCCGTCGAGGCTGAGGTCGAGGCGCCGCGCGACCGTCTTGATCTGCGTGCGCTCGCCGAGCAGGATCGGCACGCCCATCCGCCGCGTGACAACCTGTCGCGCCGCCTGCAGGATGCGAGGATCGCTTCCTTCGGCGAAGACGAAGCGCTTCGGGTGGCGCTGCAGCTTCCCGACGAGGTTGTCGATGAGAGACATGCGGGTGAGATTGGAAGCCGCGCGCACCCCCGTCAACGCGCACTCTCCACGGCGCCGGGATTCAACCATGAATCGCGCTCGCACCGTTCGGACGCGCGTGCGTCGCATCCGCCTTTAAACAGAAATTTAACAACGCCGGCCCCAAAACGACGACGGCCTGGCGGTGTCGAGGCATTGTTCGCGAGCCGTCCAACGCAAGCGGACCGATCCGCGGAATGCGCGTCGTCCGGAGCGATTCGCGTCCGTTTCGGCGGCCGCGCGATGGAAAACCGCGCAGGAGGCGCGGGGGGGCAAAATTCGGCCGTGCTATTTTGTGTCGTTTGCGCTGCTTTGCGGCCATCTGCTCCATGCCTCCGAATCGCGACGCGGCGGCGTTTTATCATTCGCGGCTCAACGAGCTGCCTTCCTTTTCGAACACATGAAACCAACCGTGACCCTTGCCGAGACGATCACGCCCGACGGGATGAAACTCGCGCTTCAAAAGCACGATGGGTCGTACCTGGTGCGGCTCGCCGGGCAGACGCTCATGCACTCCTCGGCCGCGGCCTCCGAGCAGAAGCTCGGCGAGCTGGCGATCGCGCCCTTCGCGGGCGAGCCGGGATCGCGCGTGCTCATCGGCGGGCTCGGACTCGGATTCACGCTCAATGCCCTGCTGGCCTGGGCCGCGCGGGACGCCAGCGTGCAGGTCGTCGAGTTGTTCTCCGAGATCATCTCGTGGAACCGCGAGCACCTCGCCGGGCTCAACGGCAGCCGGCTCGATGATCCGCGCGTCGAAGTGATCGTCGACGATCTCTGGGAGGTGCTCGCGCGCGCGGCCCCGGGAAGCTACCGCAGCATCGTCCTGGATGTGGACAACGGTCCGGTTGCGATGGTGCATCGCGGCAATTCGCGCCTCTACAAGCCCGTCGGGATCAGGCGCCTCTTCAACGCGCTGGCCCCGGGCGGGCGCGCGACCATCTGGTCCGCCTCGGATCATCCGCCTTTCGTGGAACGCTTGAGCGAAGCCGGGTTTCGCGTCGAGGTCGTCAACGCCAAGCCTTACGCCGGCGCCAAACGCGACACGCACCGCATCTTCGTGGCCGACAAGCCCGCGTGAGCGCCGGGTGGGCGCGGGCGCAATTCCATGCCCCTGCGCCGTCTGGCCCGGCGAACCGGCTCACCCGGAGGCGGATCCTTCGATGTGGCTGATGAGCGCGCTCGTGGCCGGCCAGCCAAGCAGGATCTCGAGGGCTGCGATTTGATAAAGCGCGACGATCGCCCAGAAAAGGACGAGGAAACGGCGCTTCCGATTTTTATGCCGGATCAGCCGTTGGGCGACAAACGCGCCGGGCCAGCCGCCGAGCGCCGCGACGAGATGAAGGGCGGCTTCGGGGATCCGCCAGCGACCGGCCCGGGCGCGCCGCTTGTCGAGCGCGTAAAGGATGAAGGCGAGGAGGGAAAGCGCGCTCGCGCCGCCCGCGGCCCAACGGAGATCGATGGTGGGATCCAGCCGATACAACGCGAGCGCGGGAGCGATCAGCAGAAGAATCAGCGCAGCGAGGGAGGCGACGCGCATGGTTTGTTTTTTGAGCCCGATGCTTCCGGCATGTCATGCCGTGTTTGATATGGCCCGGCGAGGCGGAGCCTCGGACCGTGGAATTGAAAACTTCGAGGCTTGATCTGTTTATATATCGAATCCGGCGGTTCAAGAACGCCGACTCTTAGCCGGAATGACGAGATCCGCGTCGGAGTCGTTGAGGATTTCACGCGCTTCGCCGGGCGGAAACCGGATGCGATCTCTGGCGATATATCCCACCGGGAGAAGGCGCTTTCCGCTTCCTCTCTTCACACGTCCCGGACGCAGCGGAAGCCCAGATTCGTCGTGCCGGTGTCGGGGGGATTCGAGTAGCGCGAGTCGACGCGGTAGCGGTCGCAATCGCTCGCATGGCAGAGGTAACTGCCGCCGCGCATGACGCGCTTTTCGCCGGTCATGGGGCCGGTGGGGTCGGCGGGCGGCGACTGCCAGTAGGCGTGCGGCGAGAACCAGTCGAGGCACCATTCCCAGACGTTGCCCGTCATGCAGTACAACCCGTAGGCGTTCGGCGCGTAGCTGCGCGCGGGAGCGGGGCCGTAGTGGCCGTCGGCCTCGGTGTTTTTCGAGGGAAACGTGCCCTGCCAGACGTTCATCCGGTGTTTGCCGCCCGGCTCGAGTTCGTCGCCCCACGGGAAACGATTGCCGTGCGGCAGGCCGCCGCGCGCGGCGAACTCCCATTCGGATTCGGTCGGCAGGCGTTTGCCCGCCCAGGCGGCGTAGGCGCAGGCGTCATTCCAGGAGACCTGCACGACGGGGTGCCCGCCGCGCTTGAGGATGTTCGAGCCGGGGCCCTCGGGTTTGCGCCAGCTCGCGCCGTCGATGCGGCGCCACCATTCGCTGCCGACCACGCGGGGCGGTTGCAGCTTGCGCAGTTTCTTTTCGGGGATGTGGCCCTGAAAGACAAAGGACCACCCGAAGCGCTCGGCCTCGGTTTGATAGCCGGTCGCATCGACGAACGCGGCAAACTGGTCGTTCGTCACCGTGCATTCGTCGATCCAGAAGGGTGTCAACTCGACGGTGTGGACGGGGCCTTCGCCGTCGGCGGGGAAGCCGTAGTCGCGCTCGTTGCCCATGCGAAAGACGCCACCCTCGATCAGCCGCATGCCGGCGGTGCTGCCCGAGGAAACGCGCGCGAACGGATGGGGCGCGGCCACGGGAGGCGGAGCGAAGGTGAGTCGGTTGGGTGCGCAACAGGATTGGCCGTGCATGGAAAAGGTTCGAACTCCCGAACTTCGAGACATGCGCGACCGGCGTCAATCACGCCGGGCTCCCCGGAGGTTGTTTGCACGGAGGGCAACGAAGCGAGCAAAGGGCGCAAGATGGGGTTCGTCCTTTGTTGGTTCTTTTCGCTGGGTATTGCCTGTTCACATCGGCGCCGAATCCATCCTCAATCCGGAAGTGAGGCAGGGCCATCCTGCCGGGAGCCAACCGCGTTGACGCGCGCCGGCCGCCAGGCGAAAGCGGCGATGAATCGCAGCACTCCAAAGGGCGATGCGGTGCGATCCCTGGTCGAGATGTGCGCCGCCGGACTGGCTGCCGCGCGTGTTTGCCCTTCGGCCTTCCGGCTTGGCAGCTTCCACTTTCCTGCCACTGCTTTCTCTCCTGCCTCGCTCCTGGTTGATCCATGCCCTGGTCACAAAACTATGCCCCGCTCGGCGGGCCCGGCGTGTCCACGCTGCTGGCCGCGCTGCCCGTTGTCACGTTGCTCGGCCTGCTGGCTTTCTGGCGTGTGCGCGCGCAGATCGCGGCGCTTGCCGCGCTGGCGGTCGCGGCGCTGATCGCGATTTTCGTGTATCAAATGCCGCCGATGCTCGCGGCGGCGTCGGCCGGATATGGCGCCGCGTTCGGCTTGTTTCCGATCGGATGGATCGTGCTCAACGCCATCTTCATTTACCGGCTTGCGGTCGAGACGGGCGAGTTCGCCGTGCTGCAACGCCAGATCTCCGGGCTGTCGCGCGACCGCCGCATCCTTGCGCTGCTGCTCGCGTTCAGCTTCGGCGCGTTCATCGAGGGCACGGCGGGATTCGGCACGCCGGTCGCGATCTCGGGCGCGCTGTTGATCGGCCTCGGTTTCCGACCGCTCGAGGCGGCGAAGCTCGCGTTGATCGGCAACACCGCGCCCGTGGCGTTCGGCGCGCTCGGCACGCCGCTCGTGACGCTCGCGAGCGTCACCGGGCTCGACCTGCACGCGCTCTCTTCGATGGTCGGCCGGCAACTGCCGTTTTTTTCGATCATCGTGCCCTTCTGGCTGGTCGCCGCGCAGGCCGGCTGGCGCGGCATGCTGGGCGTGTGGCCGGCGTGCCTCGTCACCGGCGGGAGCTTCGCCCTCGCGCAGTATCTCGTCAGCAACTTTCACGGGCCATGGCTGGTGGACATCGTGGCCGCGATCGTGTCGATGGGCTCGCTCGTGGTGTTGATGCGCTTCTGGCAACCGGCGGAGGAGCAGCCCGCCGCGGCCATGCCGGACGCCGCCGCGCAGCCGCGCGATGCGCGGCCGGCGCGCGCCTGGCTGCCGTGGGTTCTGCTTTCGATCTTCGTGTTTGTCTGGGGCCTCCCGCAGGTGAAGGGGATGCTGAACGGCTGGTTCGCGCCGAGCTTCGCGGTGCCGGAGCTGCACCAGATGGTTTTGCGCATGCCGCCGATCGTGCCCGCGCCCCAACCCGAGTCCGCGCTGTTTTCGTTCAACCTGCTGTCGGCGACCGGCACCGCGCTGTTCCTTGCGGCCGTGGTCAGCGGATTCTGCCTGGGCCTCGGCCCACGGCAACTGCTCGGCCTTTACGGCCGCACACTCTGGCGGGTGCGGGTGTCGTTGCTGACGATCGCGCTGATGCTCGCGCTGGGATTCACCACGCGTTATAGCGGGACGGATACGACGCTCGGCCTCGCGATGACCGCCACCGGCGTGCTGTTTCCCTTCTTCTCGCCGATCATCGGCTGGCTCGGCGTGGCGCTGACCGGCAGCGACACCTCCTCGAACGTGCTATTTGGAAACCTGCAACAGGTCACCGCGCAACAACTCGGCCTGTCGCCGATTCTGATGGCCTCGTCCAACAGTTCCGGTGGCGTCATGGGCAAGATGATCGACGCGCAGAGCATCGTCGTGGCGAGTGTCGCCACCGGCGGCCATCCCGACAGCCCCGATGCCGGCACGATCCTGCGCTCGGTCTTCTGGCACAGCGTCGCGCTGGCGATGCTGATGGGCGTGCTCGTGATGCTGCAGGCCTATGTGTTTCCGGGCATGGCGCCGGCCTCGCCGTAGCCCTGACCCGAACGCTGCGCTCTTCGCGCCTTGGTGGTGAATCAGATCGATCGCGTGATCTCGCGCAAGAGGTCCCGGATCAGTTCGGTCTCGTAGAAAAGCGGCTCGTCCTTGCGGAAGCTGACGGTGTTTTGAAACGCCAGGTCCGTGACGCGTTTCGTGCCCGAGGCGACGACATCGCCGTTTTCGGCGGTGATCTGGTATTCGACGAGGAAGCTTGGCGGGTAGATGGCCTTGACGATCCGGATATTGTCGAAGTCCGGCCCGTGCTGCGGCTCGAAGTCGCCGGCCATGTCGATGTCGCGAAAGCGCAGGATCAGCTTGTATCCAGGAGGCAGATACCGCTCGGCGACCTCGAGGATCTTCTTTCGAAACGACTTCTCGAGCGACTCCCGATCCCTCTCCCCGCCGCTCCTGCTGTTCTTGAAATCCCGAAAGTTCTCAGGCTCGAGGAACTCGACGGCGACGTCGTTTTTCGTTTGTTCCGATGCGCCGAATACAGGCGTGAGGATCAGGCAGGCGGCGAGGGAAAGTATGATGGTTTTCATGGCCATGGATTTCAGGATGCGATTGCTGGCGGGCGGTCCGGGAGGACGCGTCGCCGCCGGCGCGGAACCAGAATGTGAGCGATGAAAAAAAGCACAGGATGCGGACCCGCGCAAATCACCCCGGGCGTCGCCCGCGCCGCGGCGCTCAATCCGTTTCGAAACGGACCCGCGACCGCATCCACGCGATCTCCTCCGGAAACACGGTGTGCGCGGCGCCCGGAAAGATTTGTTTCGTGACCTCCGCGCCCGACGCGGAAAACGCCGCGGCGCTCCGCTCGACGAACTCCGCCGGGATGTGCGCGTCGTGCCCGGCGCACGCGAGGAGCACCGGAGTCCCCTGGAGATCGGCGCCGGCCCGCGGGGTGTCGAGCGGGCCGATCAGCGCGCCGCTCAGGCCGGCGGCGAAACCATGGCGCCGCGGATGGCGCATGGCGTATTCAAGGATCAAGCACGCGCCCTGCGAGAAGCCGGCGAGCCCGATCCGCGCGGAGGGGATGCCGCTCGCGTTCGCCTCGCGCGCGAGGTGATCGACCACCTCGAGCGCGCTGGTCAGCCACGGCTCGTTTTCCTCGAGCGGGGCGAGAAAACGCCGCGGGTACCAGACGCCGCGCGTGGCGTTGGGCGCAAGGAACGCGACATCCGCCGGCGCGTCGAGCGCGCGGGAAAGGCCCATGATATCCCGGCCCGATGAACCGCGGCCGTGGACGAGGATGATCGCCGCGCGCGCCTGTTGCAGCGGCGCGCCCGCGCGCAGCGTGTCGTCGGCTTGATGAAGTGTCATGGCGGGGAAAGGCGGGCGCGCGGCGATGCGATCGCCGGGGAAGGGCGGTCGTCCGTGATCGGCGCTTTCATGTTCTGGAAAGGGCTTGCGCGATCCAGATGAAAAATAAACGCCGCGCGCATCGTGCCGGATGCAGGGCCAACGGCCCGAAACAATTCGAGCCTGAGGCAACGCTCCAGGTTTCCATTTGGCGCCTTCCGCGCCTCTTCGCGGACATGGCTCGATCTTGGCAAAGCAGAGATATGAGCCTGATCGTCGAGCCGGGCGGGCGCCCCGGCGCTCTGCCACTGGCATCCACCTCAATCCGGCGCGGGCAGGGCTCTGCTGCGTGGAGGAGCTGGCGCATTGGCTTTGGCGCAACGCCTCGTGGGCGCTGGAGGAGGTGGCGTGGGAGGAATCGCTGCGGGCTGCGCTTTTTGGATGGATTATTGTTGATGTTGAGTCTCATTTGCAGGCTCTCTTGGTTGAGAGTCATTCTCAGTCCTGCCCGGCCCTGCGGGCGCATGACTCTCGACCTCTTCCTTCCATGAACAAGACGACCCCTCTTCCCTCTTCCCAAGAACGCGCGCGCCGCGCGGCGAAACTCACCGCGCTCGTCATGGCGCACGGCCTGGCCGCGCAGGCCACGCAGGGACAAAGCGCGCCCGCTCCGGCCGCGGGGCCCGGGGCGGATTCCGACGGTCTCGTGGAGCTGCCCGAGCTGAACGTCGAGGGCCAGCCTTACCGCGCGGTATCGTCGCCGAAGTTCACCGCGCCGGTTGTCGACCTGCCCCAGACCGTCGCGGTGATTCCCCGGGAGATTTTCAACCAGCAGGGCGCGCGCGATCTCACCGATGTGCTGCGCAACACGCCGGGCATCACGTTCAACGCCGGCGAGAACGGCTTCGCGAGCGGCCTCTCCAACTTCAGCATGCGCGGGTTCGATGCGTCGGGCAGCATCTTCGTCGATGGCGTCCGCGATTCCGGCAACTACAACCGCGATGTCTTCAACACCGAGCAGGTCGAGGTGGTGAAGGGCGCCGCCGCCGACAACGGGCGCGCCGCCGCCGGCGGTTATGTCAACCTGGGCACGAAAACGGCGCGCGCGGGCAATTTCCAGCAGGGCACGCTCAGCTTCGGGTTCGACGAGGATGCGTCGAAGAACCGCCACCGCGCCACCCTCGACGTCAACCAGCAGGTCGGCGAAGGCGCCGCCGTCCGTCTCAACGCGCTCTGGCAGGACGGCGGCATCGCCGGCCGCAACGTCGCCGAGAGGAACAGTTGGGCCGTGGCCCCGTCGCTGGCCCTCGGCCTCGGCAAGCCCACACGGTTGAGTCTCGCCTACCAGCATCTCGAAACCAACGACCGGCCCGATTGGGGCGTGTCGGGCGCGCTGATCGCGGGCATGAACACCCATCAGGCCAACGCCGGCGGGAAATCCAACCGCGACAATTTCTACGGGCACGCGACCGATTTCGACGATGTCACGTCCGACTCGATTGTCGCGCGCGTCGAACACGATTTCTCGCCCGCGTTGCGCCTCACCAACCAGACCCGCTGGTCGCAGACCGATCGCGAGGCGCTCTACGCGTTGCCGGGCGGCTACAACGCCACCACGCGGCTCGTCACCACGCAGCGCCAGGCCTACACGCGCGACAACACCGCCTTCTCCAACCTCACCAACCTCTCGGCGGCGTTCGAGACCGGCTCGCTGCGTCACACCCTCGCCTCCGGCCTCGAGTTTTCGCGTGAGGAATCGACGGGCAACCGCTACCCGACCAACGGCGTGCTCGGCAATCCCGGCTCCACCCCGGTCGACAATCCCGATCCCAACCGCGCGCTGACCGGTTTTGTCGGGCTGGTTCCGACCCAGGTCAGCGAGGCGACCGTGGACACCGTTGCCGGCTACATCTACGACACCGTCGCGTTCAACGAGAAGTGGCAGGCCACCGGCGGCCTGCGGCTGGAAAGCTACGAAGTCGATCTCGAGAGCCGCACCGCCGCGGGCGCGCCCCAGGGGCCGGACGGTTATCATCGCAGCGCCACCACCTTGAGCGGAAAGGTCGGCGTGGCCTACAAGCCGCAGGCCAATGGCAGCCTCTACGCCGCGGTCGGCGTCGCCGCGCTGCCGCCCGGTTCCTTCCTGTCCAACCCCGACATCTCGCGCGAGGGCGACAACGCCTTTCCCGGCTGGAGCACCGGCATCAACAGCGAAGACTCCAAGGTCCAGCGTTCGATCAACTACGAACTCGGCGCCAAGTGGAACTTCTTCGAAAACCGCCTCAACACCTCCGCCGCGCTCTTCCGCACCGAGCGGCGCAATGTCGCGATCTCCGGCCGCACGCCCGGCGATCCGACCAGCCCTGTCGTCCTTCAGGGCTATGGTGAGCAGGTCGTGCAGGGCCTGGAACTCGGCGCGGCCGGCCAGATCTCGCCGGCGTGGTCGGTCTTCGGCGGCGTGCTCTTCCTCGACAGCGAGCGCAAGCACAGCGCTTACCTCGACGAGGCTCGCCGCCTCGCCACGGTCACTCCGGCCAACCCGTTGGGCGATTACGGCAACGCCGCCACCACCAGCGGCGACGAGCTCGCGTTCAATCCTCGCTTCTCCGCCAGTCTCTGGACGACCTACCGGCTGCCCATCGGCCTGACGGTTGGCGGCGGTGTTCGCCACGTCGGTTCCTCCTACCTCGGGCGTCCGGACGACGCCGAGCGCATCATCCCCAACGGCAACTCCGGCAAGCTGCCCGCGCACACCGTCGTCGACCTGTTGCTCACGTATCAGATCAATGAGCGCCTCACGCTCCGTATCAACGTCGACAACGTCACCGACAAGTTCTACGCGCTGTCCTCGAACTGGAACGGCAGCCGCGTCTTCACCGGCTCGCCACGCGCCTGCCTTCTCAGCGCCGACGTGAGGTTCTGAACTGCCTCTGCCGGGCCGGACCTCGCGTCCGGCCCGGAGTTGCGACGCCCGATTTTCCGACTCTCGACCTCTGATTCCCCCCATGCTTCTCGCCATTCCCAACGTCCTCACGTCCGAGCAAATCGCCGAGGCGCGCAGACTCCTCGAAGCCGCCGAGTGGGTGGACGGTCGCGTCACCGCCGGCCACCAGGGCGCGCGGGTGAAGGACAACCAGCAGCTTCTCGCCGACAGCCCCGCCGCGCATCAGGTGGGGAAAATGATCCTCGCGTCGCTCGAGACGAACCCGCTCTTCATGTCGGCGGCGCTGCCGCTGCACGTGCTGCCGCCGTTGTTCAACCGCTATTCCGGCGGCCAGACTTTCGGCACGCACGTCGATGGCTCGATCCGCGCGCTGCCCGGCGGCCATCGCATCCGCACCGATCTTTCGTGCACGCTCTTCTTTGCCGGTCCGGAGGAGTACGACGGCGGCGAACTCATCATCGAGGACACCTACGGCTCCAAGAGCGTGAAGCTGCCCGCGGGCCACATGATCCTGTATCCATCGACCAGCCTGCACCGGGTCACGCCGGTCACGCGCGGCACGCGCCTGTGTTCGTTTTTCTGGCTGCAGTCGATGATCCGCGGCGACACGCAGCGCGCGCTGCTGTTCGATATGGACATCGCCATCCAGCGTTTCGGCGCCGACATGGCGACACATCCCTCGGTCGTGTCGCTCACGGGAGTCTACCACAACCTCCTCCGGCAATGGGCCGAGATGTGAGCGAAGAGTCGATCGGCAGTTGTGGCCGCCGTGGTGGGGAGGCGCGGGATGTTCATTCCCTTTGGGTCGGAAACCCCGAAGCTCGCTTCGGCTTGTATGGTGGAGGGACGCCCTCCGTGTCGTCCGGTTGGAGAAACGAGAGCCGGGGGTATTCG
>CAZFCY010000105.1:0-17520 GCA_964517665.1 uncultured Opitutaceae bacterium | reverse complement strand
GCGCATCCGGCGCGGCGCGGCGCCGGGCGGCGCGCGAATCACCGCCCTCGCGCGAAAGCCGGCCCGCTTCCCCCAGGTGTTGGGGATTTTTGGATACACACAAATCGAACGACGAATCCATATGATCATCAACCATCGCGCCTCCAGCACCCGTCGCACCATCGCGAGCGCCGCCGCGCTCGGCTTGCTTCTTTCCGCCGGCCTCACGCACGAAACCTGGGCCGAAACGGCCGCCGCCGCCATCACCGAGACCGCGCCCGAAGGATGGTTCGAGAACGGCTCGAGGACGGACGCCTATGTGGTCGGCGCCGACTCCACCCAGAAGCACATCCAGCCATTCAGCGCCTATGTGAAATCCACCGGGGATAAAATAGATGGTTTCGGCGGCATGATGCAGACCTTCAGCGCCGAAAACTATCGCGGCAAACGTGTTCGCTTCTCCGCGTATTTGAAAACCCATGACGTCGCCGAACTCGCATCTCTCTGGATGCGCATCGATGGCGATCGCAGCAGAAATCTGCAGTTCGACAACATGAGCGCTCGCTCGCCGAAAGGCGACACCGACTGGACGCAATACTCGATCGTCCTCGATGTGCCGGACGAAGCAACGACGATCAATTTCGGTTTCTTCATCGCCGGCGCCGGTCAGGCGTGGGTCAACGATGCCCGGTTCGAGGTCGTGTCGAACGAGGTCGACTCAACCGCCCCAAAAAAGAAAGACCTCGCCAAGGGCCCTGCGAATCTCGCCTTCGCGCCTTCCGTGGACAAGTAGGCGATCTCGCGGCCGGTCGAAACAAGGTCGCGCGCGCAGGTTTGTTTCAAACATGCAGACAACACGATTCGTCATGCTTTTATGCGTGCTCGGGCTCGCGGCGGCTGGCCCCCACGAGGCCCCAGCCGAACAGACGACGCGATCGACATCGTCGACGAGCGAAGCGCGCGAGTTCAGCAGTCCGCGACCGCGAACCGAGGAGCGCATTCAGTTCTACCTGGAGCGCGCGGATCAAGCCGCCGTGACACGAACGAACGAGCGGAACACAAACCTGGACGCCTACTTCGCCGCCCGGGAAAGAACCCGGCAGCTCGAGAAGTTCACAATCAAGAAAGGCGGCTCCATCCTCACGCGCGACTTCGGAAAGATCCGCGCGGAACTCGGCGTCTGGCTAAGCGAAGACGGTCGTGGCCTCTGTCTCCTGAGATTCTCCTGGTGAACGAGATCCCGCGCCGCCCACCGTTTTCTCGAAAGCCACTTTTTTGTAACGTACGCGACGGGATTTTGGTTTGTGAGAATGCCGAAGCCTCCGTGCTTCGGCATTCGCCGCGAACGGATGTTTGACAGATGTTGAATCGTCTGACATCTGATGCGCGTGGTTACCAATGTTCGAAACTTCCTTCGGAATTTTGCGGCCTACAAGATGAAGGCGCGATGCGGGGAGACCGTTCGGGTCAAGGACGGTGAGGGGGAGTTTATCTTCACGGCGACTACGCCGCGCAAATCGCTTCTTGGCGCCGCCAAGGGGCGCATTGTCATCCATGACGATTTGACGAAACCGACGCTGCACGACGAAGACTGGCGACCCTCGCTCTGATGCCGAAGCTCAAGTATCTGCTCGATACGCATGCGTTTCTCTGGGCAGCCGCGGACGAGACACGCCTGAGCAACAAGGCTGCTCGCGCGGTCGCGACGACGCCATACGAGCAACTGGCGATCTCGGACGTGACGCTTCAAGAGACCGGACTTCTCCTGCATTCGGGCCGCATCACTTTCAGCGGCACGCCTTCCCGCGTACTGGGAATGATGCTCGAGCATGTGACTGTTCTGCCGATCTCGCTCGAGGTCGCGCTGAATGCGCCTTCCCTGGCGCTGCCCCATGGGGATCAATTCGATCGCATCATCACGGCAACCGCCCGGATCCATCGGCTCACGCTGATCACGAAAGACGCGAACATCGCCGATTCGGGCGTGGTTCCCACGCTCTGGTGATTATTCGAAACCCGACTGCCCGGGACTATTGAGATGCTCGCGTAGGAGCGGCTTCAGCCGCGATTTGTCCGCGTGACGCGTTCGAATCGCGGCTGAAGCCGCTCCTACTACTCCCAAGGACGAACATCTGGAAAACAATTCCGCACGCGTTCAGAACTCGATGCCCGCCTGCGCGGCCACGCCGGCATGGAACGGGTGTTTGATTTCACGCATCTCGGTCACGAGGTCCGCGGCCTCGATCATGCGCTCGCGCGCGCCGCGGCCGGTGACGACGACGTGCAGATCCGGGCGACGGTTGCGCAAGGCTTCGAGCACTTCGTCGAGCGGAAGGTAGTCGAAGGCGAGAACGACGTTGAGTTCGTCGAGGAGGAGAAACTTCACTTTCGGATCAGCCAGATAGCCGAGCGCGAGCTGCCAGCCTTCGCGGCAGCGGACGACGTCGGCCTCGCGATCCTGCGTGTCCCAGGTGAAGCCATCGCCGACGCGATGCCAGACGAGGTTCGGTCCCGCGAGCAGGCGCGCGAGCGGATCGCGGCCGGCCTTGATAAACTGGATGACGGCGCAGCGTTTCCTGTGCGAGAGCATGCGCGCGAGCATGCCGAAGGCCGCGGTGGTTTTCCCCTTGCCGTCGCCCGTATGCACGATGAGCAGGCCGCGCTTCTCCTTCGCGGCGCGGATCTTTTCATGCATCTCCGCCTGAAGCTTCTTCATCTGGCCGCGGTGCTTCGAGGTCGCGGAGGTTCGTGAGGATTTTTTCTTCATGGAAGTTCGAGGACGAGACCCGGCGCGGTGCGCGAACGCACACCGAAGACGTCGAGCAGGAGCGCCGGCGTGAGCACGTCGTCGGGAGGGCCGACCGCGCGGATGTTCCCTTTCGCCATCACGACGACGAGATCGAGCCGGTGCGCGATGCGGAGATCGTGCAGGGAAAGCACGACCGTCCGCTCGCCGGTCGCGAGGCCGCGGGCATGCGCGAAAATCTCGAGCGCGTGTTTCACATCGAGCGGCGCGAGCGGCTCGTCCCAGAGGTGCAGGCGCGCATCCGTCACGCAGGCGCGCGCGAGCATCACGCGCATGCGCTCGCCGCCGGAGAGGTGGTTGACAGGCCGTTCGGCGAGCGCGCCGAGTTCGAACTGCGCGAGCGCCTCCTCGACGCCCTTGTCGTCGTCACCGTGAGCGAAGCGCCCTTGCGCCACGACGGAGCGGATGGAAAACCCGAATGCAAACCGCGCCTCCTGCGCGACCCACGCCGTCATCCGCCCGCGCTCGATGATCGGAATCTCCCGCAGGTCGCGGCCCGCCCACTCGACGACGCCG
This sequence comes from uncultured Opitutaceae bacterium, assembly GCA_964517665.1. Taxonomy (GTDB): domain Bacteria; phylum Verrucomicrobiota; class Verrucomicrobiia; order Opitutales; family Opitutaceae; genus Congregicoccus. The sequence goes on along the minus strand of CAZFCY010000105.1, from coordinate 14,219 downwards.
GCCGTGGGCAGAATCCCGGCGGCCACCTGAAGCAGGGTGGATTTTCCCGATCCGTTCGGTCCGATCAAACCGACGAGCGCGCCGCGCGGAAGCTCGAGATCGACGGATTCGAGACGGCCGGGAACGGCGGCGTTTCTGATCGTGAGCGCGTTCATGCGGTCAACCACAGAGGCACAGAGCGCACGGAGCAGAACATTGCACAGAAGACTGCCTTTCCTCCATGCGCTCTGCGCCTCTGTGGTTCGAATTTCCCATTTCGTTTCAGGTGTGTTTGCGCAGCAGCCACAAAAAGAAGGGACCGCCGATGAGCGAGGTCACGATTCCGAGGCGGATGTTTCCCGCGCTTCTCGCGACGAGATCGCACGCGAGCACGAAGGCGGCGCCGCCGATGATGGCGAGCGGCACGAGCCGGCGATGCTCCGGGCCGACAAGCAGGCGAAGCAGGTGCGGCACGATCAGGCCGACGAAACCGACCGTGCCCGCCACCGCCGTCGCGAGCGCGGTCAGCACGGTCGAGAGCACGATCATCTTTCGCTGCAACCGCCGCACATCGACGCCGAGGCTTTGCGCCTCCGAAGAGCCGAGGCTGAGCAGGTCCATCGGACGGCCGAGCGGCCAGAGCGCCGCCGCGGCGAGCACGATCGGCGACGCCATCAACGCGTGCTCCCACGTGCGATCCTCGAGCCCGCCGAGCAGCCAGAAAAGCACCTGCGCGTTGCGCTCGTAAGTGAGCGTGAAACTGGAAAGCACGTAGCTCGTCACCGCGCCGAGCAGCGCGTTCAGCGCCACGCCCGCGAGCAGCAGCCGCTCCGTGCTCGCGCCGCGCCGCGCGAGGATGAGCACGGCGCCCGTCGCGACAAACGCGCCGATGATCGCCGCGGCGGGGACGACGAGGAGGGATGTCCCCGCGAAACCAAGACCGATCGCGACCACCGCTCCGGCGGAGCCGCCCGCGCTCACGCCGAGCAGGCCGGGGCTCGCGAGATGGTTGCGAAAGTAGGCCTGCATCACCACGCCGCTCGCGGCCAGCGCGCTTCCGACGAGCGAGGCCACGACGATGCGCGGCAGGCGAATCTGCCAGAGAATCGCGGCGGCCAGTTCGTCGCGAAACAGCAGGCCATCGAGCACGCGCGAGGGAGCGAGCGCCATGTCGCCGACCGCGAGCGACGCGATCACGGCGAGCAACAGCGCCACCGCCGCGCCCGCCGGCAGCCACGCGCCCGCCCGCGCGCTCATGGCTCGAAACGCTCCGGATGCAGCGCCTTCGCCAGCGTCTCGTAAGCGCGCACGCGATGATGAGACACGCAACTGATCTGCCACGGCTCGATCAGGACCGCGCGGCCCTCGCGCACCGCGGACATGAGCGAGTAAGGCGGCAGCCCCCGAAACACCTCCAGCGCCGCCTCGAGCGATTCGCCGATCAGGACCACGCGCTCGATCGGCCACACGAGCATGCGCTCGGCCGGCGGCGCCGTGTGGCCCTTCAGGCGCCCGAGGCTCGCGGCAAGATTCTCCGCGCACGCATGATCGCAAAGATCCTGGAAGGTGGTTCCGCTTCCGGGAATGACGCCGTAGGTCGAGGGCGCGATCACGCGCGCGGGCGCGCAGCCCGCGAGCCGTAGTTGAAGGTTGGATACGCGCGCCCGGCAGTCGGCGATGATCGCGTCCGCGCGCGCCACCGCGCCGGAATCGATCGCGCGCGCGAGCTTGCGGAGATTTTCGAAGGCGTCCTCCAGCGTGGCGTATTGATCGAAGATCATCACCTCGATGCCGGCGCGGCGAACCTGCTCGATCAGCTCGACGCGGCTGTAATCGGCGAACAGCACGAGCGTGGGCCGGTGTTTCAGGATGCCCTCCGCGTCGCCGTTGCGGGCGAGATGCGGATACGCCTTCGCCTCCCCGGCGACCGCCGAAAACGCGGCGTCGGACGCGATGTGGCTGAGCGCCGCGATCTGTTCGGGAGCGGCGACCGCGAGCAGCAGTTCGTCGGCGCCGACGGTTTGGGAAACCACCCGCGTCTCGCGCGCCTGCGCGGGCGAGAGGCACGCGCAGACGAAAGCGACGACGAGCGAGATCAGACGCAGGGCAGCCCGCTTTCTTTCCCTGCCCTCCCGGGCAGGGCCACATGATCCACGTGGCCCGCATGCGGATGGTCCGGGCGAGACGCCCGAACCAGCAGGCGGGACGCCTGCGCTCCCCGGAAAGAGTCGCTCCATCATTTCAAGTCGGCGATGCGCCGCGCGGTCAGAACGTCCACTCGACGCTCCCGAAGATCCCGCGTGGCAACGCCGGGTAACCGAGCACTTCCTCGTAGGTTTCGTCGAGCGCGTTTTCCAGCCGGAGGCGGATCAGCAGATCCTCGCGCGCGCTCCAGGCGCCGTGGACGCGCACGGTCGTGTAGTCCTCGATCGGACCGCCGCTGTCCAGCCGATCGGCCACCACGTGCGCGCCGGCTCCGAAGAAGAGGGAACGGCTGGCCCGCACGGTCACATCGAGATCGATCGCATGGCGCGGCCGCCGGATGAGGCGAACCGCGTCGGAGTCGTTGTCCGCATCGAGGTAGGTGTAGGCGAGGCGCGTCTCGACGGTCGCCGTCACGGGCACGGCGAGCGCGACCTCCACGCCGCCGGTCGAGGCGCGGGCGCGGTTCACGATGCGGCCCTCGAAGGTGGTGAAGTCGATCGTCTCCCATTCGAAGAGGTTGCGAAACTTGTTTTCGAACCACGTCAGGCTCGCCGTCATTTTGCCGTCGAGCATTTCGTGGTCGATGCCGACGTCCCACCCGCGCGATTTTTCCGGCTGGAGACCCGGGTTGGCGACCTGTCCCCATTGCGCGACGCCGTGGCGATCCTCGGAACCCGGGGCGGAGAAACCCGTGCCGAAGGTGGCGCGCAACTTCGTGCGCTCGCGCACGAGCCACGAAGCGCCGACCCGCCAGGTGGTGGCGCCGCCGACCGAGTCGAAGTCGTCGTGCCGCGCGCCCGCGGTCAGGGTCAGGTTCTCGACCGGCCGCGCGATCGTGGAGATGTAACCGGCGAGCACGTCGTCCCGCGTGGTCTCCGCGTCGATGTCGTAGCTCGCGCGTTCATAGTTCGCGCCGAACACGACTTCGATCGCGCGCGCCGCAGCCCAGGTGTTCTGCACATCGAGAATCCGGCGCGTGTTCCGCGCGACCGATGTCCCCCAATCGGAGGCAAACGAATAATCGCGCCGGTGCAGGCCCGCGGTCACCCGCGTCCGCAGGGAGTCGGCCCACTCGAACGCGGCGTAACCGGTGGCGAGATGGTTGCGCGATTCGATCACGCCCGGCGAAGGGAAGAGCCGCGAGCCGGGCTCCTCGAAGTCGCCGATGTCGGCGCGATAGGTCGCGCCGAGCAGGATCGTCTCGGCCGGGCGTCCTTCGAAACGACCCGCGAATGCGAGGCTCTTGAAGTGATTGCCCGGGCGATCGTTGCTGCTGACGAGGCGCGCGACGGCGGCGGTGAGCCCGGTGCGCTCCGTGCCGTGCTGAAACGAGGCGCCGCCACCGAAGCTGTTGAAACTTCCGCCCGAAACCGCGAGCGAGCCGCGCGTGCCCGTCGTCGCCTCGGCCGTGTCGATCAGCACGACACCGCCCATGGCCGAACTTCCGTAAAGCGTGCCCTGCGGGCCTCGCAGCACTTCGAGCCGGCCGATCCCCGAAAGCCCCGCGCCGCCGAGAAAGTTGAAATAAGCGGCGGAGCGATCGTTCATCCGCACGCCGTCGACGACGAGCAGCGTCTGATGACTGCTCGCGCCGCGCAGGAAGATCGACGACTGGCTGCCCGGCGCGCCCGTATTCACAATATCGATGCCGGCCTCGCGATCGAGGGCGGAACGCAGGTCGTCGATCTGGAGATCGCGCAACTCGCCCAGATCGACGCGCGTGACCGAACTCGGCGTGAGCCACGGATCCTGCGGCGACCGCGCCGCGGAGACGACGAACTCGTCGAGAGGCACGACGGCGTCCGTCCGGACCGCGTCCCGCGCGGACAGCGTGGCCGAAGCGGCGAGCAGCAAGGCGCCGGTCGAGATGGCGCGCGGAGGCGAAACACACGCGCGGCGGAGCAAGGGAAGGAAATTTGTCTGCATAAGTCGCCGCCACTGAAAGATAATGATAACGCATTATCAAAATAAAACTCGCGTTTGCCGGCGGGGGACGCGGTTGGAAGCGCCGCTTATGACACAGGCAAGCCGGGCGGATTCCGCTGCCCGCCGCTCGCGTCGAAGGCGCGCGTCGGACGCGCTCCGCATTGACCGTCGCGGCCTGCGCGCGCAGCGTTTCCGACTTATGCGCTCTCGCAAGACGCGGCAGCTCGAAACGATCGAGGCGGTTCTTCGCAACGCGGCGCGGCCGCTTGCGATCGCGGAGCTGCACGCGGCCGCCGAGCACGCGATTCCCGGCCTCGGGATCGCGACGGTTTATCGCACGGTCAGGCAGTTGACCGATGACGGCAGCATCGTCGGCGTCACCTACCCCGGCCAGCCGACGCGGTACGAATGGGCCGTCGCGAAAGCGCACTCACATTTCATCTGCCAGGGGTGCAACCGGGTCTTCGACATCGACGCGCCCGAAGAACTGCCGCCGCCGAAACGCAAGCCGCGAGGGTTCCAGTTCCTCGGCCACGAAGTGATCTATTACGGCCGTTGCGCGGACTGCCGCGGGAACAAGGCGCAAGAGCGCAAGGTTTAAGAGCGCAGGGACAATCCGGAAACAGCAGATGGTCGATCATCGCACAGGCCTGCGGGCGACATGGGTTTCCGTGGTGGCAAACCCGCTGCTCGCGCTCGTCAAGATCGTGGCGGGCGTGGCCGGCAACTCGTATGCGCTCGTCGCCGACGGGATCGAATCGACCGCGGATGTCTTCAGCTCCTTGATCGTGTGGAAGGCGCTTCGTGTTTCCACCAAGCCGGCGGACGCGGAGCATCCCTACGGCCACGGCAAGGCCGAGTCGCTCGCGGGCATCGGCGTCGCGCTCGGCTTGATGGTGGCGGCGCTCGTGATCGCCGCGCAAAGCGTGCGCGAGATCGTGACGCCGCACCATGCGCCCGCGCCGTTCACGCTGGCGGTGCTTTTCATCGTGATCGTGACGAAGGAGCTGCTCTTCCGTTTCGTCGGCCGGGCCGGCGCGGAGACGGGAAGCACCGCGTTGAAGGGCGACGCGTGGCACCACCGCTCCGATGCGCTCACCTCGGCGGCGGCGTTCATCGGCATCACCGTGGCGCTGATCGGCGGCGAGGGCTACGAGGCGGCGGACGATTGGGCGGCGTTGCTCGCGTGCATCGTCATCGCGCACAACGGCGTGAAACTTCTGCAGCCGGCGCTCGCCGAAGTCATGGACGCGACGGCCTCCACCTCCGTCATCGCGCGGGTGCGCGAGCTGGCGGCAAACGTCGAGGGCGTGCGCGCGACCGAAAAGCTCCGCGTGCGCAAGAGCGGGCTCGGCCTGCTCATGGACATCCACGTGATCGTCGATGGCGAACTCAGCGTGCGCGCCGGGCACGAGATCGCGCATCGCGTGAAGGACGCGCTCCTCGCGAGCGAGCTGCCGGTCGAGGACGTCGTCGTGCACATCGAGCCGGGGTGAAGACGTTGAACTACAAAGAAGTAAAGATCCTCGGAGCAAGCCCCGAGGCATCGAAGGAAACGCAGGAGCGGCTTCAGCCGCGATGAACTGCGAACGGATCGCGGCTGAAGCCGCTCCTACTCCGGAGGCGAAGCAAGCTTCCGGGAATGAACCCCGCAAGGGATTCAATCTCAGCCGCCGAATCGCGCGCGGTGGGCGGCGGCGACCTTGATATATTTTTCCGCCCAGTGGCGAATCGCGGCCTGTTTCTCGGGCGCGAGCGGCTTGATCGTGGCGGGCACGCCCACGACGAGCGAACCCGGCGGCACGATCGTTCCCTGCCGCACGAGCGCATGCGCGCCGACGATGGAGTTTCTTCCGATCACGGCGCCGTCGAGGATGGTCGCCTGCATGCCGATGAGGCACTCGTCCTCGATCGTGCAGGCGTGGATCATCGCCGCATGGCCGATCGTGACATGTTTTCCGATGCGCACCGGATGGTCGTCGGCGAGGTGAACAATCGTGCCGTCCTGGATGTTCGTCCCCTCGCCGACTTCGATGAAGTTGATGTCGCCGCGCAGAACCGTGCCCGGCCACACGCTGCAGTTGAGGCCGAGGCGCACGTCGCCGATCAGCGTGGCGCCCGGAGCGACGTAAGCGGTCGGATCGACCTGCGGATCCCGCGCGAGAAACGTGGCGAACTGCTCATCGAGAGTCATGCCGGGGATTGTGCGCTCGCGCCGCGGTGAGGCGAGCCGGGAGCGGCGCGCTCGGATGTCCGCGCTGGTTCGATCGCTCTGTCGCCCTGCCCGGCAGGGCCACGGCAGACACCTGGCTTACGCCCCGGCCGCGACTGTGAGCTGGTTGGTCAAATTCAGCGCGGCGATGCGGTAGGCTTCGCCGAAGGTCGGGAAGTTGAGCACGTTCTCGAGGAAGATAGAAACGTCATTGCCGTTCAGGAGAGCCATCTCGCCGACGTGCACGAGATCCGTCGCGCCGTCGCCCACGATGTGAACTCCGAGGAGACGACCGCCCTCCGGACCTGTGACGAGCTTGAGCAGGCCGTTCTGATGGCCGCCGATGTGCGCGCGCGCCACTTCGCTGAAATCGGCCCGGCCGACCAGCGCGCCGCCAAATTTCTCGCGGACCTGCGCCTCGGTCAGGCCGACGCTCGCGAGTTCCGGGACGGCGTAGATGCCGACCGGGACAAGTTCGAACGGATGCCCGGGATCGATCCCGCAGGCATGACAAACCGCGCGGCGGCCCTGCTCCATCGAGGTCGAACCCAGCGCGGGCGGGCCGATCACGTCGCCCACCGCGTAGATGCCCGGCACGCTCGTGCGATAATGCGCATCGACGGCGATGACGCCGTACTTGCCCTGTTGCACACCCGCTTCGGCCAAACCGAGACCTTCCACGTTGGGAGCGCGCCCGAGGGCACAGAGCATTTTCTCGCTCACGATGCGCCGGCCGTCGTCGAGCGTGGTCACGACCTCGCCGAGCCGGCCGATCTGCACCGATTGGAGCGACCGTCCGCCGATCCATGTGCCTCCGTGCTTTTGGAAATGATCCAGAAAACAATCGACGAGTTCCGGATCGAGAAAACCCAGCGGCCGCGCGCCGCGGTCGATCATCGTCACCTTGACGCCGAGCAGGGAAAAAATCGACGCGTACTCCGTCGCGATCACGCCGGCGCCGAGCACCGTGAGCGAACGCGGCAGATAGAGCATGCTCAGGATCGAATCGCTATCGAGAATCGACTCGTGATCGACGGGCACCTCCGGAGGCGTGCGCGGGCGCGATCCGGGGGCGAGCACGATCACATCCGCGCGCAGGCGGCGGCGTTCGCCCCGCACGGATTCGATCTCGACCGTGCGGGGATCGACGAGCCGCGCGCGCCCGTGCGCGAGCGCGATGCCATTGCTTTCGAAAAAGCGGCGAATGAAACGCGCATGGGCGCCCAGGACTTCGTCGAGACGCGTCATCAAGGTCGCGACTTCGAGTTGCTCGTCCATGCGGCACTCGAGAAACCGCGCGCTGCGTTTGACCGCGAGCAGCGTCAGCGCGGCTTCGCGCAGGGTCTTGCTCGGAATGGTTCCCGTATAGACACACGCGCCTCCGAATTCGCGCTCGCGTTCGATCACCGCGACGCGACGCCCGGCCTTCGCTCCCTGGATCGCCGCCTTTTGCCCGCCGGGTCCGCTGCCGACGACGACGAGATCGAAGGTTTCCTCCGCGCTCATGCCATGAACGCCTGCGCCGATTGCGCCAGCGCCTCTTTCCGCGCCAGCACGGCCTCGACGTCATCCGGATAGAAATTCAACGCCGCCCACGCCGGCAGGGTCCGGATCGCGTCTGCTTCGATGTCGCTTCCCATGCTCCATGTGGCGAGCGCGCCGGCGAGCGAGACGATTCTCGATTCGTCGATGAAGGCGGGCGCGGATTCGGGATGGCCATGATGCGCGGCCACCACCTGCGCCTGCTGCGGGAGTTTCCATGCGGCCGTCACGATCCGCGCCGCCTGCGATTGAAATTCGTCCACCAGGCCCGCCGCCTCCGCTTCCGCGAGCTTTCCGGGCTTGTTGCGCTGTAGGTCGCAGATCAGGCGCAACACGACGGGTTTGCCGATGGTGTGCATCAAACCGCACAGAAACATGGCCTCGACATTGCGGCGTTTCTGGCGCGCCAGCTCCTTCGCGAAGCCACCGGAGATGAACGCGTGCGCCAGCAAACGGCGCCGATAGTCGTCATAGCCCGGCGTGCGCAGCGCATCACCCTGCAGGCAGGCGGCGACGGCGATCTCGCTCAACACTTCCATGCCGAGGCGCATGACCGCCTGGCGCAGCGAGACGATCGCCTCGCCGGCGCAGTAAGCCGCGGAATTCGCGATGCGCAGGACGTTGCCCGCCAGAACCTGATCCTGATGGATCAGGTCGGAAAGATCGGCCAGCTCCGCGTCGGGGTTGTTCGCGAGCGTCATCACCCGGACCGCGATCTGCGGCAGCACCGGCAGTTGGATGCCGCCCGAGGCAAACCCCTCGGCCAGCGCGGCGCGCAGCGCATCGATGGAACAGACGGAGGCGAAAGGTTGGGCAATCATCATGGCGAACGCGCGCTTTTTACATCGGACGCGGCCAGGAGGATTGAAGGGAATCCCCCATGCCTGTTCAGGAATCAGGAGGCAGGGGACAGGAGTCAGTCAGGCTGAAGCGCGCGCCGAACGCGCGGTCCAGGCGCCGATGACCACAAACAACCCGCTCACGGCGACGAACCAATCGCCCCAGCGGACGAACCCGCTTTCCTTTCCGGCCCAGCGGCGATCGCGCGTGACGGTGAAGATCGCGCTGCCGCGGTGATAGATCGAACCGCGGTCGTCGAGCAACACGTCGTGGATCAGGCCGAACTCGTCGATCCAGCCGCTCCAGCCGGCGTTGCCGACGCGCAGGACCGGACGGCGCGTTTCCACCGCGCGCAGGACGGAGTGCGCGGCGTGCTGAAACGCCGCCCCGCCCTCGCCGAACCAGCCGTTGTTCGTCGCGACAAACAACACATCCGCGCCCTCCTTCACCGACGCCCGGGCGAGCGCGGGAAAGACATCCTCGAAACAGATCAACACGCCCACCCGCGTCGTCCGCGCTTCCGTGCGAACCGACACCGGGTTCGCCTCCCCGCCCGGGGCGAAGTCGCCCTCGAGGGGCACGAACTTCTCGATGAACGGCAGCATCCGCCGCATGGGCACATACTCGCCGAACGGCACGAGGTGTCGCTTCACGTAGTGGCGCGCGTCCAGTCCGGTGACCGGATCGACGACGAAAAGCCCGTTCAACCACGTGTCCACGGGCGGCCGGCCGGGCTCGAGCGGAGGGCGTTCCTCGAAGCCGACCGCGCCGAGGACGATCGGCAGTCCGAGATCGCTCGAAAGCTTCTCGATCCAATCCTGCATCGCGGGCGTGCCGAGCAACGCGAGCGGAGTGACCGCCTCCGGCCAGAAAATCGCGTCGGGCTCGAGCTGCGCGAGCCGGCGCGTCCCGGTTTCCAGAATGTCGAGAATGCCGCGCGCCTCGTTCGGATCCCACTTCACCGTCTGCGGGATGTCCGGCTGCATCGCGCCGGCGCGAAACAACAACTCGCGCCGCTGCCCGACGGCGTCGCCGTAGAGCGCAAACGAGACGGCGAACAATGCCGCCAGGCCGAGGTAGAACTCCGGGCAATGGCGCGAGCGCCGTGTCTTGATGTGTTGATAAAGCCGGTCGAGGCAGGCCGCGAGGCCGAGATTGAAGAGGATGAGCGCGAACGACACCGTCCACGCGCCGCCATACGCCGCCGCCTGGAGGATGACGGGACGCTCCCACTGGCTCGCCGCCAGCGGCAGCCATGGAAAGCCGGTGAGAAACCAGCCGCGCATCCACTCCAGCGCCACCCACGCGCCGGCGAGGCCGAGAAAGACGGCGCAACGCCCAAGCCCGCCCATGGGTTTGCAGCGCGGCGCCGCCCAGCGCAGCGCGGCGAACCAGGCGAGCGAAAACGCGGAGACGACGGCCGCCAATCCAACCCACGCGAGCAGCGCGATCGCGCCGGCCTGCTCCGTGAGCGCGCGCAACCACTCGAGCAGCGCAAGCCACGAAACGAACGAAGCGGAGCCGGTGATCCAGAGGCACGTTTTCCAGCCTGGCGCGCGTTCACGCAGACACCAGAGCGTCGCGGGAACGGCAAAAACGTAAGCGGCCTCCGGCAGACCGAACGGCGGGAACGCAACCGTGTGGAGCAGCGCGCACGAGAGCCAGACGATCGCCGGGAAGGCGCAAGCGCGCGCAATCTGCTGGCGCGATCGCTTCATCCCGGGATGCCCGCGCTCCCCGGAATGGATGGCGCGCGTTGTTCAGAGCTCACGAGCAGGCGTTTTCGGTCGCGGCGTGATCGTTCGACTGCGCCCGCAGCGCGCCCGCGTCTCACCGGCCGTGGCAGTTCTTGTACTTCTTTCCGCTCCCACAAGGGCAGGGCTCGTTGCGGCCGACCTTGGGGACCTCTCGCTTGATCGTGACTTGCGGGAGCTTGATCTCGCGTCTCCCGCCGGCCGGATCCTGCGCCCGATCCGCCGCGGCGCCGAACGCGGCGCGCGCGGGGGCGGCGAGCGAGCGCGCCGGCGCCGCCGAGGCGGTTGCGTCCGCCGTGCCGGGGCCCTCGAGCTTCGCGCTGCGCGCGAGCATGAGCTTGATGTTTTCGAGCGCGATGAGGTTGGTCGCGGAGCGAAAGACGCTCGTGCAGACCTGGAGGCGGATGTTGTCCATCAACTCCTCGAAATAACGGAAGGCCTCGCTCTTGTATTCGACCAGCGGATCCTTCTGGCCGTAGCTGCGCAGCGTGATCGAGCGGCGCAGATCCTCCATCTCGGTGAGGTGCTCCTGCCAGTGGTTGTCCACCGCGTTGGTCAGCAAATAACGCTCGAGGTGCGTGAGGGCGTCGCGATTCTCGACGTTTTCCTTGAGCGCGTAGGCCTGGCCGATGCGCTCCATCACGAGCGCGCGGGCGTCGTCGAGGGACAGTTTCTCCAGTTCCTCGAGGCGCAGGCCGACGGGAAAGTGCGAATTGAGCCAGCCGATGAAACTCTCGAGCGCCTGCGCGACAGGGCCCGCCTTCGCCCCGAGGCCGGCGGCCTCCAGGCGATCGGCGATCTCCTCGCCGACGAGTTCGAAGATGACCGAGCGGGGCTCGTCGCTGTGGAGCGCGTCGTTGCGAATGCTGTAAATGATCTCGCGCTGCTGGTTGAGCACATCGTCGTACTGCAGCAGGCGCTTGCGGATGGAGAAGTTCTGTTGCTCCACCTTCTTCTGCGCGGACTCGATCGAGCGGTTGAGCAGCGGGTGCGCGAGTTCCTCGTCCTCCAGCATCGACTTCTCCATGATCCGCGCAAGCGGGCCGGCGGAGGCGAAGAGGCGCATGAGGTCGTCCTCGAGCGAGATGAAGAACTTCGACAACCCCGGGTCGCCCTGGCGCGCGCAACGGCCGCGCAACTGCCGGTCGATGCGCCGCGACTCGTGGCGCTCGGTGCCGATGACGTAAAGGCCGCCGAGTTCGGCCACGCCATCGCCCAGTTTGATGTCCGTGCCGCGGCCGGCCATGTTCGTCGCGATCGTCACCGCGCCGCGCTGGCCGGCGCGCGCGACGATGTCGGCCTCCTGCTGGTGATACTTCGCGTTGAGCACCGCGTGCGTGATGTTCACGCGACGGAGCATGCGGCTGAGGATCTCGGAGGCCTCGACCGAGACCGTGCCGACGAGCACGGGCTGGCCGCGCTTGTGCGCCTCCTCGATCTCCTTCACGACCGCGTTGAACTTCGAGCGGCGGGTCTTGTAGATGACGTCGTTGCGATCGATGCGCACGCACGGGCGGTTGGTCGGAATGACGGTGGCGTCGAGTTTGTAGATCTCGAGAAACTCCGTCGCCTCGGTCTCGGCGGTGCCGGTCATGCCGCCGAGTTTGTCATACATGCGGAAGTAATTCTGGATCGTGATCGTGGCGTAGGTGCGCGTCTCGCGCTCGATCTGGACGCCCTCCTTCGCCTCGACGGCGGCGTGCAGCCCATCGCTCCAGCGGCGGCCCGGCATGATGCGGCCGGTGTTTTCATCGACGATCGCGACCTTCCCCTCGGGCGTGACGACATATTGGATGTCGCGCTCGTAGAGCGAGTAGGCGCGGAGGAGCTGGCTGATGGCGTGGATGTCCTCGCCGACCGTCTCGAAACGCTCCTGGGCCTTGCGCTTGTGAGCCTCCTTGTCCTCGGGCGTAAGGTTGGCCGCGCGCTCGAGGTCGCTGAAGATCGTGGGCAGGTCCGGAAGCATGAAGGCATCCGGATCGTCGGGCTTGAGAAACGTGCGCCCCTTCTCCGTCAAATCCGCCTGGTGCTGGCGCTCGTCGATGACGAAGTAGAGTTCCTCCTTCATGCGGAAGGAGGCCTCCTTGTTGAAATCGCTGCCCATCTCCAGCTCGGCCTTGTCGAGCAGCTTGCGCCATTCCGGCGTCTCCATGAGGCGGAGGAGCTGCTTGTTCTTGGGCGCGCCGAATTTCACCTGCACGAGCTTGTGGATCGCCTCGGCCCGGGCTTCGGAACCGGCGTCGGATTGCTCGAGGGCGGCCTTGGCCTCGCCGACCAGCCGGTTGCACAAGCGCATCTGCTCGGTGACGAGCCGCTCGACCGTGGGCTTGAGCCGCGGGTAGGGCTGCTCGCGCTGGATCGCCATCGGGCCGCTGATGATCAGCGGCGTGCGCGCCTCGTCGATGAGGATGGAATCGACCTCGTCGACGATGCAGTAAAAGTGCTCGCGCTGGACCTGCTGGTCCTTGCTCACGGCCATGCCGTTGTCGCGCAGGTAATCGAAGCCGAACTCGGACGCCGTGCCGTAAGTGATGTCGCAGCCGTAGGCCTGGCGGCGCTCGGCGGGACTCATGTGGTTCTGGATGCAACCGACCGAGAGGCCGAGGTAACCGAAGAGAAAACCCATCCACTGCGAATCGCGGCGCGCGAGGTAATCGTTGACCGTGACGAGCTGGGCGTTGCGGCCGGTGAGCGCGTTGAGATAAAGCGGGAGCGTGGCGACGAGGGTCTTGCCCTCGCCGGTCGCCATTTCGGCGATCTTGCCCTGATGGAGGGCCATGCCGCCAATGAGCTGCACGTCGAAGTGCACCATGTTCCAGGTCAGCTCGTGCTCGGAAACGACCTCCGTGCGGCCACAGAGGCGGCGCGCGGCGTTCTTCACCACAGCGAACGCCTCGGGCAGGAGGGCGTCGGTCGTCTCGCCATTTTTGAGGCGCTCCTTGAACTCGCCGGTCTTGGCCTTGAGAGCCTCCTCGGACAGTTGCTGGTACTCCTGTTCGAGCGCATTGATGCGCTCCACCACGGGGCGACACTTGGCCACAAACTTCCGGTAGTGGCGGCCTGAGATCTTCTTCAGGATGTAACCGATCATTGGAAAAAGCGGAGAATTAGCCGCGCTTTCCGGCGAATAGCAAGGACGGGCTCGGAGGGTCTTCGATCAGGAGACAGGCGCCGGGAGACAGGAATCGGACAGGAATTCCGTCCCCTGATCCTGTCCCCTGCCCCCCTGGCTCCTGGAACCCGGCCCTTCCGGGACCGGCCGTCACACCTGGGTCCGGAAATACTCGATCGTGCGCTTCAGCCCATCGGCCAGCGGCACCTTCGGCTCCCAGCCGCCGAGGTGTTTCCTCGCCAGCGTGATGTCGGGCTGGCGCTGCTTGGGATCGTCGGACGGAAGTGGCCGGTGCACGATCTTCGAGCGGCCTCCGACGAGCTTCAAAATCTCCTCGGCCAGCTCCAGCATGGTGAACTCGCCGGGGTTGCCGCAGTTGAGCGGGCCGACGGTTTCCTCCTGGTTCATGAAGCGGACGAAGCCCTCGATGAGGTCGTCCACGTAACAGAACGAGCGCGTCTGCGACCCGTCGCCATAGACCGTGATGTCCTCGCCCTTGATGGCCTGGACGATGAAGTTCGAAACGACCCGGCCGTCGTTCGCGAGCATGCGCGGGCCGTAGGTGTTGAAGATGCGGATGACGCGGATATCGACCTTGTTCTCGCGGTGGTAGTCGAAGAAAAGCGTCTCGGCGCAGCGCTTGCCTTCG
>CAZFCY010000104.1:17253-17841 GCA_964517665.1 uncultured Opitutaceae bacterium | reverse complement strand
GCCTCTCGCCCGCGCTTTGCGCCCTTGAACATCGCCGGGAAGCCGCTTGATTGGTGGGCTATGTCAGAATCGACCAATTACGACCTCGTCGTCATCGGCGGCGGTCCGGCGGGATACGCCGGCGCCATTCGCGCCGGGCAGTTGGGCAAGAAAGTGGCCTGCATCGAAATGGAACGCGCAGGCGGCACGTGCCTCAACTGGGGGTGCATCCCGAGCAAGGCGCTGCTGAAAAGCGCCGAGCTTTACTCGAAGATCCAGAAGGCGGAAACCTTCGGATTGACGGTCGGGAAGGTTGGATTCGATTTCGAGAAGATCATCGCGCGCTCGCGCGGCGTGGCCGACCAGATGGCGAAGGGGATCGAGTTTCTCTTTCGCAAGAACAAGGTCGATTACTTCGTCGGACGCGCGCAGGTGAACGTGCCCGGCATGGTCGAGATCACCGAAGGCAGGGACAAGGGCCGGTTTCTCAAGGCCGGCAAGATCCTTCTCGCGACCGGTTGCACGGCGCGGAAGTTTCCCGGCATCGAGGTCGACGGCAAACGCGTCATGACTTCGCGCGAGGCTCTCGCCATGAAGCAGCAGCCGAAG
>CAZFCY010000104.1:14646-17243 GCA_964517665.1 uncultured Opitutaceae bacterium | reverse complement strand
CGCCTTCGGCACGAAGGTGACGCTCGTCGAGATGCTGCCGCAGATCCTGCCCATCGAGGACGAGGAGGTCGCGAAGGTGTTGAGCCGTTCCTTCACCAAGGCCGGCATCGAACAGCACACGGGCGTGAAGGTCGAGAAGGTGGATGTGGCGAAGACCGGCGTGAAGCTCGAACTCTCGCACGGCGACGAGCGCCGCACGCTCGAAGCGGAGTCGGTTCTTTTCGCCATCGGCGTCACGGCCAATCTCGAAGGCGCGCTCTCGCCGAAGATCAAGTTGAACCTCGATCGCGGCTACGTCGTGGTGAACGACGACTACGAAACGAGCGTCCCGGGCATTTACGCCGCGGGCGACATCATCGGCCCGCCCTGGCTTGCGCACGTGGCGACGTTCGAGGCGGTCAACGCGGTCAACGGCATGTTCGGCGCGGCCAGGCCGAAGCGCGTCACGAACTTTCCGGGCTGCACGTATTGTCTGCCGCAGGTCGCGAGCATCGGCCGCACCGAGCAGAAATTGCGCGAGGACGGCGTGGACTACAAGGTGGGCAAGTTTCCCTTCACCGCCTCGGGCAAGGCGGTGGCGTCCGCCGAGTCGGAAGGTTTCGTGAAAGTGCTGAGCGCGAAGGACACGGGCGAGATTCTCGGCGCGCACATCATCGGCGCGGATGCGACCGAGCTGATCGCGGAATACGGCCTTGCGATCGAGCTTGAGGCCACGATCGACGAGATCCATCACACCATCCACGCGCATCCGACATTGAGCGAAGCGCTCGCCGAAGCCGCCGCCGCCACGCACGGCCAGGCGATCCATATTTAGCGCGCCGCGGCTGTTCCCGGGGCGACCGGGTCGCGAGAATCACCTTTACAGGACGCGGGGCGGTTTGGACACTCCGCGGCTTTCGCTCAGCGAAAGGGGCACCCGTAGTTCAATGGATAGAATGTTGGCCTCCGAAGCCGAAGATTTGGGTTCGAGTCCCGACGGGTGCACCATGAGGCAGGATTGAGCCGCCGGGGCGCGGAGGATTCGGAGGAAAATCGATCCTCTTTAACGAGAGCAGACCCGAGAGGGCAGGCCTGATTCCATAGCTGATTTTTTCTCGGGAATCGCCGCACTCCAAAGGTCGGAGGAAAAGCCGGCTCAGGCCTGCTTGATCGCCTTGCGGGCTTTCTGGCGCTCGCCGTTGTTCAGGATGCGTTTGCGCAGACGGAGACTCTTCGGGGTGACTTCGACGAATTCGTCCGCGGCGATGTATTCGATCGAGCGTTCGAGGGAGAGCTTCACCGCCGGGACCAGGCCGGTCGCGACGCCTTCGCCCTGGGAGCGGAAGTTGGTGAGTTTCTTTTCCCGCACCGCGTTGCACACGATGTCTTCGTTGCGCGGGTTCTCGCCGATGATCATGCCCTCGTAAACGTCCTCGCCCGGGCTGACGAAAAGTTTCCCGCGCTCCTGCACGAGGACGAGCGCGTAGGAGGTCGTGACACCGGCCTCGGTGGCGATGAGGGCGCCGGTCAGGCGGGTGAGGACTTCGCCCGCATAGGGGGCGTATTCCTTGAAGAGGTGGCTCATCACGCCGCGCCCGCTGGTGGCGTTGACGACGTCGATCTCCATGCCGATGAGGCCGCGCGTCGTGATCGTGGCCTCCATCATGGTGGAGTGGGAGAGCTTTTCCATGTTCGTGAGCTGTCCCTTGCGGTTGGCCAGGTTTTGCATGATCGCGCCGACGCATTCGTCGGGCACTTCGATCCAGAGTGTTTCGTAGGGCTCCAGTCGCTGGCCGTTTTCGAACTTCTCGATCACGGTCGGCCGCGAGACGAGCAGCTCGAATCCTTCTCGCCGCATCGTCTCGACGAGCACCGCGATCTGCATCGCGCCGCGGGCCTTGACGTTGAAAACGCCGGCGCGGTCGGAGTCTTCGACGCTGATCGAGACGTTCGTCTTCAACTCGCGCATGAGCCGCTCGCGCAACTGTCGCGAGGTCACGAGTTTTCCCTCCTTGCCGACCAGCGGGCCGTCGTTGACGCAGAACTGCATCTCGAGCGTCGGCGGATCGATCTGCGTGAAGGGCAGGGCGTGGTCGTCTTCCTTCGCGGTGATCGTGTCGCCGATGTCGATGTCCTCGAAACCGGAGATGCCGACGATGTTGCCCGCGGTCGCGGTGGCCGATTCGTGCGTGCCGAGTCCGGAGAACTCGAAGACCTTCGTGATCTTGGCGCGCACGCGCCGGCCGTTCTCGCCGTGGCGGATGACCCAGACCGTGTCGCCGACGCTGCTGTTTCCACCCAATACCTTTCCGACCGCGATCCGGCCGACGTAGTCGCTCCAGTCGATGTTGGAGACGAGCATGTGAAAAGGCTCGTTCGGCTTCGCGAACGGCGGCGGGACGTGCTCGAGGATCGTTTCGAAAAGCGGCGTCATGTCCTTCTTCTCGTCGTCGAGCTTGAACATCATGTAGCCGTCGCGGCCGGAGCCGTAAACGACCGGCGCGTCGAACTGCTCCTCGGTGGCGTTCAACTCCATGAGCAGCTCGAGCACCTTGTCGTACATCTTCATCGGCTCGGCGTTGTCGCGATCGATCTTGTTGATCACGATCACGACCTTG